>NZ_JBWXUE010000012.1:0-234533 GCF_057158765.1 Kitasatospora sp. NEAU-69
ACATCGGCGGGTTGCCGTGCTTGCGGCTGGGCAGGTCGGCGTGCTTGGTGCGGAGCATGGCCAGGGCGGCGGCGAGGACCTCGCGGGTCTCGGCCGGGTCGATCACGTCGTCCACCAGACCGCGTTCGGCCGCGTAGTACGGGTGCATCAACTCGCTCTTGTACTCCTTGATCTTCTGCGCGCGCATCGCCTCCGGGTCCTGGGCCCCGTTGATGTCCCGCCGGAAGATCACGTTCGCCGCGCCCTCCGCGCCCATCACCGCGATCTCGTTCGTCGGCCACGCGTACGACAGGTCCGCGCCGATCGAGCGCGAGTCCATCACGATGTACGCCCCGCCGTACGCCTTGCGCAGGATCAGCTGGATCCGCGGCACCGTGGCGTTGCAGTACGCGTACAGCAACTTCGCGCCGTGCCGGATGATCCCGTCGTGCTCCTGGTCCACACCCGGCAGGAACCCGGGCACGTCCAGCAACGTCACCAGCGGAATGTTGAACGCGTCGCACATCTGCACGAACCGCGCCGCCTTCTCCGAGGCGTTGATGTCCAGCACACCCGCCAGCGACTGCGGCTGGTTCGCGATGATCCCCACCACGTGCCCGTCGATCCGCGCCAACGCGACGATCACATTCGTCGCCCACCGCTCATGGATCTCCAGGTACTCGCCGTGATCGACGACCTCCTCGATCACCTTGCGCATGTCGTACGGCCGGTTGCCGTCCGCCGGCACCAAGTCCAGCAGCGCGTCGCAGCGACGGGTGACCGGGTCCTCGGTCGGCGTGGCCGGCGGCATCTCCCGGTTGTTCTGCGGCAGCAGCGACAGCAGGAAGCGGACCTCCTCGATGCACGACTGCTCGTCGTCATACGCGAAGTGCGACACACCCGAGACCGAGGAGTGGACGTCCGCGCCACCCAGACCGTTCTGCGAGATCTTCTCGCCCGTCACCGCCTGCACCACGTCCGGACCCGTGATGAACATCTGCGAGGTCTCCCGCACCATGAACACGAAATCCGTCAACGCCGGCGAGTAGGCGGCGCCACCGGCACACGGACCCAGCATCACCGAGATCTGCGGGATCACCCCCGACGCACGCGTGTTGCGCTGGAAGATGCCGCCGTACCCGGCCAGCGCCGTGACACCCTCCTGGATCCGCGCACCCGCACCATCGTTCAACGACACCAACGGCGCACCCGCCGCGATCGCCATATCCATGATCTTGTGGATCTTCTGCGCATGCGCCTCACCCAGCGCACCCCCGAAGATCCGGAAATCATGCGCGTACGTGAACACCGTCCGCCCGTGCACCGTGCCCCACCCGACGATCACACCATCGGTATGCGGCTTCTTCCCCTCAAGGCCGAAACCCGACGCACGATGCCGCCGCAGAGGCTCCACCTCATGAAACGAACCCTCGTCCAGCAGCAGATCGATCCGCTCACGGGCCGTCAACTTGCCCTTCGCGTGCTGCGCCTCGGTGGCCGCCTCACTCGGACCACGACGAACCTGCTCACGCAGCTCGTGCAGCTCGGTGACTCGGCCACGCGTGTCCGTGGGCTCTCCCGAGGGGCTCTCCTGCAACACCGTCATCTCGAACTCCCAGGTATGTGAGCGTGCGAGCAGTCGGTGTCTCCTCGGGCTCCCGGCTGCGATTTCCGTCCTCCCTACGACATTACGAGGGATGGCGGTCCCGATTCGGCGTCGATTCCGTACAAGGTCACCAGCCTTTAGCTGTCGGAGTCATACAGAAGAGACCATGGTGACGGGCGTCGGCAGGTGGCTCCGAGGGTTACTTGCCGAGTGCACGCCAAGCTGCTAGGTGATCCCCTGTCACTGGCAAATTAGCAGTTCAGGGCCGGTATGGCGGCGTTTCCGGCCGAGTGTCCGCCGGATGGAGGAGGGGTTACCGGGAGGTAGTCGGCGGGGTGGCCGGGTGGGCGAAATATGCCGGTAACTCGTAGGGATACGCCAAAATCGACGTGAAGCCTCTTGCGCCCGCAATGCACGCAGTCCGCAGTATCGCGCCCGCGCTGCCCGAAGGCGGTCGTTCTGCGTGTCCTCGGCGGGTCCGCCGGGGGTGCACGGCCGGGCCGAACCGGGACCCTCTTGACCGGCCCAGGCTATCGGGTGACCGATACTTGCTCCCATGGCATACGACGATCTCCGCTCGTTTCTGCGGGCCCTCGAACGAGAAGGCGACCTCAAGCGCATCAAGGCCGAGGTCGACCCCCATCTGGAGATCGGCGAGATCGTCGACCGGGTGCAGAAGGCCAAGGGCCCCGCGCTGCTCTTCGAGAACGTCAAGGGCAGCTCGATGCCGCTCGCGATGAACGTCTTCGGCACCGAGCGCCGGCTGGCCAAGTCGCTCGGCCTGAAGTCGCCGGAGGACATCGCCGAGAAGATCGCCGGGCTGCTGAAGCCCGAGCTGCCGCACGGCTTCACCGGGTTCCGGGACGCCTTCGGCAAGCTCGCCTCGATGGCGCACGTGCCGCCGCGCAAGGTCAAGGCGACCGAGGCGCCGGTCCAGGAGGTCGTGCTGACCGGGGACAGCGTCGACCTGGACCAGCTGCCCGCGCTCTTCACCTGGCCGCAGGACGGCGGCTCCTTCTTCAACCTGGGCCTGACCCACACCAAGGACCCGGACACCGGCATCCGCAACCTCGGTCTGTACCGCCTCCAGCGGCACGACAAGCGGACCATCGGCATGCACTGGCAGATCCACAAGGACAGCCGCAACCACGCGGCCGTCGCCGCCAAGCGCGGCGAGCGGCTGCCGGTCGCGATCGCCTTCGGCTGCCCGCCGGTCGTCACGTACGCCGCGACCGCGCCGCTGCCGGGGGACATCGACGAGTACCTGTTCGCCGGCTTCGTGGCCGGTGAGCGGGTCAAGATGGTGGACTGCAAGACCGTGCCGCTCCAGGTCCCGGCCGACGCCGAGGTGGTCCTGGAGGGCTGGCTGGAGCCCGGTGAGCTGCTGCCGGAGGGCCCGTTCGGCGACCACACCGGCTTCTACACGCCGCAGGAGCCGTTCCCCGCGCTGACCATCGACTGCGTGACGATGCGCCGGCGCCCGATCCTGCAGTCCATCGTGGTCGGCCGCCCGCCGACCGAGGACGGCCCGCTGGGCAAGTTCACCGAGCGGTTCTTCCTGCCGCTGCTGAAGATCATCATCCCGGACATCGTCGACTACGACCTGCCCGAGGCCGGCGGCTTCCACAACTGCGTGATCGTCTCGATCGACAAGAAGTACCCGAAGCACGCGCAGAAGGTGATGCACGCCATCTGGGGCGCGCACATGATGTCGCTGACCAAGCTGATCATCGTGGTGGACGCCGACTGCGACGTGCACGACTACCAGGAAGTCGCCTGGCGGGCGCTCGGCAACGTCGACTACAGCCGCGACCTGAGCGTCGTCGAGGGTCCGGTCGACCACCTGGACCACGCGTCGTACCAGCAGTTCTGGGGCGGCAAGGCGGGCATCGACGCGACCCGCAAGCTCCCGGAGGAGGGCTACACCCGCGACGGCGGCTGGCCCGAGATGGTCACCTCGGACCCGGCGACGGCCGAGCTGGTGACGAAGCGCTGGACGGAGTACGGGCTGTGAGTACCACTGCGGATCTCTTCGAGACGCCGCCGCCCAACCGGGCCAAGGCCTTCCTGAAGCTGGTGCTGATCGAGCACTCGGTCTTCGCCCTCCCCTTCGCCTACATCGCCACCCTGACCGCGATGTTCCTGGCCGACCGGAAGGTGCACTGGGGCACGCTGCTGGTCGTCACGGTCGCGATGGTCAGCCTGCGCACCTTCGCGATGGCGGCGAACCGGATCATCGACCGCGAGATCGACGCCCGCAACCCGCGCACCGCCAACCGCGAGCTGGTCACCGGCGCGGTCTCGCTGCGCACCGCGTACACCGGCTCGGCGATCGCGCTGCTCGTCTTCCTCGGTGCGGCCGCCTCGCTCAACACGCTCTGTCTGGTGCTCGCGCCGGTGGCCGTGGTGCCGATGGTGGTCTACCCGTACGGCAAGCGGTTCACCGACTTCCCGCACGCGATCCTGGGCCTGGCCCAGGCGATGGGCCCGGTCGGTGCCTGGCTCGCGGTCACCGGCCGCTGGTCCTGGGACGCCGTGGTGCTGGGCCTGGCGGTCGGCATCTGGATCGGCGGCTTCGACCTGATCTTCGGCTGCCAGGACGTCGCGGCCGACCGCGCCGAGGGCGTGCGCTCGGTGCCGGCCCGCTTCGGCGTCGCCGGCGCGCTGTACGGCGCCCGGGTCTGTCACCTGATCACCACCGGCCTGCTGGCCTGGTACGGCGTGCTCACCCACGCCGGCCCGGCGTTCTTCGTCGGCCTGGTCGTGGTGATCGGCGCCTTCCTGTACGAGCACAGCATCGTCAAGCCGGGCGACCTCTCCCGCCTCAACCGCGCGTTCTTCACCACCAACGGCTTCGTCGGGATCTCGCTCTTCGTCTTCGCCCTGCTGGACCTGATCCTGCGCGGCCTGCGGATCGGCTGAGCCCGGCTGAGGGATCATCGGCAGCGAGGATCCCTGCCCGGAGGAGGCGTCATGCTCGGCACGCTGCAGTGCGTGGTCCTGGACTGCCACTACCCGCCCGCGCTGGCCCGGTTCTACGCCGTGCTGCTCGGCGGGGAGGTGGACCGGCCGGATCCGCGCTGGTCGCTGGACGAGGACTGGTCCACCCTGCACACGCCGGGCGGCCTGGTGCTGGGCTTCCAGCGGGTGGCGGACTTCCACCCGCCGCAGTGGCCCGATCCGGCGCACCCGCAGCAGGTGCACCTGGACGTCGAGGTCCCCGACCTCGCGCTCGCGGAGCGGGAGGTGACGGCGCACGGCGCGGCGGTGCTGCGCCGCGAGCCCGGCTGGGTGATCTACGCGGATCCGGCCGGCCACCCGTTCTGCCTGCTCCCGCAGTCCGCGCGCTCCTGAACCACCACCGCCGGACAGGCCCTAGAGCAGCCGCAGTCGGTCGCCCACCCGCAGCCGTCCCGGGGCGCTGACGGTGGCCAGCGCGTCCAGCCGGTTGTCGTGGCACCTGGCGATGGCGCGCAGGATCTCCGGCGCGTACGGCAGGCCGGGCTGGGCCGTGCTCGTCATCGCGCACCGCTCGCTGGCCCGCACGAAGGCCAGCCGCACGCCGGAGCCCGGCACGCCGGAGCTCGCCACGTCGGAGTCCGGCACGCCCGAGCCCAGGAGCCCCTCGCGGCCGAACCAGTCGTCCTCGACGAACGGGCGGGTGCCGGGCGGCGTGCGCAGCAGGACGTTCGGGCGGAACCGCCGCTCGTCCACCAGCGCCGTGCTCGCCGCCTCCCGCATCCAGTCCAGCGTGGCGGTGGTGAGCACGCTGACCGGCAGCTGGTCGAAGTGCGAGACGGCGTCCTCGCGGGCCAGCGAGACGTCCTCGCGCTGCAGGTAGGCGCGCAGGAACGCGTCGGGGTCGGCGACCGGGTGGCCCAGCGGGTCGAGCAGTTCGGGGCGGTCGAGTCGGGAGCCAAGCCGGGAGCCGAGCCGCAGCAGGCCGTCCATCCGGCGGAACCGGCGGGTGTTCTTGCCCGAGCCGAACTTGCCGTCGCCGTCCCGGACGGCATAGAGGCGGTCGCCCGCCAGGCCGCGTTCATCGACACCGACCTCGGTCAGCCGCTCCCCGGCGGTGGACTTCACGGGGTAGCGCCAGAGCCTCTCGACCACACCGATGATCTCAGCCATGGGTCCGCAGCCTATCGGGGTGACAAGAGATGGTCTAGACCTATCACAGCGCGCTCGGCACGCTCGGCACGGCCGGCGCGCTCCGGTGCCCGTGCTCGTTCCAGTAGCCGAGCAGCCGGTCCCGCTCGGCCGCGTAGTCCGGATTCGGGGCGATGATGCTCTCGGACGGGCAGGGCAGCGTGATCCGGCGGCCGTCGGCCAGGTGCATCCGGACGAACTCCGTGCTGCCGTTCGTCTCCGGCTCCAGCGAGTCGATCTGGTCCCAGCCGAACCGGCGGCGCAGGACGAAGTACTGCCGGAGCTCGATTCCGTCCGGGTCGAGCGTGGTCCGGCCGCAACCGGCGGCGACCACGAGGAGCCCGAGCAGGGTCACGGCCATCACGACGCCGATCAGCGGTTGGTGCTGGGCCATCGCGAAGGGCACCACGGTGGCGAGGGTGAAGAACCCGCCGGCTCGCAGCAGCAGGTTGCCGAGCTGGCGCCGGCTCATGGTGAAGATCAGATTGTCCACGTCAGAACCCTAGCGACCTGCGCAAACAACATTTCGGCGCGCCTTCGGCGCTGCTCAACTGGCATCAAAAACAAGCGATCTGACACTTGATCGACTGGCTCGCATGATGATCTTATGTTGGCTTCGACGAGTCGATTCGACGGGGGAAAAGATCATGAAGCTCCAGACCAGACGTGTCCTGCGGGCCGGCGGCGCCGTCGCGGCCGCGGCCGGCCTCGCGCTCGCCTGCTCGTCCGCGCCGGCCAGCGCCGCCGGTGCGCCGGGGTACGAGTACACGAACATGCAGATCGGCAAGTGCCTGGAACTGCACGACCACGACACCAGCGACGGCGCCCTGGTCGACCTGTGGAACTGCGACGGCGGCTCCAACCAGCGCTGGAACGTCCAGCAGCACGGGACCGGCTACGAGATCGTCAACAGCTTCAGCGGCAAGTGCCTGGAGCTGCACGGCTTCGACACCAGCGACGGCGCCAAGGTCGATCTGTGGACCTGTGACGGCGGCCCGAACCAGACCTGGACCACCACCGGCGGCTCGCTGGAGACCGGAATCCCGATCGTCTGGAAGAACGTCTTCAGCGGCAAGTGCCTGGAACTGCACGGCCTGAGCGGCGGCGACGGCGCGACGGTCGACGTGTGGAACTGCGACGGCGGCGCGAACCAGTCCTGGACCGGCGCCTACACGGCTCCGGCGCCCGCCCCGACGCAGACCCCGACCCCGGCGCCGTCCGCGAGCTGACGCGCAAGGGCCCGTCCCGGCTTCACCCGATCCGCGCCACCGCGCGGATCGGGGCGCCGTCGGCGGCCGCCAGCCGCAGCGGGAACAGGCTGACCTCGATCGGCCGCTCCCGGGCCTGCGCCTCCAGCAGCGGCGTCAGATCGGTGAGGTTCTCGGCGATCACCGCGCCGCCCTCGGCGCCGAGCAGGATCCGGTGCGCGGCCAGCTCCGGCTGCTCGGCGGCCGGCTGCGCGTCGTGCTCGTCGGCCAGCCCGGCCAGCAGCACCGCGACCGCCGGGTCGGCCGGGCCGGGATCGGGGGTGCGGTCCACGCTCAGCGCGTCCACCCCGACCGTCCGCACGCCGGCGGCGGTGATCGCCTCGGCCGCCTCGGCGGTCAGGTACGGGTGCGCCAGGTAGCGGTCGGTGCCCCAGAACCGCGGCCAGCCGGTGGCCAGCAGCAGCACCGCGCCGGGTGTCAGCCGGGCCAGCACGGGCGCGAGCTGCTCGGGCGTCACCGCGCTGCGGGCGGGCAGCGCGCGCAGGTCGGCGACCACGGCGGGGCCGGTGAACAGCTCCAGCGGCAGCCCGTCCAGCGTCGGCCAGGTGACGTCCACGTGGTACGGGGCGTCCACGTGCGTGCCGGACTGCGAACCGAGGTGCACCGACAGCACGTTGACGCCGGCGGTCTCGGTGGTCAGCGCAGGCCGGACCATGACCTCCGGGTCGCCCGGGTAGACCGGCATGCCGGTGGTCACCTGGTGGGTCAGCTCGATCAGCGTCGGCGCCATGCCGCCATCCTCCCGCGTCGGACACCCTAGGGTGCGGGGTATGGCCAATGAACATCAAGCGACGCGGCGGCCCTGGGTGGTCGCGGTCTCCGGGGCGTCCGGCACTCCGTACCCGGCCTCGGTGATCCGGGCGCTGCTCGCGGCCGGTGAGGCGGTGGACCTGGTGGTCAGCCGGGCCGCCCGGCTGACCATCCTGGACGAGACCGGGATCTCGTTCCGCGACGCGCACTGGCGCGCCGACCTGGCGGCCTGGCTCGCCCTCGGCGCCGGCGCCGGCACGGGCTTCGACGAGCGGCTGCTGGACGGCGTCCGGTACTGGGCGGCCGGCGACTTCGCGGCCGGCCCGTCCAGCGGCTCGTACCCCGCGAAGGGGATGCTGGTGGTCCCGGCCACCACCGGAGCCGTGGCCGGCATCGCGCTCGGTCTGAGCAAGGACCTGCTGCAGCGCGCCGCCGCCGTCACGCTCAAGGAGCGCCGCCCGCTGGTCGTCTGCGTCCGCGAGGCGCCGCTGGACGGGGTGACGCTGCGCCATCTGGTGGAGCTGGACGCGGCCGGCGCCGTGGTGCTGCCCGCCTCGCCCGGGTTCTACGCGGGTGGATCGACGGCTCAGGAGCTGGTCGACTTCGTCGCCGGCCGGGTGCTGGACGCGGTCGGCGTGCCGCACCGGCTCTACCGCCGCTGGGCCGGCGAGCTCGGCGCGGCCCGGACGGCGCCTGACGGATCACCAGCCGGTGCAACGGGAGCGGCGGAGGGGGCGTAAGAGGGCCGCTGCCGGGAGAGTATGTTCTCTGCGATATCTGGCATCCGACATCTGTCGTCTGCGAAACCCGGGTTGCGCCGAGAACGGGCCTTGGATTTGCGGATAATGCTCTCGGGGTCTGGCGAGGTTCGGAAGGACGCGGACGGTACATGGACACGGTGGACAGACAGCTCATCCAGGCACTCCGGGAGAACGGCCGCGCCTCCTACGCGGAACTGGGCCGCCTGGTGGGCCTGTCCGGCCCGAGCGTCACGGACCGGATCAACCGGCTGGAACAGGCCGGGGTGATCACCGGCTACCGGGCCACCGTCAACCCGGCCGCGCTGGGCTTCGGCGTCACCGCGCTGATCGGCCTCCAGCTCACCGACGCCGCGGACCACGAGGACGTCGCGCACCGGCTGAAGGACCTCGGCGAGGTCGAGGACTGCTGGTTCATCGCGGGCGACGACTCGTACATGCTCAAGGTCCGGGTCTCCGACGTCGAAGGCCTGGAATCAGTGGTCAAGCGGCTCTCCGGGACCAAGGGAGTGGCCCGCACCCGGACCACCGTGGTCCTCTCCACCAAGTGGGAGAGCCGGGTCAGCGAACTGCCCTTCAACACCACGGAGTGATGCCCTGATGGCACTGGTCGGTCTGGAAGAACTGCGCGCGGCCCAGCAGCGGATAGCCGGGGTCGCGGTCCGCACCCCGCTGATGCCCTGCCCCTGGGCGGCGGACGGCCACCGCCGGCTCTGGCTCAAGCCGGAGAACCTCCAGCCGACCGGTGCCTTCAAGATCCGCGGTGCGTACAACCGGCTGGCCCAGCTGACCGCCGCCGAGCGGGCCCGCGGCGTCGTCGCGCAGTCCAGCGGCAACCACGCGCAGGCGGTCGCGTACGCGGCGCAGCTGCTCGGCATCAAGGCCGTCATCGTCATGCCGGACACCTCACCCGAGGTCAAGGTGGAGAGCACCCGGTCCTACGGCGCCGAGGTGATCATGGTCGATGCGGCCGACCGGGACACCCACCCCGCCGAGCTGGTGGCCCGGCACGGCTACGTCTGGGTGCCGCCGTACGACGATCCGTCGATCATCGCGGGCCAGGGCACGGTCGGCCTGGAGATCGGCGAGGACGCCCCGGACGAGCTGGACACCGTGCTGGTCCCGGTCAGCGGCGGCGGCCTGATCGGCGGCACGGCGGCGGCGATCAAGCTGACCACACCCGGCGTGCGGGTGATCGGCGTCGAACCGGAGCTGGCGGCCGACGCGCAGGAGAGCCTGCGGGCCGGCGAGCTGCGCCAGTGGTCGGTCGCCGATCGCTACCGGACCGTGGCCGACGGCCTGCGCAGCACGCTCGGGGTGCTGAACTTCGAGCACCTCCAGGCGTACGTGGACGACATCGTCACGGTCACCGAGCAGGAGATCCGCGACACGGTCGCGGTGCTGGCGCGGCGCGGCCGGCTGGTCGCGGAGCCGTCCGGCGCGGTGGCCACGGCCGGGTACCTGCACCGGGCCGAGGAGTTGGGCGGCCGGGTCTTCGCCGCGGTGGTCAGCGGCGGCAACCTGGAGCCCAAGCTGCTGTCGGAGCTGCTCTCCGCATAGGCGTAGTCTCGTTTTCGGCCATTGACACAGGAACACGAGGAGGCGGCCACCGCATGGACGCAGGGCTGAAGCGGGAGCTGGAGGCGAAGGTCTACGCGGGTGAGCGGCTGACCCGCGAGGACGGCATCGCGCTCTACGAGAGCGACGACCTGGCCTGGCTGGGCGGCCTTGCGCACCACGTGCGGACGCAGAAGAACGGCGACGTCGTCCACTTCAACGTCAACCGTCACCTCAACATGACGAACGTCTGCGCCGCCTCCTGCGCGTACTGCTCGTTCCAGCGCAAGCCGGGCGAGAAGGACGCGTACACGATGCGGATCGAGGAGGCGGTGCGGCTCGCCAAGACGATGGAGAGCGAGTCGCTCACCGAGCTGCACATCGTCAACGGCCTGCACCCGACGCTGCCCTGGCGCTACTACCCGCGCTCGCTGCGGGAGCTCAAGGCGGCGCTGCCGAACGTCTCGCTGAAGGCCTTCACCGCGACCGAGATCCACTGGTTCGAGAAGATCAGCGGCCTGAGCGCCTCCGAGATCCTCGACGAGCTGATCGACGCCGGGCTGGAGTCGCTGACCGGTGGCGGCGCGGAGATCTTCGACTGGGAGGTCCGCCAGCACATCGTCGACCACGAGACCCACTGGGAGGACTGGTCGCGGATCCACCGGCTGGCGCACTCCAAGGGCCTCAAGACGCCGTGCACCATGCTGTACGGGCACATCGAGGAGCCCCGGCACCGGGTGGACCACGTGCTGCGGCTGCGCGAGCTGCAGGACGAGACCGGGGGCTTCCAGGTCTTCATCCCGCTGCGCTACCAGCACGACTTCCACGACTCCAAGGACGGCGTGGTCCGCAACCGGCTGATGGCCCGCACCGAGATGGCCACCGGCGCCGAGGCGCTGAAGACCTTCGCGGTCTCCCGGCTGCTCTTCGACAACGTGCCGCACGTCAAGGTCTTCTGGGTGATGCACGGCGTCACCACCGCGCAGCTGGCGCTCAGCCACGGCGCGGACGACATGGACGGCTCGGTGGTCGAGTACAAGATCACCCATGACGCGGACAACTTCGGCACGCCGAACAAGCTCGGCCGGGACGACCTGCTCGACCTGATCCGGGACGCCGGGTTCCGGCCGGTGGAGCGGAACACCCGCTACGAGATCATCCGTGAGTACGACGGCCCGGACCTGAACCGCCGGGAGACCCCGCAGGCCATGCGGCTCTGATCCGTTCCCCACCGCGCTCCGTTTCCTTCTGCGCTCCGTCCCCCACTGCGCTCTGTCTCCTGCTGCGCTCTGCGATCGGCCTGAACGTCCCCTTCACGAGGATTTATGGCTTGTCAGGTTTACCGATCGCGGACGCATTTGGGAGGATCGATCGCATGTCCGGATCCCATCGTGTCTCCGCCCAGCGCCGCCGCAGTGCCGGCCCTTCCGAGGGTCAGCCCGGCGGCGCCGCCGTACCGGGCCCCAGGGCTGCTCCTGGTCGTGCGGGCGCCGGCCCCCGCTCCCAGGCCCGCGGACACCGCCGCAAGGCCCGCCGGCGGCGCGGGGCGATATCGGCGACCTCCGTCGCGCTGCTGCTGACCGCCGCGGCCGGCTGGTTCGGGTTCGGCCCCGGCGGCCTGCTGGTGGCCCACGGCAAGACCTCCGCGCTCCCGCACAGCACGCCGGACCTGCCGCCCGCCACGCCCTCGTCGAGCGCCAGTACGAGTTCCAGTGCGAGCCCGAACGCCGCGCCGACGGCGGCGGACGGCACCTCGGCCGCCCGCGCCGATACCGGCGGGATCGCCTCGGGCGCGAGCACGCCGTCCGGGGCCGGCACCGGGGCGGCGAGCGGCACCCCGGCCGGCGGCTTCACGGCGATCCCCGGGCTCGGCGCCGACTTCCTGGCGAAGATCCCGAACACCACCACCCAGGTGGTCCTCGCCTCCGGTGCCAACAAGGAGTCCTCGGACGCCAGCGTCACGCTCTGGTCCCGCACCGCGGACGGCCACTGGCAGCCCGGCGAGACCTGGGCCGCACACAACGGCTACTCGGGCTGGACCACCGACCACTCGGTGGGCGACCTGCGCAGCCCGATCGGCGTCTTCACCCTCAGCGATGCCGGCGGCCTCAAGGCCGACCCCGGCAGCAAGCTGCCGTACCACCAGGACGACGGCTTCGTGGCGAGCGGGACCGGCTTCTCCGGCGAGTCGCTGGCCGGCGCGTTCGACTACGTGGTGGCGATCGACTACAACCGGGTCGTCGGCAGCTCGCCGCTGGACACCCGGGAGCCGCTGGGCACCGCGAAGGGCGGCGGCATCTGGTTGCACGTCGACCACGGCGGGCCGACGCACGCCTGCGTCTCGCTCTCCGAGGACCACATGGCCCAGCTGGTGAAGACGCTGGACCCGGCCGCGCATCCGGTGATCGTGATGGGCGACACGTCCTCTTTGGCGGTCTGAGCCGCGTTCGGCCGTGTTCGTCCGTGTTCAAGTGGTGAATTCGACCGAGCCGGACCGTTGCAGGACAAGGGCTGTTGTCCGGCTCCTACAGGTTCCGGGGCCGGATCCTGTCACAGGCCGTGAGCAGTTGACGCGCCGGTAACCGTTTGAGTGGCAGCATGACCGGTTCCCGCATTGTGGCGCTCGGCCACTACCAGCCGCCCAAGGTCCTCACGAACGACGACCTGGCCGTGCTGGTCGACACGGACGACGAGTGGATCCGCAGCCGGGTGGGCATCCGGCAGCGGCACCTCGCTGTGGACGAGTCGCTCGTCGACATGGCCACCGAGGCCGGGCAGAAAGCGCTGGCCGCAAGTGGGTACAGCGCGCGTGACATCGACCTGGTCGTCGTCGCCACCTGCACGGCCATCGAGCGCAGCCCGAACACCGCCTGCGCGGTCTCGGCCCGGCTCGGCATCCCGTCGCCGGCCGCGTACGACATCAACACCGTCTGCTCCGGCTTCTCCTACGCGCTGGCCACCGCCGACCACGCGATCCGGGCCGGTGCGGCGAGCCGGGCGCTGGTGATCGGCGCCGAGCGGATGTCCGACACCATCGACTGGACCGACCGCTCGACCTGCGTGATCTTCGCCGACGGCGCCGGTGCGGCCGTGGTGGAGGCCCAGCCGGAGGGGGCGGAGCCCGGCATCGGGCCGGTGGTCTGGGGTTCGGAGCCGGAGAAGAACGACGCGGTGACCATCACCGGCTGGCAGCCGGTGATCAGCCAGCAGGGCCAGGCGGTCTTCCGCTGGGCCACCACGCAGATCGCTCCGCTGGCCCGGCAGACCTGCGAGCGGGCCGGACTGGACCCGAGCGAGCTGAAGGGCTTCGTCGCGCACCAGGCGAACCTGCGGATCATCGAGTCGATCGCCGCCAAGCTCGGCGCACCCGACGCGGTGATCGCACGTGACGTGATCGACTCCGGCAACACCTCGGCCGCCTCGATCCCGCTGGCGCTGAGCAAGCTGGTCGAACGCGGCGAGCTGACGACCGGCGACCCGGTGCTGCTCTTCGGTTTCGGCGGCGGACTGGCGTACGCGGGGCAGGTCATCCGCTGCCCCTGACCGGTCCGTCGGATCGCCCCGGAAAACCGGCACCGCGGGTGCTTTCCGGGGCGGCTCCAGCGGCCGCGAAGGCGGCTGCGAACGCGGCCGCGAATTCCGGCGGAATCCGGGGCCGGTACAACGGCTGAATACGACGGTGGGCGGAACCCGAGACGGGTTCCGCCCACTCTGTCGTGCACCGGCGCGGTGCGGTACGGCGGCAAACCTCCCCCGAGGACACGGCCGCCGCCCGACGATCCACCGGACAGGAGGCCGGGGCCACGCGCGAGCACTACGTCGTACAGGGTCGCCTCATCGGCTTCCCCGATTGTCGGAAGGTTCTACTTGGGCGGCTTCTTACCGGTGATTCCCAGGTAGACCATGGGGGCGAGAGTGGGCTTGAGATCCTTGACCTTGACGCCCCAGGACGTGAAGGCCTTCTGATGCTCCGCCGCCGAAGCGAGCAGCGAGATCAGCGAGCCGGCCACCGCGGCGGCGTCCTGCGCCTTGTCGGCCTGGCCCTTGGCCTGAAGGTCCTTGATCGCGTCCGTGAGCGGTTTCGCGACCGAGTTGAGGACCGTCATGCGGATCTTGAAGAACCGCTTGTCCCCTTCTGCGGCACCCAGCGTGACCACTCGCAGAATGGCGTCGTTCTTGCGCCAGAAGGCGAGGAATCCGTCCACCAGTTCTTCCGAGGTGGTGGTGCCGGACTTTCCCGCCCAGGACTTTCCGTCGACGAGCTCCTTGAGCTCGACGCTGTCCTTGGCCATTTCCTCTGCGATGTCGAGGACAGCGCCCTCGACATCTGGGAAGTACTGGTAGAAGGTCGCGGGGGAGGTACCCGCCATACGGGCGACGTCGATGACCTTGACGTCCCGGTACGGCGACGTGCTGAGCATCTCGCGGAGGCAGTCGAGCAGCTTCTGCCGCGTCTCCTGTCCGCGTCGCCCGGCGACGCGACCGTCGACGGTGCGAACTTGTCCTGTCATGCCGTCAGCTTACCGCGCACCGATCATGCCGCGATTCGGTGATGCGACTATTAGTCCGCCCGGGGGTCCTTTTGAGGGGCGGGATAGGGATATTCGAAGCCCCCCCGTGTGCTGATGGCGGCACAGAGTGACGATCAGTGGGCTGAAGGGGGATCGGGTCGCTCTCCGTAGTTCCGCGCATGAATGCGGTGAACAGTGGAAAACCGCCGAGCGGGCGTCAGATCATGCTCTCGGGGCGGGAACGGACGAGCCGTCCGACCCGGTGGCGGGACCCGGTCGCGCGACACGGCCGGGTGGCGTGGGCGGGGGGAGATTGGCTCAGACGCCAGGTGCATTGGACAATCAACTCCGGCCCCCGTGGGGGTACCTCCCGGCCGAAGGCCGGGGGAGGGTGGCGTGCGGACGGGGAGGTGGCAGCCGAGTGGACCAGCTGACGGCGCAGGATCCGAGACGGATCGGGCCCTTCGAGGTGCTCGGACGCCTCGGCGCCGGTGGGATGGGGCTGGTGTACCTGGCACGGTCGGCCTCCGGCCGTCGGGTGGCGATCAAGACGGTGCGCGGCGAACTCGCCGAGGACGAGCTGTTCCGGGTCAGGTTCGCGCGCGAGATCGAGGCGGCCAAGACGGTCGGCGGCTTCTACACCGCCGCCGTGGTCGATGCGGACGCCGACGCCCGGGTGCCCTGGCTGGCCACCGCGTACGTCCCCGCGCCCTCGCTGGAGGACCTGATCGGTGAGACCGGACCGCTGCCGGTGGACGCCGTGCGCTGGCTGGTCGCCGGGATCGCCGAGGCGCTGCAGTCGATCCACGCCGCCGGGCTGGTGCACCGCGACCTCAAGCCGTCCAACGTGCTGGTGGTCGAGGACGGCCCGCGGGTGATCGACTTCGGGATCGCCGCCGGGGTCTCCAGCTCGCGGCTCACCATGACCAACGTCGCGGTGGGCACGCCCGCCTACATGTCGCCGGAGCAGGCCCGGGACAGCCGCAGCGTGACCGGCGCCAGCGACGTGTTCTCGCTCGGCTCGCTGCTGGTCTTCTGTGCCACCGGGCATCCGCCCTACCAGGGCGGCAACCCGGTCGAGACGGTGTTCAAGTTGCTGCGCGACCAGCCGGACCTGTCCGGACTGCCGGTCGAGCTGGTGGACCTGGTGCGGGCCTGCATGCGGCCCGCGCCCGAGCGCCGGCCGACACCCGCGCAGATCCAGGCGGAGCTGGCCCCGCACCTCTTCTCGCGGGACGACGCGGGCGAGCAGGCGGGGGACTGGCTGCCGCCGGAGGTGCTGGACCTGATCGAGCACAAGCGCGGCCGGCGGCCGGGCGCCGCCGGTCGCGCGGCTGCGGCCGCCGCGGCGGCCGCGCCTGTTGCACCCGTTGCAGTGCCGCCAGGGCCGGCGCCGGTCGGGCCGCCGGTGCAGCCCGAGCCGTACCGGCCGGCGGGGGTGCCCGGCCAGGGCGGCGCGCCGGACGCGCGCTGGTCGCCGCCGCCGGCCGCCCAGCCCGAGCCGGCTCGGCCGCCGCGCCCGGACCGGGTGGACCCGCGGACCGGCGCCCTGGGGCCGCTCGGCAGCACGCCGTCCGGTCGCACGCCGTCCGGCCGGCCACAGCCCGGCCGACCGGTCGGCGGCCCGGCATCCGGCCCGCAGGTGCCGGTGGGCCAGGTCCTCGGCGGTCCGACGCCGGGCGTTCAGGGTTCGGGCGTTCAGGGTGCGGGTGTTCAGGGTGCGGGCACTCAGGGGTCGGACGCCCCGGCCCCCGCAGTCGCGGGCCCGGGCGCCGAGGTGGCCACCGCCAAGCTGGGCGCCCGCCGGCACCGGCGCGACCCCGCGCAGGAGGTGCACCTCTCCGGGGCCTCGGTGCGGATAGGGCCGGGCCCGCAGGCGCACGGCTCGGAGCCGTCCCTGGCCGCCGGCCCGGCGCCCGCCGAGACCGACTGGGTGCGCCGCAGTGGTGCCGCCACCGGTGCCGCGGTGACCAGCGCCGCCGTGGGCGGTGCGGTCGCCGGTGCTGCCACCCCGACCGGTGCCGCCCACCCGGCCGCCGGTGCGCCGCCGCAGGGGCGGTGGCGGCCGTGGCGGTTCCGGATGTCCAACGACGTCTTCGGCACCCCCGTGGTCGCCGACGGCACGCTCTTCGTCTCCAGCTTCGAGGTGCACGCGCTCGACATCGCCTCCGGCCGCCGCCGCTACAAGACCCGTGACGTGGCCTGGGCGACCGCCGTCGACGCCGGGCGGCTGCACGCCGCTGACGGCCCGCACCTCTACACGGTGGACGTGGCCGACGGCACCGAGCGGTGGCACAACTCGCTGGACGGCTGGGTCTACTCGCTGGACGCCGCCGACGGCGTGCTCTGCTGCGGGCTGCGCGGCGGCGGGGTGCAGGTCCGCTCGACGGCCAACGGCGCCGAGCTGTGGCGGGCCGACGACGCGCAGCAGGACTACGAGAACCCGCAGTCCGGCCCGGCCCTGGCGGCCGGCGCGGTCTACTACTACGGCGGCGGGCGGCTGCGCTGCGTGGACGCTCGCGGCGGGCTGCTGCGCTGGACCTGCCCGGTCGGCGAGGACGTCCCGTCCCGCCCGACGGTGCGCGGCGGCGTGGTCTACGTGACCGCCGGGACCAAGGTCTACGCGCTGGACGCGGTGACCGGCGTCCAGCGCTGGCGGTTCGAGGCGCCGGTGGTGCTGTTCACGCCGCCGACCCTCGACGACTCGGCGACCCCGACGGTCTACGTGGCCGACTACCTCGGCACGCTCTACGCGTTGGACGGCGCGTCCGGCCGGGTCCGCTGGCAGGGGCGGACCGCCAGCCGGCAGGGCGCCGAGCCGGTGGTGCTGGCCGGGCGGACCGCGCTGATCGCCAGCGGCGACACGCTCTACGCCTTCGACACCGCCGACGGCCGCGAGCTGTGGCGGTACGCCGCGCGCGGTGAGATCGTCGGCGCCCCGGCGGCGGCCGACGGGCTGGTGCACGTCGGCAGCCGGGACCACTCGCTGCACACCCTGGAGCTCGCGAGCGGCCGGCTGCGCTGGGAGCTCGGGACCAAGGGCGAGCTGACGGGCTCTCCGGTGGCGGTCGGCGGACGGGTCTTCGTGAGCAGCAAGGACCGCTGCGTCTACGCCCTCGACGCTGCCTACGGCACGGCGGTACCGGACCACCGCTGACGCCCCGCCGCGCAGCACACCCGCCGCGTCGCCGGCCTCCGCCGGGCCTGGGCGCGCGGCGGGCCGGCCGGACCGCCTCGGCGGGCCCGTACGCGGCCGCCCGGGGAGCGTGTCCCGGCTCCGGCGCGCCATTGACGGCGAATCGGATATATCGGTGCAATGCTGGCGAAAATCGGCTCCGCAGCCCGGGCCGGCTCCGGCGCGCCCCGCACCGGGACCAGCGGTGGCCGGGGCCGGCCCGCGCGTACGGAACCGGAGGCAGCCCAGGTGCACCGCACGAAGGACAACAACCGCCCGATCCCGGCCGGTCCACGCCCCACTGGTCCCAAGGCCGTCGCAGTCGAAGCCGCCGTCCTGCTCTGCGCCGCCCTGGTGCTGACCGGTTGCACCAGCAGCAAGTCCTCCTCCTCGTCCTCCTCGTCCTCCTCCTCGCCGTCCGCCGCCGGCACGGCCGTTGCCACCGCCACCGGAGCCCCGGCCGGTGACCAGCTGCAGAGCGACTACCAGCGGGTGATCGCGAACGCGCTGCCCTCGGTCGTCCAGATCACCACCGCCTCCGGACTCGGCTCCGGGATCGTCTACGACGACAAGGGCGACATCGTCACGAACGCCCACGTGGTCGGCACCGCCACCACGTTCCAGGTGAGCCTGGCGAACAGCACGGCGATGCTGGACGCCTCACTGGTGGGCAGCTATCCGGACTCCGACCTCGCGGTGGTCAAGCTCAACAGCCCGCCCGCCGGGCTGCGCCCGGCCACCTTCGGGGACAGCAGCAAGGTCGAGCTCGGGCAGATCACGCTGGCCATGGGCAGCCCGCTCGGGCTCACCAGCAGCGTGACCGAGGGCATCGTCTCGGCGACCGGGCGGACCGTCACCGAGCCCAGCGGCGGCGGCTCGCCGGGCGCGACCATCGGCAACATGGTGCAGACCTCGGCCGCGATCAACCCGGGCAACAGCGGCGGCGCGCTGGTGAACCTCTCCAGCCAGGTGATCGGGATCAACACGCTGGCGGCGGTCGACCAGGAGACCAACAGCAGCGCCGCCCCGGGCATCGGCTTCGCGATCCCGAGCGCCACCATCACGAACATCGCCGACCAGCTGATCAAGAACGGCACGGTCACCAACTCCGGCCGGGCCGCGCTGGGCGTCACCGCGCGCACCTACTACGGCAACAACTACCAGCCGGCCGGCGCGCTGGTGGTGAGCACCACCTCCGGCGGGCCCGCCGCCTCGGCCGGGCTGCAGGCCGGGGACGTGATCACCCAGGTCGGCGACACGCAGATCACCACGCTCAGCTCGCTGACCACGGCGCTGGCCTCGCTGACCCCGGGCGACAAGGTCACCGTCACGTACAGCCGCAACGGCCAGACCATGACCGCCAACGTGACCCTGGGGACGCTCAGCGCCTAGGCCTATAGGCCGGTCCGGCGGCGGCACCGCGCAAGGGTCACCGCCGCCGGACCGCTTCCCTCCGTCCCCGGCGTCAGCGTCAGCGCGGGCGGGCGGCGGCCCGGGTGTGCCAGGGCAGTTCTATGGTCACCGCGGTCGGACCGCCCTCGGGGCTCTCCACCACGAAGACGCCGTCCACCGCGCGGATCCGTTCGGCCAGCCCGGCCAGCCCGCCGCCGGGCCGGAAGCCGCCGCCGGGCGGGACCGCGCCGCCGCGCCCGTTGTCGCCGACCTGGAGCATCAGCCGGTCGCCGGAGCGCCAGGCATCGACCGTGGCGCTGGTCGCGCCGGAGTGCTTCGAGGTGTTGGTCAGCAGCTCGCTGACCGTGAAGTACGCGATGCCCTCGACGGCCGAGTCGGGGCGCTCTGCGGTGCCGTCCGGACCGGTCAGATCGACCTGGACCTGCACCCCGCCCGGCACGGTGCAGCGGGCGGCGACCGCGGAGAGCGCCGCGTCCAGCCCGCGGTCGGTGAGCACGGCCGGGTGGATCCCCCGGGCGAGATCGCGCAGTTCCTGCAGCGCCAGCTTCACCTCGCCGTGCGCCGCGCCGAGCATCCGTGCGGCGTCCTGCTGCTCCTCGGTCAGCTCGGTGTCCAGCAGCTTCTCCTTCGCCAGACCGAGGTCCATGGCCAGCGCGACGAGCCGGGCCTGCGCGCCGTCGTGCAGGTCGCGCTCGATCCGGCGCAGGTCGGCGGCGGCGGTGTCGACCACCGCGCCGCGGTCCTCCTCCAGCTCGCGGACCCGGACCGAGAGCGAGTCCGGGCCGAGCAGCAACTCGACGAGGAGTCGATGCCCGACTGAGAGCCACCGGACCGCCCAGGGCACCAGCGGCCAGCCGGCGATCAGCAGCGTCAGGGTGAGCGAGAACGTCAGGATGCCCCAGGGCAGCATGACCAAGCAGAACAGCGCCGAGCGCCAGCTGACCCCGTCGGTGAGCGAGGCGATCACCCGGCCCGCGACCCCCGGCCGGGTGGGCTGCAGCGGCTCCGGCTCGGCCATCTCCAGCTCCAGGCTCTGCCGGGCGCTCTGCCTGGCCACCGCGCCGAGCCACCGGCAGGTGCGCAGACCGAGCGCGAGCAACGGCAGCCCGATCACCGTCACGGTCAGCGAGGCGCCGACCGTGAGCAGGGTGAACGTGCAGATGAACGCGGCGATGCCGAACGGCAGGTTGAGCAGCTGGAGGCGGACCGCACGCCACAGCTGGGCGCCGTAAGGGGAGCGGGCGTCGTGCCGCGGCTCGCGCAGGGGCTTCATGGGTGTGCCGTCCGTCCTCTTCGTGGTGCGGGGGTCGTAGCGGGTGGTCACAGCGGGTCCGCTGGCTCCGGGTGGAGCTGCGGGGTACCAGCTTGGCGGGTGCGGCGGGCCCCGCGCACGGGTGCTGGGACGAGTCTTCACCTGGGGATAACCCCACCTTCGCGGCGGCGTCCGGGCCCCGCTCCGGAGCCGGCCTGGGGACGTGACGTTGTCCACGGGGCGTCTTGCAGGTCGGGCAGGGTGCGGGTGCCGCGGAGCGGTGGTCTTAGACTCACGCCATAGCGAGGTTATGGATGTGTAAAGACATGCGGTGACTCCGGCTCTGCGAGGCCGGGCGCACCGCACGGCCGATGTGGAGGCGAACGCATGGAGGGCCCCCGGGCCGCCGCTCTGGCGGCCGACCCAGCCATGGGCAGCGGCTACTTCGACGCCTACGCGGCGGTCGGTCTGCTCGCGGTGATCGGCGTGCTCTTCGTCGCGGTGGCCTTCACGGCCAACCGGCTGCTGCGGCCGGTGGTCTGGTCGCCGGAGAAGCTGCTGACCTACGAGTGCGGCGTCGACCCCGTCGGCGAGGGCTGGGCGCACACCCAGGTCCGCTACTACGTCTACGCCTTCCTCTATGTGATCTTCGCGGTCGACGCGATCTACCTCTTCCCGTGGGCGACGGTCTTCGCCGCCGCGGGGTACGGCATGGCAACGCTGGTGGAGATGTTCATCTTCCTCGGCTTCCTCGCGGTCGGGCTGCTCTACGCCTGGAAGAAGGGCGTTCTGGAATGGACGTGACCCACTCGCACGGCAACGCCGCGCACGGCTCCGGGGGCCCCGTCCCGCTCGGCCTCCCCGATCCGGCCACCCCGGGCCCGGGAGCGCTGGAGCAGCGCCGGCTCGGTCCGCTGGCCCGGCTGGCGCCGGACCCGGTCAAGGTGGTGCTGAACTGGGGCCGCCGGTACAGCCTGTGGTGCTTCAACTTCGGTCTGGCCTGCTGCGCGATCGAGTTCATCGCGGCGTCCATGGCCAAGCACGACTTCATCCGGATGGGTGTCATCCCGTTCGCGCCCGGACCCCGCCAGGCTGATCTGATGATCGTTTCGGGCACCGTGACGGACAAGATGGCCCCGGCCGTGAAGCGGCTCTACGAGCAGATGCCGGAGCCGAAGTACGTGATCTCGTTCGGCGCCTGCTCCAACTCGGGCGGACCGTACTGGGACTCGTACTCGGTCACCAAGGGCGTCGACCAGATCATCCCGGTGGACGTCTACGTGCCCGGCTGCCCGCCGCGGCCGGAGGCGCTGCTGCAGGGCATCCTCAAGTTGCAGGAGAAGATCGCCGGCGAGTCGCTGCCGGAGCGTTTCGCCGCCGCCCCCGCCGTCGGTGCGCTGCGCCGCCCGCTGGTGCCCGGACCTGGTGGTGTGCAGTGAGCACGGTGGACGTGGAAACGGTCGAGCCCGAGCAGCTGGCCGCGGCGATCGGGCCGTGGGCCACGGCCTCGCGGGCGTACCGCCTGCTGACCGTCGAGGTGCCGGCCGAGCACTGGATCGAGGCGCTCACCGCGGCCCGGGACGGCCTCGGGCTGAGCTTCTTCGACTGGCTGAGCGCGGTGGACGAGCTGGCCGAGGGCTTCTCGGTCTGCGCGCACCTGGCCGGCGTCGGTGGCGCCGACGGGCTGCCGCACCTGCTGCTGCGCACCCGGCTGCCGCGCGAGGGCGCCGCGCTGCCCACCGCGGCGGGCGTGTACGCCGGGGCCGGCTGGCACGAGCGCGAGACGCACGAGATGTTCGGCATCGACTTCACCGGCCACCCGCACCTGGTGCCGCTGCTGCTGCCGGAGGGCTTCGAGGGGCACCCGCTGCGCAAGGAGTTCGTGCTCGCGGCCCGGGTCGCCAAGGCCTGGCCGGGTGCGAAGGAGCCGGGCGAGAGCGACCACGGCGACGGGCCGGCGCGGCGCAAGATGCAGCCGGCCGGTGTGCCGGACCCGAACGAGTGGGGCCCGCTGAAGGGCACCCTGCCGCCGGTGGCCGAACGCCCCGCGCGGGCCGCCCGGGCACCGCGCGCCGGTGCCGCGGGTGCGGCTGCCCCGGGTGCGGCGGCGGCCGCCGCCGGCGAGGGCGCGGCGCGCCCGGTGCGGGCGGACCGGCCGCGGCGGACCCGCAGCATCACCGAGGGCTCGGCGAGCCAGGCGGCCGCCGCCGCGGCGGCACCGGCCGCCACACCGGCGGAGGCACCGGCGGAGGCGGGCAACGCCGACGCAGCTGCTCCGGCTGCTCCGGCCGCTCCGGCCCGGGTGACGCGGACGCAGAGCTCGGACGCGCCCTGGCACGCCCCGGTACCCGCGCACGGGCCGAAGGAGGGTGAGCCCGGATCAGCCGACACCACGTCAGCCGACAGCGCCGCTCCCACCGAGCCCGCTCCCACCGAGCCCGCTCCCACCGAGCCCGCTCCGGCGGAGCCCGCTCCGGCCGAGCCTGCTGAAACCCCCACCGAGCCCACCACCCAGGACGGAGACGGCGCGTGAATCTGCTCGACACGCTGCTGCGCTGCGCCGCCGCACTGGTCGTCCTGCTCACCTTCCCGCTGATCGTCGGTCAGACCGAGCACAAGGTGATGGCCCATATGCAGGGCCGGCTCGGCCCGATGTACGCGGGCGGGTTCCACGGCTGGGCGCAGCTGGTCGCCGACGGCGTGAAGTTCTCGCAGAAGGAGGACATCGTCCCGGCCGGTGCCGACCGGCGGGTCTTCCAGCTGGCACCCGCCGTCGCGCTGCTGCCGTACCTGCTGGTGCTGCTCGCCGTCCCGGTCGGCCCGAACGGGTTCGTCGGCGTGGCGATCGACGCCGGCATCTTCTTCGTGCTCGCGGTGATGGGGATCGGCGTGCTCGGCGCGCTGATGGCCGGCTGGGCCTCGGCGAACAAGTTCTCGCTGCTCGGCGGCCTGCGGACGGCGGCCCAGCTGATGTCCTACGAGCTGCCGATGCTGCTGGCCGGCGCCTCGGTGGCGATGGCGGCCGGCACGCTCTCGCTGCCCGGGATCCTGAACGCGTTCCACTGGTGGTGGATCCCGTGGCAGGCGATCGGCGCGTTCGTCTTCTTCACCGCGGGGCTGGCCGAGCTCCAGCGGCCGCCGTTCGACATGCCGGTGGCCGACTCGGAGATCATCTTCGGTGCCTACACCGAGTACACCGGCCTGCGGTTCGCGCTCTTCCTGCTCGCCGAGTACGCCGGGATCGTGGTGCTCTGCGCGCTGACCACGGTGCTCTTCCTCGGCGGCTGGCACGGCCCACTGCCGCACCAGCTGGGCTGGCTCTGGACGCTGCTGAAGACCTTCGCGCTCGCCTTCGTGGTGATCTGGGCCCGGGTGACCTTCCCGCGGCTGCGCGAGGACCAGCTGATGCGCTTCGCCTGGACCGTGCTGATCCCGCTCGCGCTCCTCCAGCTCGCCCTGACCGGCATCATCAAGGTGGCGATCTCCCAGTGAACCTCCCCGGCTCCGGCCTGGCCAAGGGCCTCGCCGTCACCCTGCGGACGATGACGCGCAAGACCGTCACCGCCCAGTACCCCGACGTGCAGCCGCACCTGCCGCCGCGCAGCCGCGGTGTGATCGGGCTGCTGGAGGAGAACTGCACGGTCTGCATGCTCTGCGCCCGTGAGTGCCCGGACTGGTGCATCTACATCGACTCGCACAAGGAGACCCTCCCGGCGGTCGACCCGAACGCGCGCGCCCGCACCCGCAACGTGCTGGACCGCTTCGCCATCGACTTCTCGCTCTGCATGTACTGCGGCATCTGCATCGAGGTCTGCCCGTTCGACGCGCTCTTCTGGTCGCCCGAGTTCGAGTACGCGGAGACGGACATCCTGGAGCTGACCCACGAGCGGGAGAAGCTCCGCGAGTGGATGTGGACCGTGCCGGCCCCGCCGGCGCTGGACCCGGCCGCCGAGGAGCCCAAGGAGATCGCGGCGGCCCGCAAGGCCGCGGACAAGCTCGCTGCCGCGCAGGCCGCTGCCGCTGCCGCCGCCGCAGAGACTGCGGAAAACACGGGTGATGCCTCGTGAGCGCGCTGCTGCTCGCCGCCACCGGCTCGCTGACGCCGGCCGCTCGCGGCTTCCTGTCGCCGACCGGGGTCGAGATCGTCTTCGTGCTGGTCGGCCTCGCCGTGCTGGGGGCCGCCGTGATCTCGGTGACCACCAAGCAGCTGGTGCACGCCGCGCTCTGGCTGGTGGTCGCGCTCGGCGGACTGGCGATCGAGTTCCTGCTGCTCACGGCCGAGTTCGTGGCCTGGGTGCAGGTGCTGATCTACCTCGGCTCGGTGGTCGTGCTGGTGCTCTTCGGGCTGATGCTCACCAAGGCGCCGATCGGCCGCTCGCCGGACGCCGACTCGGGCAACCGCTGGGTCGCGCTCGGCGTGGCCCTGGCCGCCGCGGGCACGCTGGTGACGCTCGTGGTGGACGCCTTCCGGACGTCCTGGATCGATCTGGGCGCGGGCGGCGGCAGCGCCGCCGTGACCGGGGCCAGCCTGTTCCGGAACTGGGTGCTGCCGTTCGAGGCGCTCTCGGTGCTGCTGCTGGCCGCGCTGGTCGGCGCCGTCGTGCTGTCCCGCACGTCCGGCGCGGGCGGGCCCAGGCCGCGGGCCGGCAGGCTGCGCACGGCGCGTCCGAACGGCCGTCCGAACGGTGGCCCGGCCGTGGCCCGTCCGGTCCGCACGACCGCGGCTCCGCAGGCCGTCGCTCCAGACCCCCAGCGCCCGCCGCAGCAGGAGAGCTGACCCCGATGCACCTCGCCTACCCCGCCGTCCTCGCCGCGCTGCTCTTCAGCATCGGCGTCTACGGCGTGCTCGCCCGGCGCAACGCCGTCCTCGTCCTGATGTCCGTCGAGCTGATGCTCAACGCCGTCAACCTCAACCTGGTCGCCTTCGACGCCTGGCTGCGCGACGCGCTGCACGCCGGGCAGGCGCTCACGCTGTTCACCATCACCGTCGCGGCCGCCGAGATCGGCCTCGGCCTGGCCATCGTGCTGCTGGTCTTCCGGACCAGGGGCACGGCCGACATCGACCGGCTGACCGCGCTCGGCGACCGCTTCGCCGAGGTCCCGGCCCAGGCCGACGCGGCGGCCGCCGGCTCGGCGCCGACCGGTGAGCAGCCCGCCGGCGCGCTGTCGAAGGGGCAGGCCCACTCGTGAACATCGCCCTCACCGCCCTCGTCCCGGCGCTGCCCGCGCTCGGCGCGGCCGCGATCTTCGCGACCGGCCGCCGGGCCCCCGGCCTGGTCAAGCCGCTGGCGATCCTGCCGGTGGCCGTCGCGGCCGTCCTGGCGCTGGTCACCGCGCTGCAGCTGGGCACCGGCCGGACGCTGGACGCCGCGACGCAGCTCACCCCGACCGGTGGCCCGGACATCTCGCTCGCGATCCACCTGGACGGCTACACCTCGCTGCTCACCGTCCTGGTCGGCGTGGTCGCCACCTGCGTGCAGGTCTACTCGACGGCCTACCTGCGGGAGGATCCGCGCTACCCGTCCTACGCCGCGCTGGTCTCGCTCTTCACCGCCGCGATGTTCCTGGTGGTGTACTCCGGCGACCTGATCGTGCTGCTGGTCGGCTGGGAGATCATGGGCATCTGCTCGTACTTCCTGATCGGCCACCACTGGGAGACCGCGGACGCCCGGTCGGCCTCGCTGAAGGCCTTCCTGGTCACCAAGCTCGGTGACGTGCCGTTCCTGATCGGCATCTTCGTGCTCGCCCAGGACGCCGGGACGTTCCGGATCAACGGTGTGCTGGCGGCCGCCGCGCACGGGCAGCTCACCCATCCGACGCTGGCCGCGCTGCTGCTGCTGGGCGGCGTGGCGGGCAAGAGCGCGCAGTTCCCGTTGCACACCTGGCTGCCCGACGCGATGGCCGGCCCGACTCCGGTCTCCGCGCTGATCCACGCCGCGACCATGGTCGCGGCCGGTATCTACCTGGTGGCCCGGCTGCTGCCGGTCTTCCTGCTCTCCGGCGCCGCGCTGGTGGTGCTCTCGGTCATGGCCGCCGTGACGATGATCGGGTCGGCGCTCTGCGCGCTGGCCCAGGACGACATCAAGCGGGTGCTGGCCTACTCGACCGTCGGCCAGCTCGGTTACATGGCCGGCGCGCTGGCGGCAGGCGACCGCGAGGCGGCGGTCTTCCACCTGGTCAGCCACGGTGCGTTCAAGGCGCTGCTGTTCCTCGCGGCCGGCGTGCTGATCCACGCGGCGCACACCAACTCGCTCTCCGCGATGTCCCGGCTGCCCGGGCTGCGCGACCGGGTGCCGGACGCCCGCTGGACGCTCGGCATCGGCCTGGTGGCGCTGGTCGGGCTGCCGCCGTTCTCCGGGTTCTTCAGCAAGGAGTCGGTCTTCTCGGCCGCCGAGCACGCCGCCGACGGGGACGCGCTGACCAACGGCGTCGGCTCGGCCGCCGGGGTGCCGCAGGCGGCCGGCTGGATCGTGCTTATCGCCGCCGGGCTGACCGCGGTGCTGACCGCCGCGTACGCGACCAGGCTCTGGCTGCTCGCCTTCCCGAGCCGGTCCGCCACCGGTGCTGCCGGTGCCGGCGCTCCGGCCGAGCCGGCGGAGCCGGGCGCGCCCTACTCGCCGGAGCTCGACGAGGCCGACCCGACCCAGGCCGAGCCGCCCGCGATGCGCTGGCCGCTCTGGGTGCTGGCGCTGCCGACGATGGCCTTCGGCATCGCCGGGGTGCGCACCGACTGGCTGCCCGCGCTGCTGGACGGCGGCTCGCTGCGCCCCTCGCTCGCCACCGCCGTGATCGGCACCGGCCTCGCGCTGACGGGTCTGCTGATCTGTTACGCCGCCTGGCGGACCGCCACGGCCCGCGCAGCGCAGGCCGGGCAGTCGCCGGCCACCGCGGCCGTCGCCGACCCCGGCCGGCTGCTGCTCGGCCCGCTGTACGGGCCGGCGCAGCACGGTTTCCACGTCGACCGGCTGTACAGCCTGCTCTTCGTCCGGCCCACGGTCGCCGCCGCCGAGCTGGTCCGGTTCCTGGACCGCGAGGTGGTCGAGGGCTACGTCCAGGGCTCGGGTGTCGCCGCCCGGATGCTCGGCTGGGTGGTCCGCCGGAGCCAGACCGGCAACGCGCAGACCTACCTCAGCGCGCTGCTGGCCGGTGTGGTGCTGATCGCGGTCTTCGTGGCGGTGGGCACATGAGGCACCGCCACCCCGGCACGAGCCGGCAGCCGATGTCCGTCCAGCCCCGTTTGTCCGTCCAGCCCAGCTTGTCCGTCCAGCCCAGCCCAGGGAGCCACCGATGAACGCACTCCTCATCGCGCTGCTGCTGGTTCCGCTGCTGGGCGCCGCCGCCACGCTGGCGCCCGCCACCGTGTTCGGCCCGGACCGGCCGACCCAGGAGCGCCGCGCGCTGCGGTTCAACACGCTGGTCACCGGCCTGGTGCTGGTGCTGGCGATCGCGCTCGCCGCCGGCTTCGACCACGCGCACCCGAGCCGGATGCAGGCCGTCACGAACACCGCCTGGATCCCGGCGATCGGGGTGCGCTTCCACCTCGGCGTGGACGGCATCTCGCTGCCGCTGGTGGTGCTCACCGCGCTGCTGACCTTCCTGTGCGCGCTCTACTCGACCAAGCGGCTGCCGGGCGCCAAGCCGCGGCCGGGTGGCTCGGGCTCCGCCATGGACACGGGCGAGGACGCGGGCGACGCCCCGTCGGCCCGGGTCTTCACCGGGCTCTTCCTGCTGCTGCTGGTCGGCATGCTGGCCACCTTCCTGGTGCTGGACCTGCTGCTCTTCTTCCTCGCCTTCGAGATCGTGCTGATCCCGATGTACTTCCTGATCGCCCGCTGGGGCAGCGGGGCCAAGGTGCCGGCCGCCAACCGGTTCATCCTGTACACGCTGCTCGGCTCGGCCGTGATGCTGCTCGGGTTCCTGCTGGTCGGCCTCAAGGCCGGCACCTTCGACATGACGGCGCTGGCCGCCGCGCACGGCCACGGCCTCTCGCACTCCACCCAGGTGATCGCCGCGCTGGCGATCGGCCTCGGGCTCGCGGTCAAGGCCCCGGCCTGGCCGCTGCACAGCTGGCTGCCCGACGCCCACACCTCGGCCCCGACGGTCGGCTCGGTGCTGCTGGCCGGCGTCCTGCTCAAGATGGGGACATACGGTCTGGTCCGGGTGCTGCTCCCGGTGGTGCCGGACGGGACGGCCACGCTGGCGCCGTACCTCGGGGCGCTGGCCGCCGTCGGCATCGTCTACGGCTCGCTCGCCTGCCTCGCGCTCGCCCGCCAGGGCCGCAAGGGCGACCTGAAGCGGCTGATCGCGTTCTCCTCGGTCGGCCACATGGGCTTCGTCCTGCTGGGCATCGCCACGCTCACGCCGGTGGGCGTGAACGGCGCGCTCTTCGCGAACGTCGCGCACGGCCTGGTCACCGGCCTGCTCTTCTTCATCGTCGGCTCGCTCAAGGACCGGTACGGGACGGCGGACCTCGACACCCTCGCGGGTGAGACGGGGGCCGCGCTGTACGGCCGGGCGCCGCGGCTCGGCGCGCTGCTGGCTTTCGCCGCCGTGGCGAGCCTGGGGCTGCCCGGGCTCGCCGGGTTCTGGGGCGAGCTGCTCGCGATGTTCGGCTCGTTCCACCCGGCGGCGGGCCTGTCCCGCCCCGCGTTCCTCACCTACCTGGTGCTGGCCGGCCTCGGCACCCTGCTGACCGCCGCCTACCTGCTGGGGGTGGTCCGCCGGGTCTGCATGGGCGACCCGACCAGGCCGGCGGTGGCCGAGCCGGCCGAGCTGCGCCCGTACGAGGCGCTCAGCTGGACCCCGCTCGCCGCGCTGACGCTGCTCGCCGGGCTCTGGCCGGCCCTGCTGCTGGGCCTGTCGAATCCGGCCGTCAAGCAGCTGCTGGCGGGTGGCTGACCGATGACCAGCATGCTCGCCGCGCTCTCCACCGTCGCCCACCACCTCCCGGGGCAGCCAGCCGTGAACACCGTGTCAGCCGTGAACACCCTGCCAGCTGTAAAAGCCCTGTCGCCTGCCACCGCGGAGCACCTCGCCGTGGCGAACCCCGGTGCGCTGATCCAGTCCGTCGACTGGGTCGCGATCGCTCCGCCGCTGATCGCCGGGATCGCCGCCCTGGTGGTGCTGCTCGCCGACCTGCTGCTGCCCGAGGCCCGCAAGAAGCTGCTCGGGCCGATCACCGTGGTCGGCCTGCTGCTCGCCCTGCTCTCGCTGCTGCCGCTGACCGGCGGCCGGCCGCGGGCCACCTTCTGCATCGCGAGCGTGTCGAACGCGGTGGGCGGCAACGGCGGCTGCTCGTACGTCGCCGACCACTTCGCGCTGGTCTTCCAGCTGCTCGCGCTCGGTGGCGCGCTGATCGCCGCGCTGCTCTCGCTGCACACCGTCCGGGAGAGCAGGCTGCCGGCCGGCGAGTACTGGTTCCTGCTGCTCAGCAGTGCCACCGGCGCCGCGCTGCTGCCCGCCTCGCGCGACCTGGCCACGCTGGTGATCGCGCTGGAGGTGGTCTCGCTGCCCTCCTTCGCCCTGGTCGGCCTGAAGCGGGACGGGCGCGGCGGCGAGTCGGCGCTGAAGTTCTTCCTCTCCTCGGTGACCGCGACGGCCGTGATGCTGCTCGGCGTGAGCTTCGTCTACGCGGCGACCGGCAGCCTGCACCTGGCGGCGATCGCGGACGGCCTCGGCCACGCGCCGGCGCAGCTGAAGCCGCTCGCCGAGGCCGGTGCGGCGCTGACCCTGGTCGGCTTCGCGTTCAAGGTCGCGGCCGTCCCGTTCCACTTCTGGGTGCCCGACACGTACACCGGCGCACCGCTGCCGGTGGCCGGCTACCTCTCGGTGGTCGGCAAGGCGGCCGGCTTCGCCGGTCTGGCGCTGGTGACCAGCCTCGCGTTGCGCCCGTACGGGCACACCTGGGGTCTGCTGCTCGCCGTGCTGGCCGCCGTCACGATGACGGCCGGCAACGTGGCCGCGCTGCGCCAGCGCAGTGACTCGGCGCAGGGCGCGGTCCGGCTGCTGGCCTGGTCCTCGGTCGCCCAGGCGGGCTACCTGCTGGTTCCGCTGGCGGCGGCCGGGTACGCCGGCTCGGCGCACCCGCTGGGCGCGACGGTCGCGTACGCGCTGATCTACGGGCTGGTCAACCTCGGCGCCTTCGGCTCGGCCGCGGTGGTGGCGCGGACCAGCCCGGCCAACCGGCTGGACGACTACCGGGGACTCTTCGCCCGCAACCGCTGGGCGGCGCTCGCGCTGGGCTTCTTCCTGCTCTGCCTGGCGGGGCTGCCGCCGGGCGTGGTCGGCCTGTTCGGCAAGGTGGTGGTCTTCCGGGCCGCGGTGGATGCCGGTCTCGGCTGGCTCGCGGTCGTCATGGCGGTCAATGTGGTGATCGCCCTGTACTACTACCTGTTCTGGTTGGCGAAGCTCTTCCAGCCCGCCGCCGATGCGGGCCTGGCCGAGTCGGGTCCGGCTGTGTCGGCCGACCTGGTGAGCGGGCGGATGCCCGGCTCGCTGGCCGGCACCCTGGGCCTGACCGCCGCGGCCGCCGTGGTGCTCTCGGTCGCTCCGCAGCTGGTGCTCCAGGTGGTCAGCGGCAGCCTGTTCTGAGCCCTCCCGGGCCGGTCCCCGCATCGACCCCTGCATCGACCCCGCATCGACTCCTGAACCGACTTCCGGGTCGGCCGGGGCCGTGCCGAGCTGCGACAGTGCCGCCGACGTGGGAAGAAGGGAACCCGGGCCCGTGGTTTCTCCGTTGACCAAGCAACAGGGGACGTGAACAGAGGGCTTCCCACCGCACCACTTGGAGGGCTTCCGTGCACCGCCAGCACAACGGACTGAGGACGGCTGTCCTCCTCGGCGGCCTGTCGGCGCTGATCCTGGTGATCGGTAGCTTCTTCGGCCGCACCGGTTTGCTGATCGGTCTGCTGGTGGCCCTCGGTACCAACGGCTACGCGTACTGGAACAGCGACAAGCTCGCCCTGCGCGCGATGCGGGCCCGCCCGGTCAGCGAGATCGAGGCGCCGGGGCTCTACCGGATCGTCCGCGAGCTCTCCACCTCGGCCCGCCAGCCGATGCCCCGGCTCTACATCTCCCCGACCGAGGCCCCGAACGCCTTCGCCACCGGCCGCAACCCGCGCAACGCCGCCGTCTGCTGCACCGACGGCATCCTGCGGCTGCTGGACGAGCGCGAGCTGCGCGGGGTGATCGGCCATGAGCTGAGCCATGTCTACAACCGAGACATCCTGATCTCGTCGGTGGCCGGAGCGCTGGCCTCGGTGATCATGTTCCTGGTGAATTTCGCCTGGCTGATCCCGTTCGGCCGCGACGAGGACGACAACGGACCCGGGCTCTTCGGTGCTCTCGCCATCATGATCCTGGGCCCGCTCGCCGCCTCGCTCATCCAGCTGGCCGTCAGCCGCTCCCGCGAGTACCAGGCGGACGCCGACGGCGCGCGGATCACCGGGGATCCGCTCGCCCTCGCGAGTGCGCTGCGCAAGCTCGCGGTCGGGACCCAGCGGCTGCCGCTGCCGCCCGAGCCACAGCTGCAGACGGCCAGCCACATGATGATCGCCAGCCCGTTCCGCGCCGGTGAGGCGGGCACCCGGCTCTTCTCGACGCACCCGCCGATGGGCGAGCGGATCGCGCGGCTGGAGCAGATGGCCGGGCGACGGTAGCCGTCCTGAACCCTGTCCCGCCGTACCCCTGTTTCCGCCTACCTCCGGAGAACGACGTGTTCGTGGTGACGCTCACCTACACCGCCCCGCTGACCGAGATCGACGAGCTGGTGCCCGAGCACCGGCTCTGGCTGGAGAAGTACTACGCGGCGGGCGCCTTCCTGGCCTCCGGCCGCCAGGAGCCGCGCACCGGTGGCGTGATCCTGGCGCGGGCCGACAGCCGGGCGGCGCTGGAGGCGATACTGGCAGAGGACCCGTTCGGCCGGGCCGGCGTCGCGACGTACCAGGTGACGGAGTTCCTGCCGACCATGACGGCGCCGGAGCTGGCCTCGATCGCGGTGCCGTCCGCGTAGCTTCCGTCTGGCCGTCCGTCCGATCGACTGTCCGGCTGACCGGATCGTGATCGTTCGGATGCGGCGGGTACTGCTCACCCCGCGGTCCCGCCGCAGTCGTGTGCGGCACGCCCGGGGTTAACCGGCGGGGGAAGGGTCAGCTCCGACGGGCCGCCGAGGGCCGGCCCGCGCGAGCCTGGAGGACCCGCCGTGTGCGCCAACGAGAGCTGCCTGCACCACGACCCGGTTGACCCAGCCGACCCAGCCGACCCTGCCGCTCCGGCCGATCCCGCGGGCCTGGACCGCCGCCGGCTGCTTCAGGCCGGGCTCGCGGCCGGGGCGGTGGGTGCGCTGACGCTCGGGCCGATCTCCTTCGCCGCGGCGGCGGCCCCGGCCGCGGGCTCCGGGCCGTCCACCAGCACCCGGACGATCACCGGGCACCTGGACACCGGCGTCGCCGACTTCGTCTACCTGCCGGTCGAAGTCCCGCACGGCGTCCAGCAGATCGACGTCTCGTACAGCTACGACAAACCCACCGTGCCGGCCGGCACCGCAGGCAACTCCTGCGACATCGGCGTCTTCGACGAGCGCGGCACCGACCTCGGCGGGCCGGGGTTCCGGGGCTGGTCCGGCGGGTTCCGCACCGAGTTCACGATCAGCCGCGGCGCGGCCACCCCCGGCTACCTGCCCGGACCGGTCAACCCGGGCACCTGGCACGTGGTGCTGGGGCCGTACCAGGTCGCGCCGCAGGGCCTGGACTACCAGGTCCAGGTGACGCTGACGTTCGGCGACCCCGGGCCGGCCTTCACCCCCGCCTATCCGCCCGAGCGCGCCAAGGGCCGTGGCCGGGCCTGGTACCGCGGCGACTGCCACCTGCACACCGTCTACTCGGACGGCCGCCGGCTCCCCACCGAGGTGGCCGCCGGCGCCCGGGCGGCCGGTCTCGACTTCATGGTCTCCACCGATCACAACACCTCCGCCTCGCACGGGATCTGGGGGCCGCTGGCCGGGCCCGACCTGCTGATCATCACCGGCGAGGAGGTCACCACCCGCAACGGTCACTGGCTCGCGCTCGGCCTGCCGCCCGGCGACTGGATCGACTGGCGCTACCGGTCCCGGGACGACGCGTACCCCCGCTTCGCGCGCCAGGTCCAGGCCGCCGGTGGCCTGGTGGTGCCCGCGCACCCGTACTGCCCGTACGTCGCCTGCCAGTGGAAGTACGGCTACCAGGGCGCCGACGCGGTCGAGGTGTGGAACGGCCCCTGGACGTACGACGACGAGTCCGCCGTCGACGCCTGGGACTCGCACCTCGCCGAGCAACTGCGCGCCGGCCGCTCCTGGCTGCCCGCGATGGGCAACAGCGACGCGCACAGTGCGCCGCAGGTCATCGGCCTGCCGCACAACGTGGTGCTGGCCGACGACCTGACCCGCGACCGGATCCTCGCCGCGCTCCGGAGCGGCCGCAGCTGGCTGGCCGAATCCGCCACCGTCCAGCTCGACTTCACCGCCACCGGGCACGGCCGCCAGGCCGGCATCGGCGAACGGCTGACGCTGCCGGCCGACGCCCCGGTCGACGTGCGGCTGGTCGCCTCCGGCGTCCCGAACGGCACCGTCCGTTTCCTCACCGACGAGGGCCAGCTGCACCAGGAGTCACTCGGCGCGGACGGCACCGGCACCGTCGTCTGGCGCACCACCGCCTCGCTCGCCACCTACGTGCGCGCGGAGCTCCGCCACCCGCTCGCCGACGGCACCCCGGGCAAGGGCAACACCATGGGCCCGGTGCTGCCGTGGGGACCGATGGCGGCCCTCACCAACCCGATCCTGCTGACGGCGGAGGATGACTGACGGCTTCCTGGTGCTCACCGTGCGCGCATCTGGGTGCTGCCGGGCGTGCTGCGTGCCAGGCTGGGAGCATGAAGGCGATCAACTTTGTGCTCAACATCATCTGGCTGATCCTGTGCGGCATCTGGATGGCCCTCGGCTATGTCGTGGCGGGCATCATCTGCTGCATTCTCATCATCACGATCCCCTTTGGTATCGCCTCGTTCCGTATCGCCGCCTATGTCCTGTGGCCATTCGGGCGGACCACGGTGGAGCGGCCGGACGCCGGGGCGGCGTCCTGCATCGGCAACGTGATCTGGCTGGTGTTCGCGGGCTGGTGGCTGGCACTGGCGCACGTCGCCACGAGCATCGCGCTCGCGGTGACGATCATCGGGATCCCGTTCGCCTGGGCGAACCTGAAGATGATCCCGATCTCGCTGGTGCCGCTGGGGCGGGAGATCGTGTCGACCGAGGACCGGTTTGCCGGCTGGTGATCGACTGTCAGGCCGTCGGGTGGCGGCCCGTCAGGCGGCGGTCTGTCAGGCGGCGGTCCGCCGGGTCGATCGCCAGGTCGTTGATGCTCGCGTACCGGCGGCGCATCAGGCCGTTGTCGGCGAACTCCCACTGCTCGTTGCCGTAGCTGCGCCACCACCGGCCGGCTGTGTCGTGCCACTCGTACTCGAAGCGGACCGAGATCCGGTTGCCGGTGTGGGACCAGAGTTCCTTGCGCAGGCGGTAGTCGAGCTCCCGCTCCCACTTGGTGCGCAGGAAGGCGACGATCTCGGCACGGCCGTGCAGGAAGGTGTCGCGGTTACGCCATTCGGAGTCCTCGGTGTAGGCGAGGGCGACGCGTTCGGGGTCGCGGGAGTTCCAGGCGTCCTCGGCCGCCTGCACCTTCTGGCGGGCGGTGGCCTCGGTGAACGGGGGGAGGGGCGGGCGGGTGTCGGTCATCTCGGTCATCTCGGTCGTCTCGGTCGTCTCGGTCATGCCTCGACACTCGCAGCCGGTGGTGCGGCGGCGCCATGTCCTCCAGGACGTCCGGCCCACGGATTCGGCCATCGTGCCGGACTACCATCGGCGGCATGACCACCCGACTCCCACCGGCGCCCCGGCACCCACCCGTGCCCCGGCACCCGCGGATCGCCGTGCTCGCGTTCGACGGCGTGCGGCTGCTGGACGTCGCCGCGCCGTTGGAGGTGTTCGACACCGCCGGCGGCTACGAGGTGGTGCTCTGCTCGCCGGACGGCGCACCGGTCACCGCCGCGACCGGGACCGGCCTGGCGGTGGCGGCCGCCGCGCACGAGGTCGACGCGGACACCGTGGTGGTGCCCGGCGGGCCTGCCCTGCCGACCGGACCGCTGCCGGCCGGGCTGGTCGCGGCCACGACCGCGCTCGCCGCCGGGGCCCGCCGGGTGGCCTCGGTCTGCACCGGCGCGTTCGTGCTCGCCGAGGCCGGGCTGCTGGACGGGCGCCGGGCCGCCACGCACTGGCGGTACGCGGCCGCGTTGAGCAGCCGCTACCCGGGCACCAGCGTCGAACCGGACGCGATCTACGTGCGCGACGGCCGTCTGCTGACCTCGGCCGGCGTGACGGCCGGGATCGACCTCGCGCTCGCGCTGGTCGAGGAGGACCGCGGCTCGCGGGTCGCCCGCGAGGTGGCCCGTGACCTGGTGGTCTTCATGCAACGGCCGGGCGGGCAGTCGCAGTTCTCGGTGCCCGCCCGCACTCCGCGGCCCCGGCACGACGCGCTGCGGGCGGCCGTCGAGGCCGTCGCGGCGGATCCGGGCGGCGACCACTCGGCGGCCGCACTTGCCGCCCGGGCCGGATTGAGCGTCCGTCAACTCTCCCGGCTGTTCCGCGAGCAGCTCGGTAGTACGCCCGCCGGCTACGTCGAGGAGGTGCGGCTGGAGGCGGCCCGCGCGCTGCTGGAGCAGGGGGAGTCGGTGGCCGGAGCGGCCCGCCGCTCGGGGATCGGCAGCGACGAGACGCTGCGCCGGGTGTTCCTGCGCCGGCTCGGCGTGCCGCCGTCGGCGTACGCGGCGCGGTTCAGGGGCGGCAGGGACGGCCGGTAAGCCGGCTGGTGTTCCTAGACCTCGCCGACCTGGACGATCATCTTGCCGGTGTTCGCGCCGTCCAGCATGCCGAGGAAGGCGTCGACCACGTTCTCGATGCCGGTCACCACGGTCTCGTGCGCCACCAGCTCACCGGACCGCAGCCGCGGGACCAGGAAGTCCTCCAACTCGCCCTGCAGCGCCCGGTGGTTGCGGACCAGGAAGCCCTCCAGCCGCAGGCTCTTGCCGACCACGTCGTAGAGGTTGCGCGGGGCAGCCGGCGGCTCGGTGCTGCTGTACTGGCCGACCGCGCCGCACCAGGCGATCCGGCCGTGCTCGCGCAGCACCTCGATCGCGCCTTCGAGGTGGCTGCCGCCGACGTTGTCGAAGTAGGTGTCGATGCCCGTGGGGGCGGCCTGGCGCAGCAGCGTGCCGACCGGGCCGTCGTGGTAGTCGAACGCGGCGTCGAAGCCGAGCGTCTCGGTGAGGTGCTTCACCTTGGCGGCGGAGCCGGCGCTGCCGATGATCCGGCCGGCGCCGAGCAGCCGGGCGATCTGGCCGACCGCGGTGCCGACGCCGCCGGCGGCCGCCGAGACGAAGAGCGTCTCGCCCGGCTGGAGCCGCAGCACCCGGGTCAGGCCGACGTACGCGGTCAGCCCGGTGCCGCCGAGCAGGCTCAGGTAGGTGCTGAGCGGCACGCCCTCGGCCGGGCGGAGCAGCCGGGCCTCGTCGGCCCGGACCACGGCGTGGGTGCGCCAGGCCTGCCGGTGGAAGACCAGGTCGCCGACGGCCAGGCCGGGCGCCTGCGATTCGACGACCCGGCCGATCGCGCGGCCTTCCAGCGGTGCGTTCAGCTCCCAGCCGTCCTCGTCCATCGCCTCGCGCATGTAGGGATCGACGGAGAGGTAGACGTTCTCGACGAGCGCGCTGCCGGGGGTCAGCGGGGCCAGGGTGTCGGCGACGAAGGCGAAGTTGTCGGCGGTCGGACGGCCGAACGGGCGGGACACCTGGTGGACGGCGACGGGCAGGCGCGTCATGGCGGAGCTCCTTGCGGCGGGGTGCGGCGGGGGCGGGGCGGGGGTGGGGCGGGGAACTACCTCACCGTAGGAGCGCGCTGGAGGCGGTGGCAGGGGGCCGCGTCGATGGATGAGTCGTTTCCATGAATCCCCCTCATGGAAACGACTCATCGGGTGGGCGCCCTACTCCACGGCCTCGCGCAGCACCCGGAACTCCGCCGCCAGGCCGTCCAGGGTGTAGTGCGCGTTGAGCCCGCTCGGGTTCGGCAGCACCCAGACCTCGGTCGTGCCGAGCGGGTCCGGCTGCCGTCCGATCACGGTGCGCGGTCGCCCGAAGGCCGTCCGGTACGCGCCGATGCCGAGCACCGCGAGGACTCGTGGCCGCAGCGCCGTGACCCGTTCGACCAGCGCTGCGCCGCCCGCCCTCAGCTCCTCCTTGGTCAGCTCGTCCGCCTTGGCGGTCGCTCGGGCCACCACGTTCGTGATGCCGAGGCCGAGGCCGAGCAGCTCGCCCTGCTCGTGCGGCGCGAGCTGGCGTGGGGTGAAGCCGGAGCGGTGCAGGGCCGGCCAGAACCGGTTGCCCGGGCGGGCGAAGTGGTGGCCGGTGGCCCCGGACCAGAGCCCGGGATTGATCCCGCAGAAGAGCACCCGGAGGCCGGGCGCGCTGATGTCCGGGATCGTCGTGTCATGGGCTGCGGCGAGCTGCTCGGCGTTGGGCCGGAAGGGTGTCTGCACCGGGCCAGTCTGCCGCGTGTGCCGTACTACGACTTGCGCCTGACGACTGATGCCTGACGACTGATGCCTGACACCGCGGGCGGTGTCAGGCATCAGTCGTCGGATGACGTTCGTCAGTGGCGGGCCGGTTCGCGTTCGGCCTGCTGCTTCGCCGGGCGCGCCGTCTTCGTGCGGACGGCCTTCGTGTGGGCGTTCTTCGCGCGGGTCGCGGTGGCCCCCGCCGGCTTGGTGCGTGCCGTCGTGGTGCGGGTGGCGCGGGTGGTGTGGCCGACCTGCGCCACCGCCGCGACGGGCACGGGTTCGGTCGCGGTCACCGCCTCGGCGGCCTTGGCCCGTTCGGCCTTCGCGCGCTCCCGTCGTGCCTTGCGCCGGTCCAGCAGCCGGCCCAGACCGAGCACGACCACCGCCGCGTACAGCCAGCCCATCAGCACGTCGATCACGTAGTGCTCCGCGCCGTACACCAGCGTGAAGGCCATGGCGAGCGGATACAGCACGAGCAGCACCCGCAGCTTGCGGCCGGCGGTCGGCCAGAAGAAGAGCGCGAGCAGCATCGGGTAGGCGGCGTGCAGCGAGGGCATCGCGGCCACGTCGTTGTCGAAGCGGCTGCCGTTCATGAAGAGCGAGCCGGCCCGGGGCAGGCCGCTCTGCGTCAGCACGTCGGAGACTATCCGGGTGACCTGCGGGATGTGCCCGTTCACGCCGGTCAGCCACGGCGGGTCGGCCGGGTAGAGCACGTAGGTCGCGAAGCCCGCGAAGGTGAGCGCCAGGTAGAGCGCCACCAGCCGGGTGAAACGGTCGTGCCGGCGCTTCCAGAGGGCCGCCATCACCAGGAAGACCGCGAAGAAGTGCGACATGTAGACGACGGTGCAGGCGTAGTCGTACCAGTGCGGATGGCCGGGCGTGTACAGCAGGTGCTGCAGCCGCACGGTCCAGACCTGGCCGAAGCCGACCGTCCGGTCGAAGGCCACCTGTGGCGCCCAGTGCACCGCCCACGGGGTGTGCGCGCCGTAGCCGCGCAGCAGCGAGTAGACGTAGATGGCGCCCATCACCGGCACCCAGTCGCGCAGCACCCGCAGCCAGCCGAACCGGTTGCCGCTGTGCACGGCGGCCGCGCTCAGCGCGCCCATCAGCCAGCAGAAGACCACGTCGTTCTGGTACGGCAGGCCGTTGACGTCGATGTAGTGCCAGAGCGAGAGGAAGTAGACCGGCCAGGCGAGCAGCCGTAGGTACCGTGCACGCGCGCGCAGGACGTTGAGTCCGTTCATGAGCTGCCGGACCCTCCCGGCCGCGGGGGCGGCCTCTACGGCCCCGGCCTCCTCGTCGGTACGGGCGATCGCGCTTGAGTCGTCCGGCGGGTTCGCGCCGTCTGAGCGCTCCGCGCCGTCCGAGTGGCCCTTGCGGCGCGGACCGTCCGGTGTCGTCCGGGTCGGTTCCGCACCGGTCGCGCCGGCGGCGGGGCGTGCGGGGTGGAGCAGGCTGGTCACCGGTGGCGTCCCCTTCACGAAGTCAGGTGGGGCGAGCCGGGTCAACGTAGTGCGCCACTTTTAAGAATTACTGAGCCCGACTGCGCGCCTGCCAACTCCAGGCTGCCCCAAGGTCGGCTCCGAGTCGTGCCGAGCGCGCTGATACCGGCTTTGCGCCGTCCGCAGGCGCACATCAAACTCTCAGGAAACTTCCGCCGCAGCAAGACCTCCGACAGCCTCCGGAAGCACAACCAGAGCCTTCCCCCGTATGCACCGCGAGGGGCGCCGCAAGCGCGGCGCCCCTCGACGAACCGAGCCCGCCCGGTCTCCCGGGCGCCGGCTCAGCGGTAGTTGACGAACTGGACGGCGAAGTCCAGGTCCTTGCCCTTGATCAGCGCCTGGATGGTCTGGAGGTCGTCGCGGCTCTTGGACGAGACCCGCAGCTCCTCGCCCTGGATCTGGGCCTTCACGCCCTTGGGGCCCTCATCGCGGATGATCTTGGAGATCTTCTTGGCGTTCTCCTGCGAGATGCCCTCGGTGATCGTCGCGAAGATCTTGTACTCCTTGCCGGACAGCTGCGGCTCGCCCGCGTCCAGCGCCTTCAGCGAGATCTTCCGCGCGATCAGCTTGCTCTGGAACACATCGAGGATGGCCTTGACCCGCTCCTCGCCGTTGGCCTTCATCTCGATCTTCTCGCCCGACCGGGCGATGGAGGCCCCGACGTTCTTGAAGTCGTAGCGGTTGTCGATCTCGCGGGAGGTCTGGTTGATCGCGTTGTCGACCTCCTGCATCTCGACCTTCGAGACGATGTCGAAACTGGAGTCGGCCATCTGTGGTGGTCTCCTTGGGGTTCTCGGCAGCACAGGCCCCGCCGGTGCGGGGCGGTAACGCCCCCAGCCTATCCAGCCACGCCGCGCGACGGCTTCTTGATCATCACGTGACCAATCGAGTGGCGGAGCACCCCCAGTCATCAGGTAAGGTTTACCCAGTCGAACGGGGCAAGGCCCCGCAAGACAACAATCCTGGCTGGTTGCCCGAGCGGCCAAAGGGAGCAGACTGTAAATCTGTCGCGCAAGCTACGCAGGTTCGAACCCTGCACCAGCCACAGGATAGAGAACGGCCCCTGATCTGCGGAAACGCTGATCAGGGGCCGTTCTGTTGCGCCCGCGGGTGGGGTGGGTGAGGTGGGCTGTTCGCCCGGCTTGTCGCACTCCGGCCCGCCCGGATCCCGGCCCCGACCAGCGCGTACGGACCAGCCACGGACCAGGGTCTGCCCGCCCCTCGTCCGGTGGGGGTGCCGGCGTGCGGCGGTTCAACCGCTTCGTGGCCCGGCCGGCGGGATCCTGGCCCACGCCACGCCACACCACGCCGTCGCGCTTCTGCGGGAGGGTGCGGAACAGCCGGCCGTCGGCCGCGACGCCGTACGTGTCGATGCGCTCGCGCAGCATCGCGACCACCTCGGGCAGGATCGACCAGGGCACCGGGGCCGACCTCCTCCTCGATCTCTGGCGGCTGCCACTGCACCAGTTGCATCGGATCTGCAGTCAGTAGATACTGCTCCACCGCATATCCGAAGATCCGGTGAAGGATCCGCGCTTACGAAGTACAGCCAAGGGCGTCACCTTCTTGCCGTCGAGCATGCGGCGCACCATCTTCGGCTCCTCGAACGCCGCAACCGGAACCGAGTTCTCCGCGACCCAGGCGAGCGCCTTGGTCACCTCTAGCATGGGTTCCTTCGTCCACTGATGGACCTTGAATCCAAGCTGTACAGCGCTCAGCGGACCAGCCGCCGGTCCGGCATCCCGCCCTCGGATGTTGCAGGGGTGCCGCCCGCCGTTTCTTTTCATAGTTTTGACCTTGCTGGCGTCAGGTGATCTGCTGCTCCTTGCGCAGCTCGGAGAGCGCCCGGCCCCGGTCGCAGTCGAACAGCTCCCCCGGGCGAGCGGCGACGACGAGCTCGGCCTTACGGCCGTCAGCCTGGGTCTTGGTCAACTCCCGGCCGGCGACCGCCCAGCGGAGCATGCAGGGCTTGCGCCGGTTGGGACGGTGACGGTGCCCCCAGAGTTGTACTTGGCGATGCGTCAGTGGTCTTTCGGGAGAGGCACTGCCCCTCGGCATGGACACCTGCGACGTCACCCATCCCGGTACGCCGTCAGCAACAGTGATCGCGACCCGGCTGACCGAGGAGCAGGTCGAGTACCTGGTGCTGGCCGACTCCACGCTCGTCCTCGAAACCGCCGACGGCCGCAACTCCGGTACCCGTCACCAACGACCGCGAGGCGCAGGTCGGGCGGGTCCTTCGCCGGCCCAAGGATGCTGAGGCCACGGGCACCCCCCGCGCACCGTGCTCCCCACCGCGCCTACGTCGAAGCCTGCGCGGCCACCGCAACCGACCCGGCGGATTCTGGCGCCGCCCTTGAAGCCATCACCGGCAGCATCCCCCGCACCGATCTCACGGGCTTCACGCTCTTCAGCGACGTCGCCTGGTCGACCGTTTCGCCCTGGCCGACTGGTCCCAGGCCCTCCAGCTCGTCTGCCACCAGGGCCCCGCCGAACTGATCCGCCAGGTCCGCATTGCCGAACACGACGACGCCGACGGCAAGTGCTGGCCCCGCGGCAAGGCCCACGACGACACCGCCGTCGCTTCCGTCACCCTGTAGCCGCGCCAGCTCGCAACGCTCCCGGACGCACTGCCGAATTCAGCTGTACTAGCTCAAGAACGCGCGCCCTGCGCGCGCCGCTGCCCCACCGCCCGGCGGCCGACGCCGGGCATGCGGGCTGGCGCCCGGTCCCGGCGCGACCGCCAGAACAGGGCAGCGCGATGGCTGGGGCCGGCGGCTCCACGGTTTTACCCACCAGCCACGACTGAGCCCCGCGCCGACCAAGACCGGGAGGCCAATCCGCCAAACTGCGGTCAGGCCCAAAAGTCCTGACCGAGCCGCAGCAGCTTACGGCCCCCGATCATGCCCGGCCCCAGACCAGACAGCACACCGGCCAAAACCGCTCCACCACCTGCGCGGCATCGTGTGCGCCGCGACATGACTGGCGGCGATTAGTCGAGATATAGCCACCTGCGATGTGTCGGCTAATCGCTGTTCCTACCTGCGGCTGGATCCTGATGAGAAGTAACTCCGGCTTCAATCCGCTTTGAGGCGCGCCGAAATAGGCGGTTGGGTACCGGTTCATCCTTGGCGACGATAGAGTCTCGGGTCCGACTCAAGGCTCGCACGGATTCCTCCAATTGATCGGCGGATCGCGAGGAGCCAAACGCAGCCTCAAGGCGGGCATTGTGCCTCAGAATGGTGTACTGTCGTGCCGATTCTCGATATGATCCCGCCAGCTTTCCGGACCCAATAAAGGCGGCTGTGGCGGCTACCGCTCCAGACGCCGCAGAGAGCGCGCCACCGAATTTGACTGAGTAAATTGCCGAGGCGATTCCAGAGATGGCCGAAACTAGTGCCGGGAAAAATACGATGAACCTCCCCCAGAAATCCGCTGACTTTGCTGCTTCGAAGTATGCTTGGGCGCTATAGGTGGCGTCGGATTCCAGCCTTTTGAGTGCGCCTATAAGATCGGCTTCGGGGTTACCGCTAGTCAATTTAACGCCTCACACAATCGGTATCATTGGTTCGCTTTTCAGGTACTCTGCGGTCACTCCGAGAAGTCCATCCTTGCTGGAGAGGTGCTGAAAGATTCTTTTGGGGAAGTAGCCAGACTCGTACATTCCAACCATTAGGGCCCTCTGCATGGATTCGGTCGGCTCATTCTCGAATCTGTGCTTCATGAGCATTCCGCTGGATAGGCTGCCCGATCGTGCGATGTATCGCACGGCAAACTCCCGAGGGAGGCTGCCTCTGTTTTTATCCTCCAGAATTTCCCATGATGCGTCCAGAATGCTTGGGTCGAGCATCTTGTGTTTAAGTGCCATTCGAATTACCTGAAACTGCAAGTAGGGGTAAGGCCGTATTGCCCCGCTGCGGACCAGCTGGGCAAGGTGCTGCCTAATTTCACCCCCTCTTGAACCCACAAATCGTGCAATGTATGAAAATAGGTCCTTGGCTAGGTGTGGAAATTCTGGGGAGTTTTCCAGTGCCCAGGAGAGGGCGTAGTCGTCCCCCAGCTGCTTAAGCCTATTGATCGAGAATCGGAGGTCCCGTGCGGATGGCTCCTCCTGGGCGATGACTTTTTCAAAGTAAGAACGCACTGATGCTGGGGTACCTGGGTTGCCAACCAGGATCCCATACTGAATTGCATCCTTCTCGGCATCTTCGAAGAAATCTTTAGCCTCAGCCGGCGTCATTATGCTGGTTTTTTGTGAGGCCATGGTAAGCCTGCGTGATCGCAGGACATCATTTATTTGCAGTATTGCGTCGCGGAGCGCGAAGAAGTCTGGGCCGAATAGGTACATGTCGTCAGAGTATCGAAAGCTCTTGATTCCGCGTCGTCGCAGGAGCTCGTCGACAGGCAGTAGGTAGAGATTCGCCAGAACTCCGGAGGCATCAGACCCTTGAGGGACTCCCCAGGCGCTGTGGAAAGACTGGAATGAATCAAGGTAGCTGCCGAGCATTTGCACCCACTGGGTCTCCCCGGATGCCGCCTCGAGATCGTCCATCAACGTCTCAAGGTGCATGCTGTCATAGAATGAGGTGACGTCTGTTCGGGCCACGAAATGTCCGGGATTTCGAGCTAGGTGACGCGATGCCAGCTTCTGCATTCTTAGCCACATTTTAATAGGGCTTTTAAATGAGAAGCTGTTGCGACTCCATCGATAGCTATGGACTGATTCGAAAATCTGCGAGTCGACAGTCCTCGCGAGTCTGAAAACGAGGGCCTCGTACAGAAGGCGATCCCTGGTGGAGAAGCGAACGAGGGGGCGAACTGAGATTTTATCCTTGGGGAGGTCCACTATCTCGATGTTCTTAATTCGCGTGTCTCCTGCTTGCAGATCGGCGAGGAGGGAGTTGTATAGGGTCGGCCAAAAGTTGCGAAGATCGTCCAGTCCAATTACATCCGGAAGTTCTTCGCTGAATCGGCCGCGATAGTGGTGCCGCCACGTGAAATCAAGAACCCTCGGGATGCTTAGCACTCGACCTCTTGCAAGCCGGGCGAACCGCAGGTCGGCGCGCGGGATTAAGAGTCACCTTTTAATCGAAGAAGGATACACGCAAGGCCCTGTGCTGCCTAGCAAGCTGAGCGAAAGTGGGTCCTCTTTGAGACGATTCGAGAGGGCCAAGTTACTATGGGAGTCAGTCCGCCTTGGCCAGGTTCGGGCGTAAGTGCCTGGCTGAGGCCGCTGTGGATGGGGCGTGGTGAGGCTCACGCAGGCAAAGGAAGACGGCCGAGTCGGTCTGCAGCAGTGGCACATCCCGTCTGCTGGGTAACGCAGGAGGCTATTAACGCCTCAGGCTGCCTGTGGCCCGGAGGTGAGGGTGCGCCCCAGTGGCTAGTGGCGAGGCTCGGAGCTGACCGTTGCCTAGGCTGGGAGGCTGGCGGGTGGCCTTAGCGGCCGCCCAACTCATTAGTTCGCATCTAGGGATGTGCCCTATGCCGCGGGTGCGGGGGTGGTGCGGCCAAGCATGATCCGGACCAGTGACGGACCATGGCTGACGGATTGATGACTGTTGGCACGTCAGAGGTGGTGCGCGCGACGGACTGTAAATCTGTCGCGCAAGATGCGCAGGTTCGAACCTTGCACCAGTCACAAGATAGGGAAGGGCCCTGATCAGCGGAAATGCTGATCAGGGCCTTCTTAGTGTGGTGCTGGTGGGGTCGGTGGGGGCTTCGTGCGCGCGGGTGGGGTGGCGGTGGTGTCTGTTGGGGTGGTGAGGGTGTCCGGGGGTGGGCGGTTGGCAGGTGGGGGTGGAGTGAAGGTCTTTGTTGGGTCTTCACGTAGTGGAGGGGGTGGGAGGGTTCCGTGATGGGTGGTCGGTGGCCTACCATCCCGGGATGCACAGAGGGAGCGTTCTCGCGGCATTTGCGAACGGGCAGAAGATCACCGGGTGGCAGTTGCTCGGGCCGTTTGTGATGGGGGTGGTCTGTGCGCTCGTGGGGCTGGCTGTGCTTGTTGACTTCCGTGGGGTGTCGAGCCGGTTTGTGGAGGGGGTCCGCGATCAGCGGTTCCAGCGCGTCATGAACAAGGTGGTGGGTGCTGCGTTCGTGGGGGTTGGGGGGCTGTTCGCGGTGCTGTCTGTGGTGCAGGGGGTTGGGGAGATGGTCGGTCGCTAGTCCTGGCCTGTCAGGGGAGCGTTCGGATGGCTGTCGGGGGCGTCAGGGAGGCGTCAACGGGGGCGTCGTCGTGCGGCTGATCCCGCTTTGCTGGAGGCCGACCGGTCCGGTGAGGCAGGGAGAGGGAAGAACGTCATGGTGCAGCAGCGGGTCGTCGTCGGGGTGAGTGGGTCGCTCGGCAGTCTGGCCGCGCTGCACCGGGGGGTCGAGGAGGCCCGGCGGGTCGGGGGTGAGCTGGTGGCGGTGTTGGTCTGGACGCCGCCGGGGGGTGAGCAGAGTTTTCGGCTGGCGCCCGGTCCGCAGCTGCTCGAGGCCTGTCGGGATGCGGCGGTCGAGCGGCTGCGGGTTGCGATCGGGGAGGCCTTTCCGACGGGTGATCCCGGGGTGCCGCTGCGCTGTCTGGCGGTGCGGGGTGAGCCTGGGGCCGGGCTGGTCGGGGTGGCCGATGGGCCGCAGGATCTGCTGGTGGTCGGGGCCGGCGGGGGGCGTCGGCTGGGCCGACTTCTGCGGCCGGCGGTGACGCCGTACTGCGTCCGGCGGGCGAGTTGCCCGGTGCTGGCGGTGCCGCGCCCGGCGATGCAGCGGGAGCTGGCGGCACTTGAACGCAGGGGTGGTCGGCGGTTGTCGCTGCCTGTGTTGCCGGTGCGGGCAGCGGCTTGGCGGGCGTTGAGGTAGTCAGATTGTGTGTTGTACAGGGAAAGTGTGAAGTGGTGAGTTAGTCGGTGATCACCACGGTGACGGTGTAGGTGCGCTGATCCGGTGCGCAGGGCTTCGCTTCGCCGCATGAGGTCCGGCTCGCGGTCAGCTGGGCGGTGCCGGCCCGCTCGGCCTTGAAGGAGCCGACCGAGACGTCGTTGCAGCCGGTGCCCGGGTGGCAGGCCGCAGGGCTGGCGGAGGGCAGCAGCGGCCGGGAGAACGGCTGCGGGCTGAGCAGCTGCGGGTCGGAGCTGGTGATCGTGGACCAGTACGGCCCGGCCAGCGTGACCCAGAGCCGAGCGCCGACGGTGACCCGCATGGTTGTCCCGTTGGCGCTCGCGTCCAGCTGGACGAACCCGTCGGAGGGTGACACCGCAATGGACGGCGGGCCCGGCGTGACCTTGTCGGCGCACCCGGCCAGGGTCAGCCCGAGGGTCGTCACTGCCACGCCGGTGACGAGAAGCTTCCGGATGTCCATCGGTGTCCACCTTCACTGCTCGGGGGTGCGTGTCGATGAGACGCAGCCGACCGCCGTTCGGATCCGTCGGAGCGACGTCAATGGATCGTCAGGGAAGGTCGGGCAGGCGTATGGAACGCGTATAGGGGACTGAAGCGGGGCGGTCGCGCGGAGACGATTTCAGACGCAACCGAGCGCGGAGGAATTCCGATGTCGCACACCCCTGAGGCCGTCACGGCCGAGGCCCCCGTCGAGCCCCCCGATACCGGGCGGCCCGGCCCGGGCGCCGAGCGCGACAAGCTCTCCGCGCTGGGCGGAGTGGCGGCGCTCTCGCTCGACGCGATGGCCTCGGTCGCCTACGGTCCCGAGTCGATCGTGCTGGTCCTCGCCGCGGTCGGCGCCCACGGGCTCGGCTTCACGCTGCCGGTCACCATCGCGATCGCGGTGCTGCTCGCCGTGCTCACCGCCTCGTACCGCCAGGTGATCGCCGCGTTCCCGGACGGCGGCGGGTCCTACGCGGTCGCCAAGACCCACCTGGGCCGCCGCACCGCGCTCACCGCCGCGGCCTCGCTGGTGATCGACTACATCCTCAACGTCGCGGTCTCGGTGACCGCCGGGGTTGCGGCGCTGACCTCGGCCTTCCCGGGGCTCTACGCCGACCGGGTCTGGCTCTGCCTGGGCGTGCTGGCCCTGGTCACCGCGGTCAACCTGCGCGGCATAGCCGAGTCGGCCCGCTGGTTCATGGCGCCGACGGCGGTCTTCGTGCTCGCGATCATGGCGATCATCGTGATCGGCCTGTTCCGCTCGGCCCCGGCCAGCACCGCGGCGGCCGCCGGCCACGCGTCCGCGCTGGCCGGCAACGCGGGCAGCGTCGGCGCGCTGCTGCTGCTGAAGGCCTTCGCCTCCGGCTGCTCGGCGCTGACCGGCGTCGAGGCGGTGGCCAACGCCGTTCCGTCGTTCCGCACGCCGCGGGTCAAGCGGGCCCAGCACACCGAGGTCGCACTCGGCGCGGTGCTCGGCGTGATGCTGATCGGGCTGGCCGTGCTGATCGGCAAGTTCCACCTCCAGCCGGTCGAGGGCGTCACGGTGCTCGCCCAGCTCGCGGACGCCTCGCTCGGCCACGGCTTCGGCTTCTACCTGGTGCAGTTCGCCACCGTGGTGCTGCTGGCGCTGGCCGCCAACACCTCGTTCGGCGGCCTGCCGGTGCTGATGCGGCTGCTGGCCCGCGACAACCACCTGCCGCACGTCTTCGCGCTGCGCGCCGACCACCAGGTGCACCGGCACGGCGTGCTCTTCCTTGCGGTCGTCTCGGCCGGCCTGCTGGTCGCCTCGGGCGGGGACGTGAACGCGCTGGTGCCGCTCTTCTCGATCGGCGTCTTCGTCGGCTTCACGATCTGTCAGGTCGGCATGGTCCGGCACTGGCTGCGCTCGCGCTGCGCCGGCTGGCGCGGCAAGGCGGCGCTGAACGGCTTCGGCGCGCTGCTGACGGGCGTGGCGACCCTGGTGGTGACCGGCACCAAGTTCACCGAGGGCGCCTGGGGCATCGTGCTCGCGCTGCCGCTGCTGGTGCTGCTCTTCGAGCTGGTGCACCGGGCGTACGGGCGGATCGGCAGCTGCCTGGAGCTCGGCCGGATCCCCGGGCCGCTCACCCGGCAGCGCTCGCTGGTGGTCGTCCCGGTGCACTCGATCACCCGGATGACCCGCGAGGCACTCTCCGCGGCGCTCTCGCTCGGCGACGAGGTGCTCGCGGTGACCGTCGTCCACACCGAGCCGGACGCCGAGGACCGGCAGGCCGCCGACGCGCTGCGCCGGGACTGGGAGCTGTGGAACCCGGGCGTGCCGCTGATCGAGGTGCGGGACGCGCACCGCAGGCTGGGCCGTCCGCTGGTCGGCTTCGTGAACGAGCTCGGGACGGAGCACGCGTACGACCGGGTCACCGTGCTGATCGCGGAGGTCGAGCCGGTGCACGTGTGGCAGCGGGCGCTGCAGAACCAGCGCGGCGTGCTGATCGACCGGGCGCTGCGCCGCGGCACCGACGCGGTGGTCTGCCGGCTGCGGCTGCGGATGTGACGGAAAGTCGGATGAAGGTGGCTCGGCTGATGGCGGGTCGGCTGACGGCCCATCGGCGGTAGCCCCCGCGAGTCGCCGACGGCCGCAACGCACGGGGCGCATACGCTCCCAAATGTGTTCAATGTGCCCGCAGCGCTCAAGCGACTCGTGATCGGCAAGGCCATGCGCAGCGAGGAGCTCGGGGAAACCCTGCTCCCCAAGCGCCTGGCCCTGCCGATCTTCGCCTCCGACCCGCTCTCCTCGGTCGCGTACGCCACCGAGGAGATCCTGCTGGTGCTCACGATCGGCGGCACCGCGTTCCTCTACCTCACCCCGTGGGTCGCGGCCGGTGTGGTCGCGCTGATGGCGGTCGTCGTGACGTCCTACCGCCAGGTGGTGCACGCCTACCCGGACGGCGGCGGCTCGTACGAGGTGGTGACCCAGAACCTGGGCGGCCGGCCCGGACTCGTGGTCGCGGCCGCGCTGCTGGTGGACTACGTGATGACCGTCGCGGTCTCGGTGGCCTCCGGCGTGGACAACTTCATCTCGGCGTTCCCCGGTCTCAACGGCGTCCGGGTCCCGCTCGCGGTCGGCTGCGTGGCGCTGCTGGCCGCGGTGAACCTGCGCGGCGTGCGGGAGTCCGGCAAGGCCTTCGCCGCGCCGACGTACCTGTTCATCTTCAGCATCATGCTGATGGTGATCACCGGGCTGGTCCGGATGGCCCTCGGCCACACGCCGATGGCCTCCAGCGCGAAGTACCCGATCACGCCGATCGGCGACAACGGCACGCTGACCGGGATCGCGCTGGTGTTCCTGGCGCTGAAGGCGTTCGCCTCCGGCTGCACCGCGCTCACCGGGGTCGAGGCGATCTCCAACGGCGTGCCGGCGTTCCGCCCGCCGAAGTCGAAGAACGCGGCGACCACCATGGCGGCGATGGGCATCACGGCCGTGGTGATGTTCGTCGGCATCACCGTGCTGGCCCTGACCACCAAGGTGCACAAGACCGCCGACACCTGCCAGCTGGTCGGCTACCCCGGCGACTGCCACACCGCCGCCCAACCGACCGTGATCGCGCAGCTGGCCTCCGCGATCTTCGGCGGCGACCACACCTTCCTCTTCTACCTGGTCCAGTTCTCCACCGCGCTGGTCCTGGTACTGGCCGCCAACACCGCGTTCAACGGGTTCCCGCTGCTCGGCTCGATCCTGGCCCAGCACCGCTACCTGCCCCGGCAGCTGCACACCCGTGGCGACCGGCTGGCCTTCTCCAACGGGATCATCGCGCTGGCGGTGGTCAACATCCTGTTGCTGTGGGCCTACAAGGCGAGCGTCAACAGCCTGATCCACCTGTACATCCTGGGCGTCTTCACGTCCTTCACGCTCTCCCAGATCGGCATGGTCCGGCACTGGAACGAGGTGCTGAGCACCGAGAGCGACCCGGCGGTGCGCAACGCGGCCAAGCGCTCCCGGGTGATCAACGGCTTCGGCTCGGGGGTCACCGCGCTGGTGCTGGTGATCGTGATGGCGACGAAGTTCCTCGAGGGCGCCTGGCTCGCGGTGGTCGCGGCGATCGTGCTCTTCCTGATGATGCGCGGGATCCGGCGGCACTACGACTCGGTGGCCGAGGAACTGGCGGTGGACGATCCGCACGGGGAGTCGGTCCGGCCGTCCAAGGTGCACGCCATCGTGCTCGTCGCCACGATCCACAAGCCGACGCTGCGGGCGCTCGGCTACGCGCAGGCGTTCCGGCCGGACACGCTGGAGGCGCTCACCGTCGCGGTGGAGAAGGAGGATACGGTCGAACTCCAGCGGCGCTGGGCCGAGTTCGACATCCACGTGCCGCTCAAGGTGCTGGACTCGCCGTACCGGGAGATCACCAAGCCGGTGGTCGCGTACGTGCGCTCGCGCAAGTTCGACAACCCGCGGGACGTGATCGCGGTCTTCATCCCGGAGTACGTGGTCGGGCACTGGTGGGAGCACCTGCTGCACAACCAGTCGGCGCTCTGGCTGAAGAGCCGGCTGCTCTTCACTCCCGGCGTGATGGTGATCAGCGTGCCGTGGCAGCTGAGCTCGGCGCCGCGGGCCGACCACCCCGCCCGCCGGGCGCCCGGTTCGGTGCGGCGCGGCGAGCCGTCCGGCGGGCGGGAGAAGATCGGCGCGTAGACGGGAGCGGAGTCGCACACAGAGTCGGCGTCAAGGGCCCGGACGGAATTCACCGTCCGGGCCCTCGCCCGTCCGCCCCGGTGTCACGGGGGCGCTAAGACGCGCCGCGATCCCAGCGTTATCAGCCCGTAGTCGGGCCGTGCTCACCCGTATGGACCACGTCAACATGCGCAGGGGCCCCGTATGGAGGCCGTCAAGAAGAGCCGGCGGCCGCCGAACACCCGGTTTGCTACTGGAGCCGGCCTGCCGCCGGCGTCGTGACGCGTCCACGGATTGCGGATTGCCACGGCAGGTCCTGACCACCTTGGTGGAGCTCATGCTCGATCTCGTCTTCGTAGCGATCACAGTCGCTGTCTTCGCCGTGCTCGCCCTCATCGCGCGGGGGGTGGAGAAGCTGTGAGCGTCGAAAACCTCGCAGGTCTCATCGTCGCCGTTGTCCTCGTTGGCTACCTCGTGGTGGCGTTGATCTTCCCGGAGAAGTTCTGACATGAGCTCCACTCTCGCGGGCTGGCTGCAAGCCCTCGCCCTGGTGGGTGCGCTGGCCCTCTGCTACCGCCCTCTGGGCGACTACATCGCCAGGCTCCTCACCACCGCCAAGCACCTGAAGGCCGAGCGCGGCCTCTACAAGGTCATCGGGGTCGACGGTGACGCCGACCAGCGCTGGCCGTCGTACCTGCGCTCGCTGCTGGCCTTCTCGGCCGTCTCGGTCCTCTTCCTCTACCTGCTGCAGCGGATCCAGAACCACCTGATGCTCAGCCTCGGCTTCAAGGCCGTCGGCTCGCACGCCGCCTGGAACACCGCGATCTCGTTCGTGACGAACACGAACTGGCAGGACTACTCCGGCGAAGCCACCATGGGCCACGTGGTCCAGATGGCCGGCCTCGCGGTGCAGAACTTCGTCTCCGCCGCGGTGGGCATCGCGGTCGTCGCGACGCTGATCCGGGGCTTCACGCGCAGCAAGACCGACCGGGTCGGCAACTTCTGGGTGGACCTCACCCGGATCTGCCTGCGCCTGCTGCTGCCGATCTCGATCGTCTTCGCGCTGGTCCTGGTGGCCAACGGCGTGATCCAGAACTTCCACGGCTTCCACGACCTGACCACGCTCGGCGGCGACACCCAGTCGATCCCCGGCGGCCCGGTCGCCTCGCAGGAGGTCATCAAGGAGCTGGGCACCAACGGTGGCGGCTTCTTCAACGCCAACTCGGCGCACCCGTTCGAGAACCCGACCGGCTTCACGAACTGGCTGGAGATCTTCCTGCTGCTGGTGATCCCGTTCGCGCTGCCCCGCACCTTCGGCAAGATGGTCAAGGACAACCGCCAGGGTTACGCGATCGTCTCCGTGATGGGCATCTTCTGGACGGCCTCGGTCGCGCTGATGACCTTCTTCGAGACGCACGCCAGTGGCGTGGCGCTGAAGGCGGCCGGCGCGGCGATGGAGGGCAAGGAGGTCCGCTTCGGGCCCTGGGCCACCGCGCTCTTCGCCTCCTCGACGACGCTGACCTCGACCGGTGCGGTGGACGGCGCGCACGACTCGCTCACCCCCGGCGGCGGCGGTGTCGCGATGTTCGACATGATGCTCGGCGAGATCGCGCCCGGCGGTACCGGCTCCGGCCTGTACGGCATGCTGGTGCTGGCCATCGTGGCCGTCTTCGTCGCCGGTCTGATGGTCGGCCGCACGCCCGAGTACCTGGGCAAGAAGCTGGGCGGGCGGGAGATGAAGTTCGCCTCCCTCTACATCCTCACCACCCCCGTGATCGTGCTGGTCGGCACCGGCCTGGCGATGGCGCTGGGCGGTGAACGGGCCGCCATGGGCAACACCGGCGCGCACGGCTTCTCCGAAGTGCTCTACGCCTTCACCTCCGCGGCGAACAACAACGGGTCCGCGTTCGGCGGCCTGACGGTGACCTCGCCCTGGTGGGACACCGCGCTCGGCCTCGCGATGGTCTTCGGCCGCTTCCTGCCGATCATCTTCGTGCTGGCGCTGGCGGGCTCGCTCGCCCAGCAGCAGCCGGTCCCCGCCACCAAGGGCACCCTGCCCACTCACAAGCCGCTCTTCGTGGGCCTTCTCTCGGGCGTCGTCCTGATCGTGGTCGGCCTCACCTACTTCCCGGCCCTGGCTCTCGGGCCGATCGCGGAAGGTCTGCACTGATGTCCTCGACCCTTACTCCCGTCCCCACCGATCCGGCTGAGGCTCAAGCGCACCCGCACCGCGTCTCGTCCGGCCTGCTCGACCCCAAGCTGATCGTCGCCTCCCTCCCGGACGCGTGCAAGAAGCTCGACCCGCGGGTCATGATCAAGAACCCGGTCATGTTCGTGGTCGAGGTCGGGTCGGTGGTCACCACCATCGACGCGATCGCCAAGCCCTCGGTCTTCGCCTGGGCGATCACCGTCTGGCTCTGGCTGACCGTGATCTTCGCGAACCTGGCCGAGGCCGTCGCGGAGGGCCGCGGCAAGGCGCAGGCCGAGACGCTGCGCCGCACCAAGACCGAGACCAAGGCCCGCCGGCTGCTCGACTGGCCCGCCTCGCAGGCCGAGGAGGAGGTGGCCGGCACCGAGCTGCGGCTCGGCGACCACGTGGTGATCGAGGCCGGCGAGATCATCCCCGGCGACGGCGACGTCGTCGAGGGTGTGGCCAGCGTGGACGAGTCGGCGATCACCGGCGAGTCCGCACCGGTGATCCGCGAGTCCGGTGGCGACCGCTCGGCGGTCACCGGTGGCACCAAGGTGCTCTCCGACCGGATCGTGGTGAAGATCGCCTCCGAGCCCGGCAAGTCGTTCATCGACCGGATGATCGCGCTGGTCGAGGGCGCCTCGCGGCAGAAGACGCCGAACGAGATCGCGCTGAACATCCTGCTCGCCTCGCTGACCATCGTCTTCCTGGTCACCGTCGCCGCGCTGCAGCCGATGGCCGCGTTCGCCGGCGCCCCGCAGACCCTGATCGTGCTGGTCTCGCTGGTCGTCGCGCTGATCCCGACCACGATCGGCGCGCTGCTCTCGGCGATCGGCATCGCCGGCATGGACCGCCTGGTGCAGCGCAACGTGCTCGCCATGTCCGGCCGCGCCGTCGAGGCCGCCGGCGACGTCAACACGCTGCTGCTCGACAAGACCGGCACGATCACCCTGGGCAACCGCCAGGCCGCCGAGTTCCTGCCCTCCCAGGGCATCGAGATCGGCGAGCTCGCGGACGCCGCCCAGCTCTCCTCGCTGGCCGACGAGACGCCCGAGGGCCGCTCGATCGTGGTCCTCGCCAAGGCCGAGTACGGCCTGCGGGCCCGCGCCCAGGGCGAGCTCGCGCACGCCACCTGGGTCCCGTTCACCGCCCAGACCCGGATGTCCGGGGTCGATCTGGAGGAGAGCGACGGCGTCCACTCGGTGCGCAAGGGCGCGGCCGGCTCGGTCATCCGCTGGGTCACCGAGAACGGCGGCACGGTCGGCGCCGACGTCACCGAGCTGGTGGACGGCATCTCGGCCGCCGGTGGCACGCCGCTGCTGGTGGCGAGCCGGATCGCGGACAAGCCCGCCCGCGCCCTCGGGGTGATCTACCTCAAGGACGTGGTCAAGGAGGGCATGAAGGAGCGCTTCGACGAGCTCCGCCGGATGGGCATCAAGACCATCATGATCACCGGTGACAACCCGCTGACCGCCCGGGCGATCGCGGAGGAGGCCGGCGTGGACGACTTCCTCGCCGAGGCCACGCCCGAGGACAAGATGGCGCTGATCAAGAAGGAGCAGGAGGGTGGCAAGCTGGTCGCGATGACCGGCGACGGCACCAACGACGCTCCGGCGCTGGCCCAGGCCGACGTGGGTGTGGCGATGAACACCGGCACCATGGCGGCCAAGGAGGCCGGCAACATGGTGGACCTGGACTCCAACCCCACCAAGCTGATCGAGATCGTCGAGATCGGCAAGCAGCTCCTGATCACCCGTGGCGCGCTGACCACCTTCTCGATCGCCAACGACGTCGCGAAGTACTTCGCGATCATCCCGGCGATGTTCGCCAGCGTGTACCCGGGCCTGAAGCACCTCAACATCATGGGTCTGCACAGCCCGACCTCGGCGATCACCTCGGCGATCATCTTCAACGCCCTGGTCATCATCGGCCTGATCCCGCTCGCCCTGCGCGGTGTGAAGTACCGTCCTTCGGACGCCAGCTCGCTGCTCGCCCGCAACATCGGGGTCTACGGCATCGGCGGTCTGATCGTGCCGTTCATCGGCATCAAGCTGATCGACCTGGTCGTCCAGTTCATCCCCGGCCTGCGCTGAGAAACGGAGGAAAAGCTCTCATGTCCAAGCCACTGCCCACCTCCGTCCGTACCCACCTCTCCGCGCTGCGGATGCTCCTGGTGATGACGGTGATCCTCGGGATCGCCTACCCGCTGCTGGTGACCGGGATCAGCCAGGTCGCGTTCACCCAGAAGGCGAACGGCTCGATCGTCAAGTCCGCCGACGGCAAGGAGATCGGCTCCAGCCTGCTGGGCCAGAACTACAACCTGCCGAAGAAGGACCCGAACGACCCGAAGGAGCAGGCGCAGCCGGACCCGAAGTGGTTCCAGCCGCGGCCCTCCGCGGCGGGCTACGACCCGCACGGCTCGTCCGCGACCAACCTGGGCCCGAACAGCGACACGCTGCTCAAGTCGGTCAACGACACCCGGGCCGCCGTCGCCGCCTTCGACGGCGTGGACCCGGCGAGCGTGCCGGCCGACGCGGTCACCTCCTCCGGCTCCGGCCTCGACCCGCACATCTCGGTGGCCTACGCCGACGAGCAGGTCGCCCGGGTGGCCAAGGCCCGCGGCGTCTCGGCGGACGCGGTCAAGGCGCTGGTCGGCAAGTACACCGAGAGCCGCTCGGCCGGCTTCCTCGGTGACCCCGGCGTCAACGTCGTACTGCTCAACAGGGCTGTCAGCGAGCTGAAGTGACAGACCATCAGATGTAACCGGACCGGCTCGTACGGGGAGTGCCCCGCACGAGCCGGTCCGGCCTGTCTCCGCAACACCCTGTCTCCGTAACACCCTGTCTCCGCCCACTGTTCAGACACCATTTCGCGAAGAGAGAAGCCCTGATGGCTCGCGATCTCGCCTCCGGCACCCCTCCCCGGCGCGGCCGGCTGCGGGTGTACCTCGGCTCGGCCCCCGGCGTAGGCAAGACCTACCGGATGCTGGACGAGGCCAGGCGCAGACAGGAGCGCGGGGCGGAGGTCGTGGTCGGCTACATCGAGTGCCACGGCCGCAAGCACACCGAGCACATGCTGGAGGGCCTGGACGTCATCCCCCGGCTGCACCGCACCTACCGCGGTACCGAGTTCACCGAGATGGACGTGGACGCCGTGCTGGCCCGCCGCCCCGAGGTGGTGCTGGTGGACGAGCTCGCGCACACCAACATCCCCGGTGGGCGCAACGCCAAGCGCTGGCAGGACGTCGACGAGCTGCTGGCGGCCGGACTGGACGTGATCACCACGGTCAACATCCAGCACCTGGAGAGCCTCAACGACGTCGTGCAGAAGATCACCGGCACCCCGCAGCGGGAGACCGTGCCGGACGAGGTGGTCCGCCGGGCCGACCAGATCGAGCTCGTCGACATGGCCCCGCAGGCGCTGCGCCGCCGGATGGCGCACGGCAACGTCTACAAGGCCGAGAAGGTGGACGCCGCCCTCTCCAACTACTTCCGGGTGGGCAACTTGACGGCGCTGAGGGAGCTGGCCCTGCTCTGGGTGGCCGGCCGGGTGGACGAGGGCCTGCGCGACTACCGGGCCCAGCACAACATCGACCGGGTCTGGGAGACCCGTGAGCGGGTGGTGGTCGCGCTCACCGGCGGCCCGGAGGGCGAGACGCTGATCCGCCGCGCCGCCCGGATCGCCGACCGCACCGCGGCCGGCCAGGTGCTGGCCGTGCACATCACCCGCAGCGACGGCCTGGCCGGTGCCTCGCCCGCCGCGCTGGCCAACCAGCGCCGCCTGGTCGAGTCGCTGGGCGGCAGCTACCACGTGGTGGTCGGCGACGACATCCCCACCGCGCTGCTCGGCTTCGCCCGCGCCAACGACGCCACCCAGCTGGTGCTCGGCACCAGCCGGCGCGGCCGGATCACCCGCTTCCTGACCGGCCCGGGCATCGGCGAGACCACCGTCGACCTGTCCGAGGACATCGACGTCCACATGGTCACCCACGAGTTCACCGGGCGCGGCCGGCTGCTGCCCAGCCTGGGCCGGCGGCACTCGCGCGGGCGCACGGTGGCCGGTTTCACCTCCGGCCTGCTGCTGCCGTTCGCGCTGACCGGTCTGCTCTCCCAGCTGCACCACACGCTCAACCTGACCACCGACGCGCTGCTCTTCCAGCTCGGCGTGGTCGCGGTCGCGCTGCTCGGCGGCGCGGCCTCGGCGCTGATCGCCTCGCTGATCGCCTCACTGCTGCTCAACTACTACTTCATCCCGCCGGTGCACACCTTCACCATCGGCGAGCCGAACAACGTGATCGCGCTGCTGGTCTTCGCGATGGTCGCGCTGACCGTCTCCACCGTGGTGGACCGGGCCACCAGACTGACCGGACGGGCCGCCCGGGCGACCGCCGAGGCGGAGACGCTCAGCGCGCTGGCCGGCACGGTGCTGCGCAGCCGGGAGGCCGCCCCGGGCAGCGGCGGATCGGCGATCCCGACCCTGCTGGAGCACTCCCGCAACACCTTCGGGCTGGACTCGGTCGCGCTGCTCTCCCGGGAGACCCGCGAGGCGATCGCCCGCAGCGACGCCTCCGGCGCGGTCACCGCCGATCCGGAGGTGACCGAGATCCCGGTCGGCTCCGACGCGCTGCTGATCCTGACCGGCCGCCGGATGCCGGCCGACGAGCAGCGGGTGCTCGCCGCGTTCGCCGCGCACGTGGCCGCCGCACTCGAACGCGACCGGCTCGCCGCGGTGGCCGCCGAGGTCGAGCCGATCAAGGCCGCCGACAAGATGCGCACCGCGCTGCTCGCCGCGGTCAGCCACGACCTGCGCACCCCGCTGGCCGCGGCGCTCGCCTCGGTCGGCTCGCTGCGCAGCCCCGACGTCGAGTTCTCGCCCGAGGACCAAGCCGAGCTGCTGGCCACCGCGGACGAGTCGCTGGTCAAGCTGAACCGCCTGGTGGACAACCTGCTGGACATGAGCCGGCTGCAAGCGGGCGCGCTCACCCTGCACCTCGCGGCCGTCCACGTGGACGACGTGCTGCCGCGCGCGCTGGACTCGCTCGCCGACCCGGACGCGCCGGTGCAGCCGCTCGACCTGGAGACGGTGCCGCCGGTGCTCGCCGACCCGCCGCTGCTGGAGCGGGTGCTGGCGAACGTGATCACCAACGCGCTGCGGCACAACGCGCCGGGCGCGCCGGTGCTGGTCAGCGCGAGCGCGCACCTGGACCAGGTGCAGATCCGGATCGCCGACCGCGGTCCGGGCATTCCGATGGCCGACCGGGACCGGGTCTTCCTGCCGTTCCAGCGCCTCGGCGACACCGACAACACCACCGGCGTGGGCCTGGGCCTGGCGCTCTCCCGCGGCCTCGCCGAGGCGATGGGCGGCACCCTGGAGGTGGAGGACACCCCCGGGGGCGGCACCACGATGCTGCTGACGCTGCCCGCCGCCGCCGAACCGGAGGGGACATGAGCCACATCCTGATCGTGGACGACGAACCACAGCTGCTCCGCGCCCTGCGGATCAACCTGACCGCCCGCGACTACGAGGTGTCCACCGCGGCGACCGCGCTGACCGCGCTGGACGTCGCCCGGCAGCACCACCCGGACGCCGTGCTGCTCGACCTCGGGCTGCCCGACCTGGACGGCGTCGAGGTGATCCACCGGCTGCGCGGCCGCGGCCAGGTCCCGATCATCGTGCTCTCCGGTCGCAGCGGCGCCGACGACAAGATCCAGGCGTTGGACGCCGGGGCCGACGACTACGTCACCAAGCCGTTCCTGATGGACGAGCTGTTCGCCCGGCTGCGCGCGGTGCTGCGCCGGCCGACCGGCGCCACGCCGGTGACCCGGGCGGTGCTGGGCGACTACCTGGTCGACCTGACCGCCGGGACGGTCGTGCGGGCCGACGGCGGGTCTGGCCCGGGGGCGGGGTCGGGGGCGGGCGCGGCCCAGGTGCGGCTGACCCCGACCGAGTGGCGGATCCTCGGGCTCCTGCTGGCCAACCCGGGCCGGCTGCTGCCCGGCCGGCAGATCCTGCGCGCGGTCTGGGGGCCCGAGCAGGAGCAGCGCGGCAACTACCTGCGGGTCTACTTCGCCGGGCTGCGCCGCAAGCTGGAGCGCGATCCGGCCCGCCCACGGCACCTGATCACCGAGCCGGGGATCGGCTACCGCTACGAGCCGTGACCCGGGCCGTTGGCGCGGGCGTTCACCGACTGTCAGGGCAGGCGCTAATGATGCGTCAAGAGATCCCCTTTGATCGCCAAGGGCGCGTAAGGACGGGCAGAATCGATCCGCCCCGGACCTAGCGTCAGTCGTGTGGAAAACGGTTCCGCTCCGCTCCGTGGGGGAGCCCGGTCATCAGCCGGGTCAGGAGCTGGACCGCGCCGGTAACGGCGGCCCCCGTCCGGGGACCGCACCGATCCGGCGGCCAGGTGATGGGGAGGGGACGCGCGGCCATGGCAGCGGGAGTCAGAGTGAAGGCGGCACCGGGGGAGAGCTCGTCGGCGGAGACGAGCTCTGGTGCTGCCGCAAGGATTCCCGCGCCGCGCGATCCCCGCGTCACCGGTGGCGCCGGCGCCACCGGCGCGGCGAAGGCGACCGGCCTGGCCGGCCGGCTGCTGAGCGCCGAGTTCTGGACCACCCCGCGCCGGGTCCGCGCGCTCACCGCGGCCTCGCTCGCGGCGCTGCTGGTCTTCGGCGGTGTCACCGCCACCGTGCTCGGCGGCGCCCGTACCGCCACCGACGGCATCGGCCACCGCAGCGCCCCGCAGGCGGTCCGGGCCGCCGACCTGTACTTCGCCCTCAGCGACATGGACGCACAGGCGGCCAACCTGCTGCTGGTCGGCGCCGACGAGGCCGACTTCGGCAAGCGCAAGGCCGTCATGGACCTCTACGACCAGCGCCGGGCGCAGGCCGACAGCGACCTGGAACAGGCCACCGAGGCGGTCTCCAACGACTCGGGCGCCCGAAAGGCGGTCAGTGCCGAGTTCGACGCCCTCGGCCAGTACGAGGCGCTGGTGGCCCGCTCCGACCTGCAGGAGTCCGAGGCCAAGGCGCTGCCCGGCAAGCCGCCGGCCGACGCGCTCGGCTCGTACCAGCAGGCCACCGACCTGTTGCGGTCCCAGCTGCTGCCCGACGCCGACCAGGTGGCCAACTCGAACGCGGCCACAGTGGACGGCAGTTACGCCACCCAGCACGCCGACCTCGGCTCCGGCTGGTGGTTCCTGCTGCTCACCGGGCTGCTCGCGCTGGCCGTCATCGCCGCGCTCCAGATCACCCTGGCGGTCCGCTACCGACGGCTGATCAGCCCGCCGCTGGTCGCGGCCGCGTTGCTCACCGTGGTCGGCCTGGGCTACGGCCTCAGCCTGGCCGGCGACGCGCAGAGCCGCCTGTACACCGCGAAGGTCCAGGCCTACGACTCGGTGATCGCGCTCGGCCGGGCCAAGGCGGTGGCCTACGACAGCAACGCCGACGAGAGCCGCTGGCTCAGCGACCAGGGCCGGGCGGGCACCTACGCGCAGGCGTTCTTCGACAAGAGCCAGCAGATCGTCAAGCTCGACAACGTGACCCCGGCCGGCTACCTGCCCGCGCTGAACCAGGCCGTCACCGCGCACCAGCGCTCGGACGGCGACGTCACCTTCGGTGGCTTCCTCGGCGACGAGCTGCGCAACATCACCTTCCCCGGCGAGCAGTCGGCGGCGAACCAGGTGCTCGCCGACTTCCGCACCTACCAGCAGGACGACGGCAAGATCCGCCAGCTCGAACAGTCCGGCCACCTCGCGGACGCGATCGCCTTCGACACCGGCACCGAACCCGGCCAGTCCGACGCCGACTTCGGCAAGCTGAGCGACTCCTTCGACCAGGTGATCGCGATCAACCAGCAGGCCTTCGCGCACGCGATCGCGCAGAGCGACGACGCGCTGGGCACCGGCGCCACCATCGCCTGCGCGCTGCTGCTGGCCGGCGCGCTGGCGCTGACGGTGATCGCGGTCCGGCCCCGGCTGCGCGAGTACCGCTGAGCTGAAGCCCGAACTGATCCCTGACGCTTCGCCAGAGCGGGTCGCCGGTTACGGCGGCCCGCTCTGGCGTGGCAGCGCCAGTGCCACGGTGTCCGCGAACTCCCGTACCGCGCTGGTGCGGGAGACCACCCGGCCGCCGTGCACCACCAGCCGGCTGTGGCCGCCGGAGAGCACCGCGGCGAGGTTCTCGCCGCGCACGGCGAGCAGTTCGGCGGGGAAGCCCGCGTCCACCCGGACCGGCGGCAGGCCCATCAGCAGCCGGGCCTGCCCGCTCACCGCCTCGTAGGCGGCCGCCGGGTCGAGCGCGCCGCCGGCCGCGAGCAGGTAGGCGGCCTCCAGCGGATCGGCCCGGCCGACCGGGTTCGCCGCGTCCCGCAGTGCCCCGCTGCCGGCCGCGAGCGGCACCTGGCCCTCGGTCAACTCACGCACCGTCGACGGGCTGAGCCCGCTCGGCCGCCCGCCGCCGCAGCCGCCGCAGGAACCGTTCTGCGGCAGGCAGACCACCCGGACGCCGGCCTCCCGCAGCGCGGCCGCGGAGCCGGGCGGCAGCAGGTCGCACGGGCCGAGCGCGGCCCGGGGGCCGAACGGCGCGAGCGCTGCCGCGAGCCGGGTCAGCAGCGCCGGGTCGGCGCCACGCAGGTGCAGGTCGATCGGGCAGTCGAACTCGCGCGCCGCGGCCAGCACCGCCGCCAGGTGGCCGACCGGGTCCGGGTCGAGCTCGGGAGCGCCGCCCACGGCGTCCGCACCGAGCCGCAGCGCCTCGCGCAGCCGGGCCCGGCCCGCAGGGCCGTCCGGGCCGGTCAGCGGCCCGGGAACGGCCACTGCCTGGAGCTCGGCGAGTCCGCGCAGCGCCTGCCGCGCGGCGAGCACCGCCTCCAGCGGGCGCAGCCCGGCCGGGCCGTCGATCCGCACGTGGGTGCGCTGCGCGGTGGCGCCGTAGCCGAGCGAGCTCAGCGCGGCCTCGGTCACCCGGCGGACCAGGGCGCGCCGGTCGGCCGGCGGGTCCTGCGGGTCGGACCCGTCCGGCTGCGGGTCGGGGGTGCCGGTGAACGCCGTCTCGTGGTGCGCGTGCGGCTCGGCCGGTGCGGGCAGCAGCAGGTAGCCGGTCAGGTCGATCCGGGCGCCGGCCGCGACGGCGGGCCCGTCCGTCTCGCCGGGGCCCAGGTGGCCCGCCACGCTGCCGGGCGGGAGCGCGGAGCGCGGCAGCGGGCCGAGGCTCCCGGTGGTGCCGACGGCCTGGATCCGGTCGCCGCTGATCCGCACGTCCACCACCCGGCCGTCGGGCAGCCGGGCGCCGCTGAGCAGGAGCACCGGGCCGTGGCCGAGCGGGTTGCCGCTGCCGGTACCGCCGGCGCCGGAGGCTCCGGAGCCGGCGGCGCCGCGGGCGCCCGCACCGGAGGCCGTCGAGCCGGAGCCGGTCGGCGCGGACTCGCCCGCGCCTTGCTCACCGGACCCCTGCCCGCCCGCGCCCTGCTCGCCCGCGCCGTGCTCACCGGGCTGCTGCTCGCCGCCGGTCGGCCGGCCGGGGGGTGGGTCGTCCTGGGGTGTGCTGTCCGCGCTCATCGGCCCGCTCCTCCCGTCCGGCTCCAGGGCGGTGCCGGTGCGGCGCCGGTCCCGCGCCCCCGAAAGATCACTGGCGGCCGAGCCTATGGTCAGCGCGGGCGCGGAGCCGGGAGGCTCGCTGGCACCGGGCCGCCGCCGGGCCCGCACCTGCCCGCCACCACCCCGGCACCACCCCGCGTGGGCAGGCCGAGCGGAGATCGAACGGGAGGCCTGGGACCGCCCGTCCGTACGGGCCCGCCGACCTGGGATCTTGCCGCTCGGATACGGATTTCACCTCTGGCTCGGAACCGTGTAATCTCTTCCTCGTTCGACCGGTTCGCCCCTATAGCTCAGTCGGTAGAGCGTCTCCATGGTAAGGAGAAGGTCTGCGGTTCGATTCCGCATGGGGGCTCTGATGGACGGTCCTCGCTTCGGCGAGGTCTGGTCGTCAAAGCGGTGTAGCTCAGTTGGTAGAGCAAGCGGCTCATAATCGCTGTGTCACCGGTTCAAGTCCGGTCACCGCTACCCCGCGTAGTCGGTCGGGAGGTCGAACTCCCGATCGGCTACTCTTGTTGTGTCATCATTCATTGTCCCAGGAAGGCACTCCCGTGGCTGCCACCGATGTCCGCCCGAAGATCACGCTGGCCTGCGTGGAGTGCAAGGAGCGGAACTACATCACCAAGAAGAACCGGCGTAACGACCCGGACCGTCTTGAGATGAAGAAGCACTGCCCCCGCTGCAACTCGCACACCGCGCACCGCGAGACCCGCTGACCATCCAGGTCACCGTGGGTCCTGTGTGAGCACAGGTCATGAACTTCAGGCCGTACCCCTCCGGGGTGCGGCCTGAAGTCGTATCTGCACATCTGCACAAGCGAACTGAGGAGCACGTAGTCCATGGCGCTCGACCCCTCCTTCATCGGGCGGACGTACCCGCCCACCGAGCCCTACGAGGTCGGCCGGGAGAAGATCCGCGAGTTCGCCGTCGCGGTCGGGGACGCCCACCCGGCGTACACCGACCCCGAGGCGGCGAAGGCGCTCGGTCACCCGGACGTGATCGCGCCGCCGACCTTCCCGTTCCTGATCGGCTACGCCTCGGCCGGACAGGTCGTCGAGGACGCCGAGCTCGGGCTGGACTTCAGCCGGGTGGTGCACGGCGACCAGAAGTTCGTCTACACCCGCCCGGTGCGGGCCGGCGACCGGCTGAGCTCGACCGTGACGATCGACAACATCAAGTCGCTGGCCGGCAACGACGTGCTGACCGTGCGTGCCGAACTGGCGCAGGAGAGCGGCGAGCACGTTGTGACGTGCATCATCACCCTGGTCGCCCGCGCGGCCACCGAAGAGGCGGGGGAGTGACCATGGCTGTCAGCTTCGACGAGGTCGAGGTCGGGACCGAACTGCCCGCCCAGTCCTTTCCGGTGACCCGCGCCACACTGGTCCGCTACGCGGGCGCCTCGGGCGACTTCAACCCGATCCACTGGAACGAGAAGTTCGCCCGCGAGGTCGGCCTGCCCGACGTCATCGCCCACGGCATGTTCACCATGGCCGAGGCGGTCCGGGTGATCACCGACTGGACCGGCGACCCGGGCTCGCTGGTCGAGTACGGCGTGCGGTTCACCCGCCCGGTCCCGGTGCCGAACGACGAGACCGGCGCCGTGATCGAGGTCACCGGCAAGGTCGCCGCGCTGCTGGAGGACCGGCGGGTCCGGGTGGACCTGACGGTCACCAGCGGCGGGCAGAAGGTGCTCGGCATGTCCCGCGCGGTGGTGCAGCTCGGCTGACCGCCGCTGTTCCCGTACGGCCCTGGCGCCGCTCCCGGAGTTCTTCCGGGGGCGGCGCTTTCGCGTGCACAGGATCCTCGCCGCACGCCGCTTTGGCTACGGGTATACGAAGCAAGAACGCTGTTCGAGTGGGGAATTCCGGCGGTGTCCGCAGTCGGTTGCCGGGGTGGTCGCCGTGGGAATCCGGTCGGCCCGGTTCCGCATCCCGGGTCGGAGCGGCGGTCTCCGCTCCGGATTCGGCACCTGACGTGCATCTGGACTTGGTGACAGATTGTCAGTTCCGGCGATTCACCGCGATTGTGACCGCGCGGTCGTGCGAACAGTCAAATAGTGTGTTGGCCAAGCGAGTTGTGTTTCCCTACTGGATGCTTGCGCAGTCTGTTCGGGCTCGCGTACGGTCCTGCCCCAGAAGCGAGACAGCTCGCCTCCCGGACCTCCACCGGGTGAGCGGTACCGGGCCGTGCGGCGCCCGGACCGGCGCACCCAAGGGCCCGGCTCCGTTCATTCCAGTTCATTCCCCTCCCTCTTGTCCCAATTTCCGGGCCCTGTTCGGCCGTGCCGTCGTCGTGCCCGGAAACGGCTTCGCGATGCCCTGATCCGTGGAACGTACGCATTCCGACGGCCGGTATATCGCACCGAAAATCCAAGCTTCACAGGACTATTCCAGCCGGCCCGCACAGGGCCGATGATCGGGAAGGACCGTCCCGTGTCCGTAGTGTCAGCGGCCGAGGCCCAGCAGTGGCTGATCGAGAAGATCGCCCATCGTCTCGGGGTGCCGCAGAGCGAGGTCGCGCCGGAGCAGTACTTCGACGAACTGGACCTCGATTCCACCGAGGCCCTCATCCTGGCCGGCGAGATGGAGAGCTGGCTCGGCTTCGAGCTGGGCACCACCACGCTCTGGTACCACCCGACGATCAAGGACCTCGCCGCGTACATCGCGGAGGAGTCCACTGCCCGAGCCGAGGGCAGCCATGCGGCGTAATCCGGGCCCGGCGGCCGTGCACCGGCTGCGGGCCGCGCGGCCCGGGCAGGGCACGGTCCACCTGGTGCACCCCGGTGCGCTGGCCGCCGCCGTGCACCACACGCTGGCGGCCGCGCTGCCGGAGGGCGTCGGGCTCACCGTCCTCGACCTGTCCGGACTGCCCGACTACTGGGAGGCCGCGCTCACCGGTGGCCGGGCCGAGACCACCGTCGAGGCGCTGGCCGGCCGGCTGCTCACGGTGCTCGCCGAGGAGTGGGACGGCGGTCCGTACACGCTGGCCGGCTGGTCGTTCGGCGGGGTGGTGGCGCAGGCGATGGTCGAGCGGCAGCCCGTCGTGGAGCGCCCGGCCAGGCTGGTGCTGCTGGACAGCATCGCTCCCGTCGCGGAGTACCAGCAGCCCGATGATGCGCTCCAACCCGCTTTGCTGCTGGGCTGGTTCGCGATGTACCTGGGTGCCAAGCGGGGCCGTCCGGTGCTGCCGGACCCGGCCCGGCTGGCCGGCAGCGGCACCGAGGACGGGCTGCTGCTGGTGCTGGACGCGGCGGTGGCGAGCGGGGCGCTGCCGGCCGACACCCCGCTGCCGGGACTGCGCAAGCTCTACGACACGTACGTCGACGGCCTGCTGCGCAACAACCGGCTGACCGCGCCCTACCGCCCGGTGCCCGCCAGCGTGCCGCTGGTGCTGGTCACCGCCGAGCGCGGCCTGCTGCCTGGCGACCGCACGCTCGGCTGGGAGCCGCTCGCACCGCGCGGTCTCGAACTCCACCAGAGCCCGGGCGACCACTACACGATGCTCATCCGACCCGACGCCGCGGCCATGATCGCGCGCCTGGTCCACCCGGCCGAGTGCCGCTGACGCAGGAGCCCTGCCGTGAACGAATCCCTCAAGCCCCCGTCCCCCGACGACGACCCGACGCACGATTCCACGCACGATGCCACGTACGACCGCGAGCTGGACAGACGGCTCGCGCGCAACCCGATCGCCATCGTCGGCCTCTCCGCCCTGTATCCCAAGTCCCGTGACCTGCGGGAGTTCTGGGGCAACGTGGTGGCCGCGGCCGACTGCATCGAGGACGTCCCGAGCACGCACTGGGACGTCGCCGAGCACTACGACCCGGACCCGTCCGCGCCGGACAAGACCTACGCCAGGCGCGGCGGCTTCATCCCGCAGGTCCCGTTCAACCCGATGGAGTTCGGCCTGCCGCCGACCACCCTCGAAGTCACCGACGTGCTCCAGCTGCTCAGCCTGGTGGTCGCCCGCGACGTGCTCAAGGACGCGGGCGCGCAGGGGAGTTGGTACCGCCCCGAGCGGACCGGCGTGGTGCTCGGGATCACCGGCGCCAACCAGCTGACCCAGCCGCTCTCGGCGCGCCTGCAGACGCCGGTGCTCAAGGAGGTGGTGCGCAGCTGCGGGCTCTCCGAGCGGGACGCCGAGGAGATCGCCGAGAAGTTCAAGCTGGCCTTCGCGCCCTGGGAGGAGAACTCCTTCCCCGGCATGCTCGGCAACGTGGTGGCCGGCCGGATCGCCAACCGGCTGGACCTCGGCGGCACCAACATGACGATCGACGCGGCCTGCGCCAGCTCGCTCGCGGCGACCAAGGCCGCGGTCAGCGAGCTGCTGGAGGGCCGGGCCGACACGATGCTGGCCGGCGGCTGCGACGCCGAGAACACCATCTTCATGTACCTCTGCTTCAGCAAGACCCCGGCCTTCTCGAAGGTCGGCCGGATCCGCCCGTTCGACAAGGACGCGGACGGCACGCTGATCGGTGAGGGCATCGGGATGCTGGCGCTGCGCCGGCTCGCCGACGCCGAGCGGGACGGCAACGAGATCTACGCGGTGATCCGCGGCATCGGCACCTCCAGCGACGGGCGGTTCAAGTCCATCTACGCCCCGCGCAAGGAGGGCCAGATGGTCGCGCTGCGCCGCGCGTACGAGGACGCCGACTGCTCGCCGGCCGGCGTCGAGCTCTTCGAGGCGCACGGCACCGGCACCGCGGTCGGCGACGCGACCGAGCTCGCCGCGCTCGCCGCTGTGGTCGGCGAGAGCACCGGGGAGCGGCGGTTCGCGGCCGTCGGCAGCGTGAAGTCGCAGATCGGGCACACCAAGGCGGCGGCCGGCGCGGCCGGCATGATCAAGCTCGCGCTCGCGCTGCACCACAAGCTGCTGCCGCCCACCATCAACGTCGACGAGCCGAACCCGGCGATCGACTTCGAGACCGGCCCGTTCTACGTCAACACCGAGAGCCGGCCGTGGATCAAGCACCCGGAGCGGCCCGAGCGCCGGGCGGCGATCTCGTCCTTCGGCTTCGGCGGCACCAACTTCCACTTCGTGCTGGCGGAGCACGGCGAGGGCGAGGACCTGCGGGTGCTCTTCCCGGTCGCCCGGGTGCACCTGTGGCACGCGCCGGACGCCGCCGCGCTGTCGGCGCTGCTCGACTCCGGTGCGCCGGCCACCGAGGGGCCGGTGCCGGCCGGGCACGCCAGGGTGGCGCTCGCGGCCCGGGGCGACGAGGAGGCGGCGCAGCTGCGCGCGCTCGCCGTCGAGCAGCTGCGGGCGCAGCCCGAGGCGGCCGACTGGGCGCACCCGAAGGGCGTCTGGTACCGCCGCCGGGCGGCCGACACCGGGCTGGTCGGCGCGCTCTTCGCCGGTCAGGGCAGCCAGTACGTCAACCTCGGGCACCGCGCGGTGCTCGCGCTGCCGCCGCTGCGCGCGGCTTTCGACGAGGCCAACCGGCAGTTCCCCGGCACCGGGGCGCTGGGCCGGGCCGCCTTCCCGCCGCCGGCCTTCGACGCGGCCGGGCGGGCCGCGCAGGAGGAGGAGCTGCGCCGCACCGAGCACGCGCAGCCCGCGATCGGCGCGCTGGCCGTCGGCCAGTTCCGCTACCTGAGCGAGCTGGGCTTCACCGCCGACGGCCACCTCGGCCACAGTTTCGGTGAGTTGACCGCGCTCTGGGCCGCCGGTGCGCTGGCCGACGACGCCTTCTTCGCGCTCGCCCGGGCGCGTGGCTCGGCGATGGCGCCGCCGGCCGATCCCGGCTTCGATGCGGGTGCGATGGCCGCGATCTCCGCCGACGATGGGGTGGTTGCCGAACTGCTGCTCGGCTACCCGGAGTTGACGGTCTGCAACCGCAATGCTGCGGACCAGATCGTGGTCGGCGGCGCGACCGAGGCGGTGCAGCGGCTGGTCGCCGCGGCGCCCGAGGGCGTCCGGATCAGCCGGCTGCCGGTCTCGGCGGCCTTCCACACGCCGTTCGTGGCGCACGCGCTGGACCGGTTCCGGGCGGCCGTGGAGCTGGTCGAGGTGGCCGCGCCGAAGGCTGCGGTGTACGCCAACACGCCTGGTGCGACGTATGGTTCGGACCTCGCGGTGAACCGTGCGGTGCTCGCCGAGCAGCTGGTCAACCCGGTGCACTTTGCCGAGCGGGTCGAGCAGATGTACGCCGCCGGGCACCGGACCTTCGTCGAGTTCGGGCCGCAGGGCGTGCTGACCAGGCTGGTCCGCCGGATCCTCGGCGACCGGCCGCACCACGCCGTCCAGCTGGACGGCGGCCCGGGTGCCGACGCCGACCTTGCGATGAAGCGAGCCGTCGCCCAACTCGCGATGCTGGGGCTGCCGTTGCAGACCAGTGACCGGTACGTCGCGGAGCCGGTGGTGGAGCAGCCGAGCAAGGGCATGACGGTTGCGCTGAACGGCATCAACTACGTCTCCGAGCCGCGAAAGGCGGCCTACCGGGAGGCGCTGGAGAACGGCTACCGGGTCGCGCTGCCGGCGGCTGCCGCTGCTTCCGTTCTCTCCGCTGTGCCCGTTCTCCCCGATGGCCCCGTTTCCCCCGATATCCCCGCTGCCGTCGAGGCCGGACCGGTGGCTCCTGCGCTGCTCCCGGTCGCTGCCCAGGCCGTCCCGTACTCCAACGCCCAGGAGGGCGCGTCCGTGGACCACGAACCCCGCACCGACGACCGGATGGCCGAGCTGATCGCCGACCACCTGGCCCTGCACGACGACTACCTCAACGGGCAGTTGCAGAGCGCCCAGCGGCTCGCCGGGCTGCTGGAGAACGCGGCCGGCCAGGGCCGGGTGGACGATGTGCTGGCCGGGGTCGCTGCGGTCAAGGAGCACGGCCTGGCGATCGGGCGGACCCACCTGCGGGCGAACGAGATCCTGCGCGACCTGGCGGCGATGGAGCTGGTGCCCGGTGCGGGTGCTGGCGCGGGTGCTGCTGCCCCTGCCGGTCCCGTTCCTGCGGCTGCTCCGGTTCAGGGGCCGGCCGCGGTGCCCGCCGTGATGCCTGCGCCGTTGCCCGCTCCGATGCCCGCTGCGGTGGCGGTCGCCGCGCCGCAGCCCGCGCCGGTCGAGCAGCCCGTGCCGCCGACCCCTGCCTCCCCGGCCGGTGTCTCGGCGGGTGAGGTGGCTGAGGCGCTGTTGGCCGTGGTGGCCCAGAAGACGGGTTACCCGGTGGAGATGCTTGAGCTGGGGATGGATGTGGAGGCGGATCTGGGGATCGACTCGATCAAGCGGGTCGAGATCCTGGGTGTGCTTTCGGAGCGGTTCCCGAGTGATGTGCAGGTGGGTCCTGAGCAGTTGGGTGAGTTGCGGACGCTCGGTCAGATCGTGGAGTTCATGGCCGGGGTGGCCGCCGAGGCGCCGGCTTCGGTCGATGCGCCCGCCTCGGTCGGTGTGTCGGCGGGTGAGGTGGCTGAGGCGTTGCTGGCTGTGGTGGCCCAGAAGACGGGCTATCCGGTGGAGATGCTTGAGCTGGGGATGGATGTGGAGGCGGATCTGGGGATCGACTCGATCAAGCGGGTCGAGATCCTGGGTGTGCTTTCGGAGCGGTTCCCGAGTGATGTGCAGATGGGTCCTGAGCAGTTGGGTGAGTTGCGGACGCTCGGTCAGATCGTCGAGTTCATGACCGGCGGTCCGGCTGCGGTCGCCGCAGCGCCTGCCGAGGCGGTTCCCGTTCCCGCGCCCAGCGCCGCTCCCGCTCCCGCTGCGCCTGCTCCCGCCGCCCGGCCCGCGCAGATCGGCCGGGCCCAGGCCGCGCTGGTCGAGCTCCCGCACCCCGACCAGCTGGTGGCCGCGTACCCGGCCGGGTCCGCCGCGCTGCTGCTGGACGACGGCGGCGAGCTCACCCCGCTGGTCGCCGAGCAGCTGCGCGCCACCGGCTGGACCGTCCGGGTGCTCCGGCTGCCCACGGTCACCCGGGTGATCGACGGCGTCGAGGACTTCCCGCTCACCGGCTGGGGCGTCACCGAGCTGGCCGAGTGCGCCGAGCGGTTCCTGGGCTCCCCGGCCGCGGGCTCGCCGGTCGCGCTGGCGGTGGCCTTCGGCACCCGCCGCGACCTGGACTGGGCCGAGGGCGTGCGCCGGCTCGGCCACGCCCTGCTGCTGGCCAAGCACCTGGTCGAGCCGCTGACCAGGGCGACCACCGCCGGTCGGGCCGGCTTCCTGACGGTGACCAGCCTCGACGGGGCCTTCGGGCTGCGCGGCGTCGCCGAGGAGCTGGTTCCGGCCGGCGGCTACGGCGGCCTGGTCAAGACGCTGGCGGTGGAGGCGCCCGAGCTGTTCTGCCGGGCCCTCGACCTGTCGCCCGAGCTGGCCCCGGCGCAGGCCGCCCGGCTGGTCCTCGCCGAGGCGCGGGACGCCTGCGCGACGCCCGTCCAGATCGGCCGGGACGGCAGGGACGGCGCCCGTCGGCTCGCGCTGACGCTCGGCGAGCACCCGCTGGCGGTCGGCCAGAGCGGCCCGATCACCCAGATCACCCCGAGCGCCTCGAACAGCGCGGCCCCCGCGCCGACCCCGGCCGACCTGCTGGTGGTCACCGGCGGAGCGCGCGGCATCACCGCCCGCTGCGTGGTGGACCTGGCCGCCGCCCACCGCCCCGGCCTGCTGCTGCTCGGCCGCACCGCGCTCGGCACCGAGCCGGACTGGGCGCACGGCATCACCGCCGAGGCCGAGCTGAAGGCCGCTGCCGTGGCCGCGCTCAAGGCGGCGGGGGAGAAGCCGACCCCGAAGCGGGTCGAGCAGCTCTACCAGGCCGTGGCCGGCGAGCGCGAGGTGCGCCGGACGCTGGCCGAGCTGAAGGCGGCCGGCAGCGAGGCCGAGTACCTGGCCTGCGACATCACCGACGCCGCCGCCACCGCCGCCGCGCTCGCGCCGTACGCCCGGCGCGTCACCGGCGTGGTGCACGGGGCCGGGGTGCTGGCCGACGCGCTGATCGCGCAGAAGCGGGCCTCCGAGATCGACCGGGTCTTCGCCGCCAAGCTCGGCGGCCTGCGCTCGGTGCTGGACGCGCTGCCGGCCGACCAGCTGCGGCACGTGCTGCTCTTCTCCTCGGTCGCCGGGTTCTTCGGCAACCAGGGCCAGTCGGACTACGCGATGGCGAACGAGGTGCTCAACGCCTGGGCCGCCTCGTTCAAGCGCCGCCACCCGCAGGCCCGGGTCTCCTCGCTCAACTGGGGCGCCTGGGACAGCGGGATGGTCTCGCCGCAGATCAAGGCGGTGTTCCGGGAGCGCGGTATCACGCTGATCCCGCAGGACGCCGGCGCGGCGCTCTTCACCGGCCAGTTCGCCCCCGAGCGCGGCGGCGACGTGGTCACCGTGCTCGGCCCGACCACCCCGCTGTCGGTGCGCGAGCAGTCGGCGCCGAGCCGGCCGGCCGTGCTGGAGCGGGAGTTGGCCGAGGTCGCGCAGGAGCCGATCGTCACCGACCACGTGATCGGCGACGCCCCGGTGCTGCCGGCGGCGCTGGCGCTCGGCTGGGCGATCGGCGCGGTCGAGCGGCTGAGCGGAGGCACGGTCCGTCAGGTGCGGGACTTCGCGGTGCACAAGGGCGTCGTCTTCGACGCCACCGCGCCGGCCCGGCTCCAGCTGGCCGCCACCCCGGCCGGCGACGGGACCACCACCGAGGTCGTGATCCGCTCGACCGGCGCGGACGGCGCGGTGCGCCCGCACTACGCGGCCGGCGTGGTGCTCGGCGCCGACCCGGCCTCGGAGCTCAACCACCCGGTGGCCGGCGGGCTGCCGACCCCGGGCCAGGGCGGCGGCCGGGACGCGAGCGGCTTCTACACCGACGGCACGCTCTTCCACCGCGCCTCCCTGCAGGGGGTGCGCCGGGTGCTGGCCGAGGACCCGTCCCGCCTGGTGCTGGAGTGCGCGCTGGCCGAGCACCGGCCGGCCGGCGGCGCCTGGGGCGGCAAGCTCTACGCGCCCGGCACCGCCGACCTGTTGCTGCAAGCCGGCCTGGTCTGGATGCGGCTCTTCAAGGAGACCGCGAGCCTGCCGCTCTCGGTGGCCCGGGCGGAGTTCCACCAGCCGCTGCCGGACGGCGAGCCGTTCCTCGTGGTGGTCGAGCCGGCTGCCGCCAACGGAGATCGGCGCAGTGGGAGCTCGGCGAGCGTGACGGTCACCGCTGTCGGCCGGGGTGGCCGGGTGCTGGCCCGGCTGACCGGTGTCAGCCTCGTCTCCACCCCGCAGCTGGCCGCCAAGTTCGTCGTCGGCTGACGACCGTATCGATCGGTCCGGTCCGGCTGCCGTGCGCTCCCGGACCGGACCGGCCGAACCCCTGGAGGGACAGAACTCCCATGCCCAAGTACGCCATCGTCGGCCTCTCCTGCCTCTTCCCGGGCGCTGCGGACCCGGACGCGTTCTGGCGCAACCTGCGCTCCGGCACCGACAGCCGGACCGAGGGCGGCCCCGAGGTCTTCGGACCGGCCGGCGAGCCCGACGCCGACCCGCAGCACCGGATCTACTGCACCAAGGGCGGTTTCGTCCGCGACTTCACCTTCGACCCGACCGGTTACCGGCTGCGCCAGGACCGGCTGGCCGGCCTCGACCCGGTCTTCCACTGGTCGCTGCACGTGGCCCGCGAGGCACTGCGCGACGGCGGCTTCGCCGAGCGCGCCGAGCTGCTCGCCCGCACCGGCCTGGTGCTCGGCAACTACTCGTTCCCGACGCCGGGTTCGGCCCGGATCAGCCTGCCGCTGGTGGACCAGGCGGTGCACGAGGGCCTGCGCCGGGCCGGCCTGCGGCTGCCCACGGCCGGTGCTGGCAGTGCGGCCGGGGCAGCCGGTGCGGCGGGTGCTCCGGTGGAGCCGCTGGACGCCAGTGTCAGCGGCGCCCCCGCCCGGATCGCCGCCGCCGCGCTCGGCCTCGGCGGTCCGCGCTACGCGCTGGACGCGGCCTGCTCCTCGGCGCTCTACGCGCTCAAGCTCGCCTGTGACCACCTGGCCACCGGTCAGGCCGACCTGATGCTGGCCGGCGGCGTCTGCGCGCCGGACCCGACGCTGATCCACCTCTCCTTCTCCGACCTGCACGCCTACCCCGAGAGCGGTTTCAGCCAGCCCTTCGACGCCCGCTCCGGCGGCATCCTGACCGGCCAGGGCGCGGGCATGTTCGCGATCCGGCGCCTGGCCGACGCGCAGCGCGACGGCGACGTGATCCACGCGGTGATCGACGGCATCGGCCTGAGCAACGACGGTGCCGGGCGCCACCTGCTGGTGCCCAGCGGCGCCGGCCAGCAGCAGGCGTACGAACGTGCGTACGCCGAGGCCGACGGCAAGCCGGCCGAGATCGACTACCTGGAGTGCCACGCGACCGGCACGCCGATCGGCGACAGCACCGAGGCCGCCTCGGTGGCCGCCTTCTTCGGCGCGCACGGCGAGCCGCCGCTGCTCGGTTCGGTCAAGGGCAACCTCGGCCACCTGCTGACGGTGGCCGGGGTGAGCAGCATGCTCAAGGTGATCCTGGCGATGCGCCACGGCGAGCTGCCGCCGACCATCGGGGTCGCCGAGCCGATCGAGGCGGCCGACACGCTGGTCCGCGAACTCCGGCCGTGGCCTGCCAGGTTGGGCGATTCGGGCGAGCCGGGCGAGCGCCGGGCCGCAGTCTCCGCGTTCGGCTTCGGCGGCACCAACGCGCACGTGGTGCTGACCGACCGCGCGAGCGCCGCAGCGCCGTCCGGTCCCGCCGCGCCGTCCGGGCCCGCCGCGCCGCTCGTGCTCGACATCACCGGCGTCGGCGCGCACTTCGGCTCCTTCGACGGCGCGGCCGCCTTCGAGCGCGCCGTGCACGACGGCACCGACGCGTTCGGCCCGCTGCCCGAGCGGCGCTGGCGCGGCCTGGAGGAGACCGGCGGTGGCACGCTGGCCGCCGCCGGCCTGACCCGGGAGCAGCTGCCGCCCGGCGCGTTCGTGGACACCGTCGCGCTGGACCCGGTGGACTACCGGATCCCGCCCGCCGACCTGCGCAACTACAACCTCCAGCACGCGCTGATCTCCAAGGTCGCCGACGAGGCGCTCGCCGATGCCGGCTTCAGCCGCGCGCCGGCGCCCGGGCAGTCCGCGCCAGCCGCCCGCCGGGTGGCCGTCGTGGTCGCGATGGAGATCGAGCCCAGCGCCCACCTGCACCTGGCCCGGTACGGCCTCGGCGCCCGGCTGCGCGAGCAGTTCGCCGCCGCGGGGGTCGAACTGACCGAGCACCAGCGGGAGCAGCTCACCGAGCTGTCCCGGGCGGGCGTGCACGAGCCGATCGTCGCGAACGAGGTGCTCAGCTACATCGGCAACATCATGGCGAGCCGGATCTCCTCGCTGTGGAACTTCACCGGCCCGTCATTCACCATCTCGGCCGAGGGCGCCGGCACCGCGCAGGGCCTGGAGACCGCCCGGCTGCTGCTGCTCGACCCGAGCATCGAGGCGGTCCTGGTCGGCGCGGTGGACCTGGCCGGCTCGCCTGAGCGCCTGCTGCTGCGGGTCGGCGCCGAGGGGGCCGGCGCGCCGGTCGCCGGCGCCGGTCTGACCTTCGGCGACGGCGGCCACGGCTGGCGGATCGGCGAGGGGGCGGGCGCGGTGCTGCTCACCCGCACGGGCGAGGGGTCCCGCCGGGCGTACGCCCGGCTGGACGCCGTCGCCGTCCGGCACGCCACCCCGGTCGATGGCGAGCTGCCGGAGGCCGACGCCGAGGCGCTCGCCGCGGCCGCCGCGGCCGCGCTGGCCGAGGCCCGGATCGAGGCCTCGGCGATCGGCTACCTGGAGGCGCACGCGGGTGGCACCGAGGCCCAGGACGCCGCCGAACTCGCCGCGCTGGCCGCCGTCTACCCGGCCGGGCGCAGCGAGTTCGCGCTCGGCAGCGCCAAGGCGCAGATCGGCGACACCCAGGGCGCGGCCGCGATGGCCGGCCTGCTGCGCGCGGTCTTCGCGCTGCACCACGGCTACCTGCCGGGCGTGCCCGGCTGGCAGCGCCCGTCCGCCGCGGCCGACGAACGGCTCGCCGCCGCCGGTGCCTACCTGCCCGACGCCTCCCGCCCGTGGCTGCGCGCCGAGCGGGACGGCCGGCGCCACGCCGCGGTCTCCTTCCTCGGCGCCGGCGGAGCGCACGGGCACCTGGTGCTCTCCGCCGAGCGGACCAGCGGCTCGATCGAGGAGCGCGGCTGGCAGCGCGCGGGCGGTCCGGTGCTGCTCGCGCTCAGCGCGGCCGAGGGGGCCGGTCTGCTCGCCGAACTCGACCGGCAGCGCGAGCTGCTGGCCGGTGGCGCCGACCCGTACCAGCTGGCGCGTGAGTCGGCGTCCGGGCTGCGGCCCGGCGGCGTCCGGGTCGTGCTGGTCGGCCGGGACGGCGTCGAGCTGGGGCGCCAACTCGAGCTCGCGGCCAGGGATCTGCCGCAGGCACTGGCCAAGGGTGAGGACTGGGCGACCCCGGCGGGCAGCTTCTTCGCGGCCCGCCCGATCGGGCCGGACGGCAAGGTCGCGCTGGTCTTCCCCGGCGCGGTGAACTCCTACCCGGGCCTGGGCCGCGACCTGTTCCGGGCCTTCCCCGGCCTGCTGGAGCGGTTCGAGGCCGAAGTGGCCACGCCGGACCGCACGTTCCGCGCCGCGAGCCTCTACCCGCGCACCCGGACCACGCCCGGCCGGCGCGAGCTGATGGCGCTGGAGGAGCGGCTCGCCGAGGACCTGCCGTTCATGCTGGCCACCGGCACCACCTTCGCGATCCTGCACACCGACCTGGTCCGGGAGATCCTCGGGGTCCGGGCGGACGGCGCGTTCGGCTACAGCCTGGGCGAGAGCAGCATGCTCTTCGCCACCGGCGGCTGGCAGCGCGGTGCCCGCCGGGACGACCGGATCAGCGCCACCCCGCTGTTCCGGCACCGGCTGACCGGCCCGCGCCGCACGGTGCGCGAGCTCTGGGGCCTGCCGGAGCAGACCGCGGACGCGGCGGTCTGGGCGAGCCACGTGCTGCTCACCGACGCGGACACGGTCCGGGCGGCGCTGGCGCGGCGCTACGACCGGGTCTTCCTGACCCACGTCAACACGCCCGGCGAGCTGGTGGTGGCCGGCGATCCGGCGCAGTGCCGCGCGCTGATCGAGGAACTGGGCTGCCCGGCGGCCCGCTCGCCGGTCAACGCGGTGATGCACTGCCCGGTGGTGGACGGCGAGCTGGCCGGCCTGGCCGGGCTGAACGACCACCCGGTCGGCTCCACCGGCGGCCTGGAGCTCTTCAGCGCCTACGACTACCAGCGGATCCCGGCCTTCGACCAGCAGCAACTGGCCGCCCGGATCGCGCACACGCTGCGCAGCACCATCGACTTCCCGCGCCTGGTGCGCACCGCCTATGACCAGGGCTTCCGCTACTTCATCGAGGTCGGCCCGAGCGCCACCTGCACCCGCTGGGTGCGCGAGACGCTCGGCGAGGCGGCGCACGTCGCGGTCTCGGTGGACCGCCGGGGGGTGCCGGCGGTGCGCGCGGTGGCGCAGCTGGTGTCCCGGCTGGTCGCGCACGGGCTGCCGGTGGACCTGACCGGTCTGCTCGGGCCGGCACCGGTGGCGGCCGGGCACGCGGCGCGGCTGCGGGTCCCGGTCGGCGGCGGTCCCTCGATCCCGGCCCGGATCGCGGCCGGCGCGAGCGCGGTGCTCGCCGCGGCGCCGCGGCCCGTGCTGGTCGGCGCCGGTGGGGGAGCGCTGCCGCCCGGCCCGCCTGCCGCCCTGCCCGTCCCGCCTTCCCCCGTCCCATCGCCGTCTCCCGTCCCTTCCCCGCCCCCGTCCGCGCACCTTCCGTTGGAGGAGCACGTCCCGATGCCCGCCGACCCCGTCCTCGCCGATCCGGACGCCATCTCCTTCGACGGTGAGCCGATCGCCTTCGTCCCGTGGGCCGATCCGGTCCCGACCGCCTCCGCCGTGCCGGCCGTCGCAGCTGCGCCGGTCACCCCGGCCACGCCGGCCACCCGGTCCGCGCCCGCGCCCGCCACGACTGCCCAGGCCCTGGTGCGCGAACTGCGCGAGCAGCTGATGAGCACCCACTCCGTGGTGATGGAGACGCAGCGCGTCCTCCAGGAGCACACGCTCGCCCGCACCGAGGCGCTGCTCAGCCCGTCCGGCCCGTCCGGCCGGCCTGCCCAGCCCGCCGTCGAGGAGCCGCTCACCGGCATCCTGCTCCCCGCCCCCGAGCCCCTCGCGCTCGCCGCCGAGCCGCAGGCCCCCGGCGTGCTGTGGAACCAGGCCGACCTGCTGGAGTTCGCCACCGGTTCGCTGGCCAAGGTGTTCGGCCCGGCCTTCGCCGAGATCGACGGCTACGCCAAGCGGGTGCGGCTGCCCGCCCCGCCGTACCACTTCGTCACCCGGGTCACCGGGCTGCGCGCCGAGACCGGCGTCTACCAGCCGTCCTTCATCCGCACCGAGTACGACGTGCCCGAGGACGCCTGGTACACCGTCGATGACGGCGTGCCGCCGGCCGTCGCGATCGAGGCCGGTCAGTGCGACCTGCTGCTGATCAGCTACCTCGGCATCGACTTCCGCAACAAGGGCGAGCGGGTCTACCGGCTGCTGGACAGCACGCTGGTCTTCCACGGCGACCTGCCGCGGGCCGGCCAGACGCTGCGCTACGACATCTCGATCAACCGTTTCGTCACCCAGGGCGACACCACGCTCTTCTTCTTCAGCTACCTCTGCTACGCGGACGGCGAGTTGATCCTGGAGCTGAAGGACGCCTCGGCCGGGTTCTTCAGCCAGGCCGAACTGGACACCCCGCTCGGCGTGGTGATCACCGAGAAGGAGCGGGCGGCCCGCGCGGCGCTGACCAAGGGCTGGTTCAAGCCGCTGGCCCGCACCGAGAAGAACCGGCTGACCGTCGCCGACCTGGAGCTGCTCGCGCAGGGCCGCCCCGGCCAGGTCTTCGGCCCCGAGCACGCCCAGGACGCCGGCCTCAACCCGGCGCTGCGACTGCCGGACGCCCGGCTGCGGATGGTCGACGAGCTCACCATCGACCGCACCGGCGGCCCGCGCGGCCTCGGCGCGATCAGCGCGACCAAGCGACTCGACCCGAACGCCTGGTACTTCGAGTGCCACTTCCCGGACGATCCGGTGCTGGCGGGCTCGCTGGTGGCCGAGGGCGCGGTGCAGGCGCTGCAGACGTACCTGCTGCACCAGGGCATGCACCTGGTGCTGCCCGACGCGCGGTTCCAGACCATCATCGGCCTGCAGACCGAGGTGCAGGTGCGCGGCCAGATCACCCCGGCGCACCGCGAGATCCGCTACGAGATCGAGGTGATGGAGCTGACCATGCTGCCGCGCCCCTCGGTGATCGCGGACGTGCTGGTCTACCTCGGCGACAAGCCGGTGATCCGGATGCGCAACTTCGGCATCCAGATCCGGGAGAAGGAGGGCACCCCGTACCGGCCCGAACTCGGCGGCGTCCCCGCGTTCCTGGGGCGGCGCAACCGCTCCGGCGAGCCGGCGATGATCAACGAGCTGCACCTGGCGCACGCCGCCAAGGGCGACCTGGGCACCGCGATGGGCCCGGAGTTCGACGTCTACGCGAACTCCCGCGCGCCGTACATCCCCAACGGGGACTTCCAGTTCGTCGATCGGATCATGTCGCTCAAGGGCACCCGCGGCGACCTCGACCCCGGCTCGGAGATGGTCACCGAGTACGACTCGCCGGCCGACGCCTGGTACTACCGGCAGAACAGCCACCCGCACATGCCGAACGCGGTGTACATGGAGAGTTCGCTGCAGGCGGCGATCCTGCTCGGCTACTACCTCGGCGCGACGCTCAAGCAGCCGAAGACCGAGTACGCGATCCGCAACCTGGACGGCCGGGCCACCCTGGTCAAGGACCTCGACCTGCGCGGCAAGACCATCAGGCACCACTCCAGGCTGCTGATGACCAGCGCGGTCTCCGGCGCGGTGCTGCAGAACTTCAGCTACGAACTCTCCGCCGACGGCGAGGTGTTCTACCGCGGCGAGTCGCTGTTCGGCTACTTCAGCGAGGCCGCGCTGGCCAACCAGGCCGGTCTGGACGCCGGGCGGTACGTCGCGCCCTGGCTGGAGGAGCACCGGCCCGCCGGCGTCCGACGGATCGAACTTCCCTCCGACGCACCGCAGTTCAGCGACCCGACCGGCGGCGCCCTGCACCTGCCGGGCGGGCACTTCCACCTGGTGGACCGGGTCGATCTGGTGGCCGACGGCGGCCGGTACGGCAAGGGCTACCTGCACGGGCAGCGCGAAGTCCGGCCGGACGAGTGGTACTTCGACTGCCACTTCCACCGCGACCCGGTGATGCCCGGCTCGCTCGGGGTGGAGGCGGTGCTCCAGGCGCTGCGCCTGTACGTGCTGGACCAGGGCCTCGCCGCAGACCTGGCGAACCCGCGCTTCGCGCTCGCCACCGACGTCGAGACGGCCTGGAAGTACCGCGGCCAGATCCTGCGCGAGGACCGCGAGTTGCGCTTCGACGTGCACATCAAGGAGGTCCGCCGCGAGGCCGGCCGGATCCTGCTGATCGCGGACGCCGACCTGTGGAAGCCGGGCCTGCGGATCTACGAACTGACCGACGTGGCCATCGAGGTCCGCGCCCAATGACCGCCGCACCGCCGCCTGAGGAGACGACTTCCCCCATGAGCCACCCGCCCACGCCACTGCACTGGCAGGGGACCGCGTACCCGAGCACCGACCCGGCCGGCGTCTACCAGGCCCTGGCCGACCTGGAGCGGCCCTGCTTCATCGTCAGCACCCCGCGCGGACTCGGCGCGGCGTCCGGCGGCCGGGCCGTGCCCGCCGGCACCGCCGGGCCCGACGGCCTGCCGCTGCTCGCCGCGGTCGCCCCGCTGCCGCCGCACCGGCTCGGCTCCTCGGCCTTCCTCACCGCGCACGGCGTGCGCCAGCCGTACGTCGCCGGCGCGATGGCCGGCGGGATCGCCTCCGCCGACCTGGTGATCGCGCTCGCCCGGGAGGGCTTCCTGGCCTCGTTCGGCGCGGCCGGGCTGCTGCCGGAGAGCATCGAGAAGGCACTGGCCCGGTTCGCGGCCGAGATCCCGGGCCTGCCGTTCGCCGTCAACCTGATCCACAGCCCGAGCGAGGAGCGGCTGGAGCGCGAGGCCGTCGAGCTCTTCCTGCGCTATGGCGTGCGCTGCGTGGAGGCCTCGGCGTTCATGGCGCTCAGCCCGCACATCGTCCGTTACCGGCTGGCCGGCCTGCGCCAGGACGCGAACGGCCGGCCGGTAGCCGAGCACCGGGTGATCGCCAAGATCTCCCGGACCGAGACCGCCGAGCGGTTCATGCGCCCGGCCCCGGCCGCGCTGGTCGGCTCGCTGCTCACCCAGGGCCTGATCACGCCCGCCCAGGCCGAGCTGGCCAAGTACGTGCCGATGGCCGACGACATCACGGTGGAGGCGGACTCCGGCGGCCACACCGACCGCCGGCCGCTGCCCGCGCTGCTGCCGAGCATCCTGCGGCTGCGCGACTCGGTGCAGCGCGAGCACCGCTACCCGACCCCGATCCGGGTCGGCGCGGCCGGTGGGCTGGGCAGCCCGGTGGCGATCTCGGCGGCGTTCGCGATGGGCGCCGCGTACGTGGTGACCGGCTCGGTCAACCAGGCCTGCGTGGAGTCCGGCGCGTCCAAAGCGACCAAGGCGCTGCTCGCCGAGGCGGGCATCGCGGACTGCGAGATGGCGCCGGCCGCCGACATGTTCGAGCTCGGCGTCGAGCTCCAGGTGCTGAAGAAGGGCACGCTCTTCCCGATGCGGGCCAAGCGGCTCTACGAGCTGTACCAGACCTACGACGGGCTGGAGGCGATCCCCGAGACGGACCGGGTCCGGCTGGAGACGCAGCTCTTCCGCCGCCCGCTGGAGGACGTCTGGCGCGAGTGCGTCGGCTACTTCGAGCGCCGCGACCCCGAGCAGCTGGCCCGCGCGGTGGACAGCCCCAAGCGGCGGATGGCGCTGGTCTTCCGCTGGTACCTGGGGATGAGCTCGCGCTGGTCCACCACCGGTGACCCGGACCGCACGCTGGACTACCAGATCTGGTGCGGGCCGGCGATGGGCAGCTTCAACGACTGGGTGACGGCCAGCTACCTCAAGGCGCCCGGCAACCGGCGGGTGGCCGAGGTTGCGCACCACCTGATGCGCGGCGCGGCCTTCCACACCCGGCTCGCGGCGCTGCGCACGGCCGGCGTGCAGATCCCGGCCGCTGCGGCGGACTACCGGCCGGTCCCGCTGGAGACCTCGCTGGGCAGCCTGGCAGGTGCGCTGTGACATTCAGGAGCGTGACATCCAGGAGCGGGACATTCAGGACCGTGACCTTCGACGCGGTGATGGACGAACTGGTCAGGAAGGCCGCCGAGCTGGAGCTCAAGCTCGGCGACGCCGACGACCCGGCCAACCCGTACGGCTTCGCCGCCGCCGCCCGGCGCGACGAACGCGACGAGTTCCCGGCCGAGTTGGCGGCGGTGCTGCGCGAGGCGGGGTTCCACCTCGACTACCTGCCGGCCGAGTGGGGCGGCAGCTTCGAGTCCTTCGACCGGAGCCTGATGCTGGTCCGGGCAGCCGCCCGGCGGGACCTCAACGCGATGCCGGCCACCATGTTCAGCATCACCGCGGCGACCTGCCTGCGGCTGCACGGCTCGGCGGAGCAGCAGGCCAGGGCGGCCGAACTGCTGCGCGGCGGCGGCGCGATCGGCTTCGCGCTCTCCGAGGCGGAGCACGGCAGCGACCTGCTGGCCAACGCGGTGCGGCTGGAGGAGACCGCGGCCGGGCTCCGGCTCAGCGGCCGCAAGTGGATGGTCGGGCTCGGCCGGCGCTGCGAGGCGCTCTACCTGGTGGCCCGGAGCGTCCCCCGGCCTTCGGCCGGGGGGACCCCCATGCGCGGCCCCGGGGCGTTCTCCGCGGTGCTGCTCGACCTCGCGACGGCCGGTCCCGGGCTGGACCGCGGCGCGCCGGTGCGCACCTCCGGCATGCGCGGGATCGACTTCGCGCACCCGGCCTTCAGCCAACTGCCGGTGGCGGCGGGCGATCTGGTCGGCAAGCCGGGCGAGGCGCTGGAGGTCGCGGTCAAGGCGCAGCAGGTGGTCCGGGTGATGAGCACCGCGGGCAGCCTCGGCTGCGCCGACACCGCGCTGCGGCTCACCCTGGACTTCGCCGCCGAGCGCCGCACCGGCCGTCAGGTGCTGCTGGAAACCCCATACCAGCGCCGCGAGTTGGCGATCGCCTCGGCGGCTCTGCTGGCCGCCGACGCGGTCGCGCTGGCGGCCGCGCGCGGGATCCACGTGGCGCCCGAGCAGTTCAGCGTCTGGGGCTGCGCGGCCAAGCACGTGGTCGCCGAGACGGTCGAGGACCTGCTCGCCCGTTGCGCCGCCACGCTGGCCACCCGCTCGGTGCTGCGCGGCGAGGGGCCGGGTGGCGGGCTCTTCCAGAAACTCCAGCGGGATGCCGCGCTGGTCCGGGTGGTGGACACCAGCACACTCGCCAACCTGCGTTCGTTCAGCGGCCAACTGCCGGCGATCGCCGCAGGATTGGGGAGCGGGGCGGCGGCCGGCCAGGACGCACTGCGGACCGCATTCGCGCTGGACGAGCCGCTGCCGCCGTTCGACCCGGCTCGGCTCGACCTGAACGCACGCGGCCGGGACCTCGTCACCGACGGGCTGGTCACAGGCAGTCTGGCGGACACCGCCGAGCTCGCCGTCCGCGAGCTGGCCGGGGCCGGCGCGCCCGCCGTGGCCGCGCTGGTGCAGCGGCTGCGTGCCGAGCTCCGGCAGCTGCCGGCCGAGGTTGCCGAGGCCCGGCCCGGCATCGAACTCGTCGATCTGGCCGAGAAGTTCGCCTGGCTGCACGCCGCCGCGAGCTGCCTGCGGCTCTGGTGGGCCAACCGCCACCTGCCGCTGCACGGCGCCAAGCCGGGACAGGCCGGCTGGCTCGGCGCCTGCCTCGGCTACCTGCTGGCCCGCGCCGAGGGCAGCACGCCCCGGCGCGCGGCCGAGCCGGCGGCGCCCGCGCTGGACCTGCTGCTCGCACTGCACGAGGACCACCGGCTCTTCAGTGCCCTGCCCGTCCCGCTCGCCAGGTGCTCGGCTTAGGGCCGGTCCGGCCCCTTCACTTCGGAGTCACCATGCCGTACCAAGAACTCACCAAGCTCGCCGCCGAGTTGGAGGCGTACCTCGGCGATCCGCACGACCCCGCCAGCCGGATGCCGTTCGCCGGGATCCTGGAGCACGACGAGCGCGAGGAGTACCCGTACACGTTCGTCAACCTGCTCCAGCGCTGGGGCGTGCACGAGTACAACATCCCCGAGGCGCAGGGTGGCCGGGCCGGGGACGTGGAGACCGGCTTCAACCTGCTGCGGCTGATCGCCCGCCGTGACCCGACCACCGCGACCGCGCTGATCATCACCAGCCTGGCCTTCATGCCCGCCTGGATCGCCGGCACCGAGGAGCAGAAGCAGTACCTGGCCGACGCGATGAAGCGCGGCAGCCGCTACGCCTGGGGCCTGTCCGAGCGCAACCACGGCAGCGACGTGCTGAGCAACGAGCTGAGCGCCGAAAAGGTCGAGGGCGGCTGGCTGCTGACCGGCGAGAAGTGGCTGATCGGCAACGCCCGGGTGGCCGACGGCCTGACCGTCTTCGCCAGGACCGGCGCCAAGGGTGGCCCGGCCGGCTACTCGATCTTCCTGCTGGAGAAGCGCCGCACCCCGGCCGGCGCCGTCGAGGAGCTGCCGAACGAGCGGTTGCACGGCCTGCGCGCGCTCGACATGAGCGGGATCCGGCTGGACCGGGTCTTCGTGCCGGACAGCGCGCTGATCGGCGCCGAGGGCGCCGGCCTGGAGATCGCACTGAAGACCTCCCAGGTGGCCCGCACGCTGATCGGCTCGATCGCGCTCTCGGCAGTGGACACCGCGCTGCGGATCACCCTGGACTTCACCGAACGGCGGGTGATCTTCGGCCGCACGGTCAGCGAGATGCCCTACTCGAAGCGCCAGCTGGTGGAGTGCTTCGCCGACCTGACGATCGCCGACGCGGTCAGCCTGGGGGCCGTGCGCAGCCTGCAGCTGCTGCCCGAGCAGGCCAGCGTCTGGTCCTCGGTGGCCAAGTACTTCGTCCCCACGCTGCTGGAACGCACCATGTCCCAGCTGAACATCGTGCTCGGCGCCCGGTTCTACCTGCGCGCCACCGAGCACTACGGCATTCACCAGAAGATGCTCCGCGACCTGCCGGTGGCGAACTTCGCCGACGGCAACACGGTGGTCAACCTGAAGAACCTGGCACTCCAGCTGGACGGTCTGCTCAGTGCGGCCGCCGCCCCGCCGCCGGCCGCGGCCGAGGCGGCCGGGGAGAACGTGCGCACGCTCTACGGTCCGGACCGCCCGCTGCCGCTCTACCGGCCGTGGGACCAGGAGCTCTACAGCCGCGGCCGGGACGACGCGCTGCTCGCCGCGCCCGCCGCACTGCGCGCGCTGCGCGAGCGGGCCACCGCGGCGACGGGGGAGCAGGGCGACTGGCTGCACCGGGCCGCCGAGGTCGCCGCCGAGCTGCTCGGCCAGGCCGGGCCGCTCGGCGCGCGCTGCACCGAACTGCGCGCCGAACTCGGCCGGGAGTACGGCCAGTCGGCCGAGCTATTCGACCTGGCGAAGCAGTACTGCCTGCTGCACGCGGTCGCCGCCTGCCTGCACGGCCACCTGCACGGTGACGTTCACCCGGGCCCGTCCGCAGCCGAAGCCCAACCCAACGCGGCGCTGCTGCTGCTCCAGCTGGAGCGGCTGCGCCGGCAGTGGTACCCGCACCAGGCGGTCACCGACGCCCGGGTGGTGGACGAGGTGATGCGGGTGCTGCGGCACCTCTACTCGGCGGACCGGCTCTTCTCCGCCTGGCAGTTCCAGCTCGCCGAGCGCGGCGGGCTCAGCGCCGCCGACAGCTGACCGCCGCACGGCCGACCGGATCAGGAGCTCCCCATGGCGCAGCAAACCGCCCGAACCAGCACCACCCGTACCCGCACCCGAACCAGCGCCACCCGGACCCGCACCGCATGCCCGCACTGCCGGCGAGCCGTCCCCGCCGACCGGCTCGACCAGGACCTCAAGCTCTGCCCCGCCTGCTGTGCGGAGCTGCGCAGCACCATGACCCAGTGGCTGGGCCAGCTGGTCGGCCTCGGCGGCTACCTCCCCGAGGCGAGCCGGCCGTGACCTCCGACTGCCACCTGTGGCTGCTCCCCGAGCAGGCCGTGGACCGCTTCGCGGCCCGGCACGGCGGCCCGGAGCTGCTCACCGCCGAGGAGCGCGGCCGGCTGGACCGGCTGCGCTCGCCGGCGGCCCGCCGCCGCCACCTGGGCGCCCGGGTGCTCTCCCGGTACGCCCTGAGCGCCCGCTCCGGCCGGCCGCTGACCGCCTGGCGGTTCCGGACGGCCGAGGGCGGCCGCCCGGAGCCCGGCCCCGGCGCCGACGGACTGCGCTTCAACCTCTCGCACACCGAGGGCCTGATCGTCTGTCTGGTCAGCCGCGACGCCAGCTGCGGGGTGGACGTCGAGCGCACCCCGGCCGGTCCCGACGCGCTGCGCCACCTGCCGCGACTGCTCGCCGAACCGGAGCGGGCGGATCTGGAATCCTCCGAACCGGCCACGCGTTCCGCTAAGTTGGCGTCGTACTGGGTGCTCAAGGAGGCCTATCTCAAGGCTCTCGGCACCGGCCTGCGGCGCAGTCTGGCCGGCTTCTCGTTCCACCCGCCGGCCGACGCCCCGCTCCGTCCGCACGCCGAGATCCGGCTGCAGGATCCGGCCGAGCCGCCCGCCCGCAACGCCGGGTGGAAGTTCGAACTGCTCAGCCCCGCACCGGGTTTCGTGCTCGCCACAGCCGTCGAGAACGGCGCCGGCGGACACCTGCACACCACGTACCTCTGAACCCTCGGTACCCCCGCATCCTCGAACCTTCGACCAAAGGGATTTTCCGATGCCCACCAACCAGCAGCCCCGGGTCGCCGTCGTCGGTGCCGGCGTGGCCGGCCTGTCCGCCGCCTACCGCCTGCGCGAGCACGCCGAGATCACGCTGTTCGAGAAGGACGACCGGCTCGGCGGCCACGCCAACACGATCGAGGTCGAGGACGCGGGCCGCACCCTCGGCATCGACACCGCCTTCGTGGTGATGAACCGTCCGAGCTACCCGAACTTCGGGAAGTTCCTCGACGAGCTCGGGGTGGCCACCCGTCGGCACGAGGGCGGCTTCAACTTCTTCGACCTGGACAACGGACTCCAGTACGGCACGGCCGAGATGGCCCTGGCCGAGGAGGAGGTGGCGACCCGCTACTCGGCGCAGTTCCGCACCCTCTGGCGCGAGGCCCGCCGGTTCCACACCGAGGGCCGCCGGGACTTCCTGCGCAAGCGCACCGACCTGCCGCTCGGCGAGTACCTCGACCGCGGCGGCTACAGCCAGGAGTTCCGCCACGGCTACGTGATCCTGCTCTGCACCGCGGTCTGGTCGGTGCCCGCCGAGCTGATCTGGGAGATGCCCGCGACCACCGTGATCGCCTTCTTCATGGCGCACGACGAGGGCGGCCTCGGCGGCCGGCAGGTCGACTGGCAGACCGTGGTCGGCGGCTCGATCTCGTACGTCCGCAAGGCCGTTGCCGCGATCGACCCCAAGGTGCGGCGGGCCGAGCCGGTCACCGCGATCACCGAGCGGCCGTACGGCGTGACGGTGCGGACCGCGGCCGGCAGCGAGCAGTTCGACTACGCGGTGGTCGCGGTGCACGGCGACCAGGCGCGCGACATCCTCGTCGAGCCCACCGACCTGCAGCGCAGCACGCTCTCCCGGATCCGGTACAACGCCTCGACCGCAGTGCTGCACACCGACGCGAGCGCGATGCCCGCCGACCGCTCCCGCTGGGACAACTGGAACTACGGCAAGGTCACCGTCGCCGGCGAGATCCGCCCCTACGTCGCCTACTACATGAACCGGCTGCACGGCTTCGAGTCCGAGCGGGACTACTTCGTCACGCTGGACTGCCCGCTGCCGCTGCGCGAAGAGCTGGTGATCCGCGAACTGCGGTACGAGCACCCGGTGATCGACATGGACCTGCGCAACCTCCAGCAGACCATCTACCGGGTCAACGAGGGGACCAGGGTCAAGCTCTGCGGCTCCTACTTCCACTCCAAGCGGCTCTACCACGACCAGATCGGCTCGCACGAGGCCGCGTTCTCGTCCGGCCAGGAGGCCGCCGAGCAGCTGCTGCGCGAGCTCGGCCGCGACGCCGGCTGATCCCCGGTCGAACACCGGCCGAAGCCGACCGGCCTGAAACCGATCGGCTTGAAACCGGTCGTGCCGAAGCCGTTTGAAGCCTGCCGCCATCCGGCATAATGGATAGTGTCAGGTGCCACTATCCGCCGAGGAGGCATCATGCCCACCCTGCCCTGGACCACCCCCAACCCGCCCCGCCCGCAGACCCGGGCGCTCGTCATGGCCTCGCGGCTGGAGGTCCGCTCGTTCCGGGACGTGCCCCGCTTCTTCCTGAAGTCGCTGGCCGCCTGGCGGCAGGTGAAGAGCGCTCCGGGCGCTCTCGGTGCCTCCCTGATCGCCCAGCCGCTCAAGCGGACCTTCTGGACGCTCTCCGCCTGGGAGACCCGCGAGCAGCTCTACACCTACGCCAAGACCGAGCCGCACAAGTCCGTGATGACCTCGCTGCGCCCGACCATGCGGGAGTCCGTCTTCACGTTCTGGGAGGTCCCGGTCGAGGAGCTCCCGATCCGCTGGCCCGACGCGCAGCGCCGGCTCGCCGAGCAGCAGCGCGCCGACGCGGCCCAGGGCTGACCGCCGCCCTGTCCTTCCAGCTTCCTTCCGACTTCCTTCCAGCCTTTCCGAGCAGAACCGAAGTTCCCCAGGGAGGGAACCGTCATGTCCACCCAGGACCGCCCCACAGTGCCGCTCTGGCTCTCGATCGTCGCCTGCAGCCTGCCGATGTTCATGGTCGCGCTGGACAACCTGGTCGTCTCCACCGCGCTGCACACGCTGGCGATCGACCTGAAGGCGAACACCACCGACCTCCAGTGGTTCGTCAACGCCTACGTGCTCAGCTTCTCCTGCCTGCTGCTGATCGGCGCGGCCCTCGGTGACCGGTTCGGCCGCCGCAAGGTCTTCGCGATCGGCATCGCGATCTTCACGCTGGCCTCGATCTCCTGCGGCCTGGCGACCACCAGCGGCGAGCTGATCGCGGCCCGCACCGTGCAGGGCTTCGGCGCGGCGGCGGTCATGCCGCTCTCGCTCACGCTGCTCTCGCAGGCCGTCCCCGAGCGGCTGCGCAGCCTCTCGCTCGGCCTCTGGGGTGCGGTCAGCGGCCTGGCCATCGCGCTCGGCCCGGTGGTCGGCGGCGCGGTCGTGGACGGCCTGGCCTGGCAGTGGATCTTCTGGATCAACGTGCCGGTCGGCATCATCGCGATCCCGCTGATCTTCAAGGTGCTGCGGGAGAGCAAGGGCGAGCGGGTCGCGCTGGACCTGGTCGGCATGCTGCTGGCCGCGGCCGGGCTGCTCGCGGTGGTCTGGGGCATCGTCAACGGCAGCTCCGACGGCTGGACGGACGGCCGGATCGTCGGCGCGTTCACGGCCGGCGCGGTGCTGCTGGTGGCGTTCGTGCTCTGGGAGCGCCGGGTCGAGCACCCGCTGCTGCCGCTCGGCTTCTACCGGATCCGCGCGTTCACGCTCACCAACATCGTCTCCGCCTCGATGTACTTCGGGGTCTTCGGCTCGATCTTCTTCCTCTCCCAGTACCTGCAGATCGCGCCGCCGCGCTCGCCGCTCCAGGCCGGCGTGCTGACGCTGTCCTGGACGCTGATGCCGATGTTCATCGCGCCGGTGGCCGGCGCGATCACCGACCGGGTCGGCGGCGGGCGGCTGATGGCGCTCGGGCTCTTCCTGCAGGCCGGCGGACTCGCCTGGATCGACCTGGTGGCCGGCGCGGACACGCCGTACTCGCACCTGGTCGGCGCGATGATCCTGGCCGGCGCCGGGATGGGCTTCGCGATCGCGCCGACCGCCTCGGTGGTGCTCGGCGCGGTCGGGGCCGAGCACCGCGGCAAGGCGTCCGGCGCCAACACCACGGTGCGCGAGATCGGCGGCGCGCTCGGCATCGCCGTGCTGAGCAGCGTCTTCCTGGCGCACGGCAGCGCCGCGAGCGCGGCCGACTTCGCCCGCGGACTGCACCCGGCGGTCTGGGTCGGGGTCGGCGTGGTGGTCTTCGGCGGCGTCTGCGCGCTCTTCATCCCGCACACCCGGCGCCCGGCAGCCGAGCCCGCGGCGGCCGAGCAGCAGCCGCCGGCCGAGCCCTCGCCGCTGGACGAGGTGCCGGCCGCGGTCTGACCCGGCCCACGAGCGAAGCCCCCGTCACGCACCAGGCGTGACGGGGGCTTCGCTCACTTCTCCCGCCGGCTCACCGGCTCTCGCGGCTCCTCAGCCCTCGAACAGCCGGTGCGAGGCGTCCGACTGCGCGAGCCGGCGCATCGAGCCGAACACCGCCTCGCCCAGCACGGTGCCGAGCACCGCGCCCTCCACGATGCTGTCCACGCCGTCCCGGCGCCCGATCAGCGCGAGCTCGGCGGTGGAGAGCCGCTCGGCCGCGTTCGCGTAGTCGTCGAAGACGTCCAGCAGGTCGTCCTGCCCCAGGTCGCGGATGGTGACCACCAGCTGGGCCAGCGCCCGCCGGGCCGGGTTCGCGGGCTTGACCGCCCAGCCGTGCCGCTCGATCAGCTCGTCCACCAGCCGTTCGGCCTGCTCCCAGTCGGCGCTGTCGCCGCCGGTGACCTGCGGGGTGACGGCCGACTGGGCGACGCCGAGCACCTCGTGCAGGCCGGTGCCGGGCTCGTCGATCGCGCCGAGCACCTCCCGGGTGGCGGCCACCGAGAGCTTGCCCACCTCGGTCATCGCCCGGACCAGCTTCAGCCGGTGCAGGTGCCCGTCGCCGTACTGCGCCTGGTTGTGGCTGGTCAGCTCGCCGGCGGGCAGCAGGCCCTCCCGCAGGTAGTACTTGATGGTGGGCACCGGCACCCCGGTCCGCCTGCTCAGCTCTCCGATGCGCATATGGATAGCATACGTCTCCACAATCCATCCTGACCGGAGGGTGAACCGGTCATCCACTACCGTGGTGGGCGTGCACGTGACCGAGAACGCCCCCCTCGCCCCGCTGACCACGCTGCGGCTCGGCGGCCCCGCCCGCCGACTGGTGACCGCGCAGACCGACGACGAGGTGGTGGCCGCCGTCCGCGCGGCCGACGCCGCCGGTGAGCCGCTGCTGGTGATCGGTGGCGGCAGCAACCTGGTGATCGGCGACGCGGGCTTCGACGGCACCGTGCTGCGGATCGCCACCACGGGCTTCGCGCTGGACGGCACGAGCCTGGAGCTGGCGGCCGGCGAGGTCTGGTCCGAGGCGGTCACCCGGACCGTCGAGGCGGGGCTCGCGGGCATCGAGTTCCTGGCGGGCATCCCCGGCTCGGCCGGTGCCACGCCGGTGCAGAACGTCGGCGCATACGGCCAGGAGGTCGCGCAGAGCATCACCGAGGTCCTCGCGTACGACCGCGTCGCCGGCGAGACCCTGGTGCTCACCAACGAGGAGTGCGCCTTCTCCTACCGGCACAGCCGCTTCAAGGCCGAGCCGGACCGCTACGTGGTGCTCCGGGTCCGCTTCGCGCTGGAGGACGCCGCCGGCTCGTCCAGCCCGATCCGGTACCCCGAGGTGGCCGGCACGCTCGGCGCGGCGGCCGGCGACCGGGTCGCGCTGCGCACGGCGTACGAGACGGTGCTGCGGCTGCGGGCCGGCAAGGGCATGGTGCTGGACCCGGCCGACCACGACACCTGGTCCGCCGGCTCCTTCTTCACCAACCCGCTGCTGACGCCCGAGCAGTACGCCGGCTTCCTCGCGAAGGTGACCGAGCGCGAGCTGACCGCCCCGGCCTTCCCGGGCCCGGACGGCCGGACCAAGACCTCGGCCGCCTGGCTGATCGACCGGGCCGGCTTCGGCAAGGGCTACGGCTCCGGCCCGGCGACGCTCTCCACCAAGCACACCCTGGCGCTGACCAACCGCGGCCGGGCCAGCACCGAGGACCTGCTCGCGCTGGCCCGGGAGATCCGGGACGGCGTGCGGGCGGCCTTCGGCGTCGAGCTGGTCAACGAGCCGGTGATGGTCGGCGTCGAGCTCTGAATTGTCGAGCTCTGACTTTCCGAGTCGGGCTCCGAGCGTCAGAACCGGCGGCGGGCCGAGCGCAGCGCGAGCACGACCACCAGCGCGACCAGCACCAGCAGCACGGTGAGCAGGATGCCGAGCCCACCCCCGTGCGTGCTCCGGTAGTAGTAGCTGTGGTGCACGACGTGGTGCACCATGACGTGATGCGTCGTGTGGCTACTGCTGTGGCTGGTGCTGTGACTGCTACTGCTGTGGCTGCTGCTGGTGCTGTGACTGCTGTGGTGTGAGCTCACGAGCGGTCAGCTTGCCACGCCCCCCACCGGCGAGTTCAGCCAGGTGTCGATATCGGCGAGCAGCTCCTTGCGCACCCCCTCCGGTGCCTGCGAGCCGCGCACCGACTGCCGGGCCAGTTCGGCCAGTTCGGCGTCCGAGAAACCGTGTGCCTCACGGGCGAGCCGGTACTGCGCGGCCAGCCGGGAGCCGAAGAGCAGCGGGTCGTCGGCGCCCAGCGCGAGCGGTACACCGGCCTCGAAGAGGGCCCGCAGCGGGACGTCCTCGGCCTTGTCGTAGACGCCGAGCGAAACGTTCGAGGACGGACAGACCTCGCAGGTCACCTGACGGTCCGCCAGCCGCTGGAGCAGCCGGGCGTCCTCGGCGGCCCGCACGCCGTGGCCGATCCGGCCCGCGCCCAGGTCGTCCAGGCAGTCCCGGACCGACTCGGGGCCGGCCAGCTCGCCACCGTGCGGCGCGGCCAGCAGGCCGCCCCGGCGCGCGATCGCGAAGGCCCGGTCGAAGTCGCGGGCCAGCCCGCGCCGCTCGTCGTTGGAGAGCCCGAAGCCGACCACGCCCTGATCGGCGTAGCGCACGGCGAGCCGGGCCAGCGTGCGGGCGTCCATCTCCGACTTCATCCGGTTCGCCGCGACCAGCACCCGGATCCCCACCCCGGTCGCGGCCGAGGCCTCCCGGACGGCGTCCAGGACCAGTTCGAGCGCCGGGATCAGACCGCCGAGCCGCGGTGCGTACGAGGTCGGGTCGACCTGGATCTCCAGCCAGCGCGAGCCGTCCGTGACCTCGTCCTCGGCGGTCTCGCGGACCAGCCGGCGGATGTCGTCCTCGTCGCGCAGCACCGAGCGCGCGGTGTCGTAGAGCCGCTGGAACCGGAACCAGCCGCGCTCGTCCGTCGCGCTGAACCGTTTGGGTGCATTGGAGGTGGTGCCGGAGCTGAGCGCCTCCGGCAGCCGGACCCGGTGCTTCTCGGCCAGCTCCAGCAGCGTGGCCGGACGCATCGAGCCGGTGAAGTGCAGGTGCAGATGGGCCTTCGGCAGCGCCCGCAAGCAACGGTCGTTCTTGGCTTGCTGTTCCATCCACGAATCCTGCCGCATCGACCCCGGCGGCAGCCACCCCGATAACGAGGAAACCGCCCCTTTCGGATCCCTCGAAGGGGTGAAAGGGGCGGTCAGCCGAATCTGACGCCGGCTCGGGGCCTGTCCCGCCTGTCCGGTGTGTCCGGTGTGCTCAGTCGCGGGCCTCGGCGAGCAGCTTCTGCATCCGGGCCACGCCCTCGGCCAGGTCGGCGTCACCGAGCGCGTAGGAGAGGCGCAGGTAGCCGGGGGTGCCGAAGGCCTCGCCCGGGACCACCGCGACCTCGGCCTCGTCCAGGATCAGCGTCGCCAGCTCGGCCGAGGTCTGCGGGCGCTTGCCGCGGATCTCCTTGCCGAGCAGGCCCTTCACCGACGGGTAGGCGTAGAACGCGCCCTGCGGCTCCGGGCAGTAGACGCCCTCGATCTCGTTGAGCATCCGGACGATGGTCTGCCGGCGCCGGTCGAACGCGACCTTCATCTCCTCGACCGCCGTCAGGTCGCCGCTCACCGCGGCCAGCGCGGCCCGCTGCGCGACGTTGCTCACGTTGGAGGTGGCGTGCGACTGCAGGTTGGCCGCGGCGGCCACCACGTCCTTGGGGCCGATCATCCAGCCGACCCGCCAGCCGGTCATCGCGTACGTCTTCGCCACGCCGTTGACCACGATGCACTTGTCGGCCAGCTCCGGCAGCAGCGCGGGCAGTGAGGTGAACGTCGCGTCGCCGTAGACCAGGTGCTCGTAGATCTCGTCGGTCAGCACCCACAGGCCGTGCTCCAGCGCCCAGCGGCCGATCGCCTCGGCCTCCGCCTCGGTGTAGACCGCGCCGGTCGGGTTGGACGGCGAGACGAAGAGCACCACCTTGGTGTTCTCGGTGCGGGCGGCCTCCAGCTGCTCCACCGAGACCTTGTAGCCGGTGGTCTCGTCCGCCACCACGGTGACCGGGACGCCGCCGGCGAGCTGGATCGACTCGGGGTAGGTGGTCCAGTACGGGGCCGGGACGATGACCTCGTCGCCCGGGTCCAGGATCGCGGCGAAGGCCTCGTAGATCGCCTGCTTGCCACCGTTGGTCACCAGCACCTGGGAGGCCTCGACCTGGTAGCCGGAGTCGCGCAGCGTCTTGGCCGCGATGGCCGCCTTGAGCTCGGGCAGGCCGCCGGCGGGGGTGTACCGGTGGTTCTTCGGGTCCTGGCAGGCCTCGACGGCCGCTGCGACGATGTAGTCCGGCGTCGGGAAGTCCGGCTCGCCGGCGCCGAAGCCGATCACGGGGCGGCCGGCCGCCTTGAGGGCCTTGGCCTTGGCGTCGACGGCGAGGGTCGCGGACTCGGCGATGGCGCCGATCCGGGCGGAGACCCGACGGTCGGAGGGGCGGGTGGCGGGGGTGGGAGCGCTCATGTCTGCATGGTCGCAGAAGCCGGGGGGCCGGTGCCGGGCGGTTTCAGCATCCAAGCGGACTCGTCCGGTGGGTGAATCCGGTTCGACCAAACGCCGGTGAACCCGTACACTCACTGATCGACGGCAGCGACCGCCGACACCGGCACCGAAAGCGTTCTCCACGTGGACGGTCCGATGAGGTAGGTTGTCGTCCAAGGCGCTGCGAGGCGCCGTAGGGTACTAGCTCAATTGGTAGAGCACCGGTCTCCAAAACCGGCGGTTGGGGGTTCAAGTCCCTCGTGCCCTGCTGCTTGATCCAAGTCCAGCCCGTTCGCTCAGCTAGAGCGAGCGGGCTTGATGCGGAGATGGCCCCAATCGCTCTGCCAGGGTCGGTTGACCTTCGGCTCGACCCGGATTCAGGTGAGGACGAGTGACGGAGACCACGGGCTCCACGGCAACGCCTGAGAGCGGTAACTCCGAGGGTGCCGAGGACGCGGTCGATGGCGCCTCGGCCGCCGAGGACAAGACCCTCTCACGGCGCGAGCGCAAGCGCGCCAACAAGGCCGGTGGCGAGAAGGGTTCGGGCAAGCGCGCCAAGCGCGGCCTGTTCGCCCGCATCAGCCTGTACTACCGCCAGATCATCGCGGAACTCCGCAAGGTCGTCTGGCCCACCCGCAGCGAGCTGATGAACTACACCACCGTCGTGGTGGTCTTCGTCGCTGTGATGATCGGCCTGGTCGCGACCCTGGACTGGGGCTTCGCCAAGGCCAGCTTCGCCATCTTCGGCTGAGCACCGGACTCTCCGCTCGACCGGGCTTCACCGCCCCGCCGACCGCCGCCGGTGCGCCGCGTACAGCTTTCCCCCGACCCGGGTCGGCCCCCTTCGAACACCGACGGGGGACCGGTCCGGGTCGAGCTGTCGGCGCCGGACGGACGAGCCCGCTACCGTTGACTCGGTACTGTTGATACTTCGAGCCGTGCCACCCGCGCGCCCACCCCGTCCTCGCGGGGCCGGCGGGCTCGGAGCCGTACCATCTCCACACCTCCAGGAAAGAAGCAGCCACCGTGTCTGAGTCCCCCCTGTACGACGCCGACGAGACCGTCCGCGAGGCGGATGCGGATGTCGCCGCCGAGCTGGATGCGGCTGAGGCTGCCGACGTCGAGGCCGACGACATCGACGACGCCGAGCAGATCGCCGACGCCGTGGACAGCGACGAGGACGAGGTCGAGGCGTTCGACGAGGCCGAGGCCGGCGTGCCCGCCGAGCAGGCCGCCGTGCACGAGGTCGGCGACGAGGAGTCGGCCGCCGCCGAGGAGGCCGAGGAGGAGACCGAGGACGAGTTCGCGGCCGCCGAGGCCGCCGAGGTCTTCGAGGAGCCGGCCGAGGACATCGACCCGGTCGCCAAGTTCCGCGAGGAGCTGCGCCACGTCCCCGGCGAGTGGTACGTCATCCACACCTACGCGGGTTACGAGAACCGCGTGAAGCAGAACCTCGAGCAGCGTGCCGTCTCGCTGAACGTCGAGGAGTACATCTTCCAGGCCGAGGTGCCGCAGGAAGAGGTCGTCCAGATCAAGAACGGCGACCGCAAGACGATCCGGCAGAACAAGCTCCCCGGCTACGTGCTGGTGCGCATGGACCTCACCCCGGAGTCCTGGGGCGTCGTGCGCAACACCCCGGGTGTCACCGGCTTCGTCGGCAACGCCTACGACCCGTACCCGCTGACCCTGGACGAGGTCGTCAAGATGCTCGCCCCCGACGTGGAGCGCGCGGCGGCCAAGGAGGCCGGCAAGCCCTCCCCGGTCAAGCCCAGCGAGATCCAGGTCCTCGACTTCGAGGTCGGCGACTCGGTCACCGTCACCGACGGCCCGTTCGCGACGCTGCAGGCGACCATCAACGAGATCAACCCGGACTCGAAGAAGGTCAAGGGCCTGGTCGAGATCTTCGGTCGCGAGACCCCGGTCGAGCTCTCGTTCGACCAGATCCAGAAGAACTGATCCCACAGTCTTCTCGGGGCGGGGCCGCGGCCCCGCCCCGAACCCGTTTTGGCCCAGCGGCGCGTTCGCGTTAGCCTGGTCAGCTGTGTGTACCTGTACCCGGGTGTCGCCCCGGAGTCGTACACACGTCCATCGAAGGAAGGACCCGGAGAGACATGCCTCCCAAGAAGAAGAAGGTCACGGGGCTTATCAAGCTCCAGATCAACGCCGGTGCGGCGAACCCGGCTCCGCCGGTCGGCCCCGCGCTGGGTCAGCACGGCGTCAACATCATGGAGTTCTGCAAGGCCTACAACGCCGCGACCGAGTCGCAGCGTGGCATGGTCGTGCCGGTGGAGATCACGGTCTACGAAGACCGCAGCTTCACCTTCATCACCAAGACCCCGCCGGCCGCGCGCCTCATCCTGAAGGCCGCTGGCATCGAGAAGGGCTCCGGCGAGCCGCACAAGACCAAGGTCGCCAAGCTGACCTCGGCTCAGGTGCGCGAGATCGCCACCACGAAGCTCCCCGACCTGAACGCCAACGACCTGGACGCCGCGGAGAAGATCATCGCGGGTACCGCCCGGTCCATGGGCATCACGGTCGAGGGCTGAGACCCTTCTTTCCCCTGTGGTAGGGCCCGGCGCGGCCCGTAACACCACGACTCCAAGAATTCAGGAGCAGCAGTGAAGCGCAGCAAGGCCCTCAAGGCCGCTGACCTCAAGGTCGACAGCACCCGCCTGTACGGCCCGCTCGAGGCCGTTCGTCTCGCCCGCGAGACGTCCACCACCAAGTTCGACGCGACCGTCGAGGTTGCCATGCGTCTGGGCGTCGACCCGCGCAAGGCCGACCAGATGGTCCGCAGCACCGTCAACCTGCCGCACGGTACCGGTAAGACCGCCCGGGTCCTGGTCTTCGCGACCGGTGACCGTGCCGCGGCTGCGGAGGCTGCTGGCGCCGACATCGTCGGCTCCGACGAGCTCATCGACGAGGTTGCCAAGGGCCGCCTCGACTTCGACGCCGTCGTCGCCACCCCGGACCTCATGGGCAAGGTCGGCCGCCTGGGCCGCGTGCTCGGTCCCCGTGGTCTGATGCCGAACCCGAAGACCGGCACTGTCACCCCGGACGTGGCCAAGGCCGTCACGGACATCAAGGGCGGCAAGATCGAGTTCCGCGTCGACAAGCACTCGAACCTGCACTTCATCATCGGTAAGACCTCCTTCACCGATGAGCAGCTGGTCGAGAACTACGCCGCCGCGCTCGACGAGGTCCTGCGGGCCAAGCCGTCCGCCGCCAAGGGCCGCTACATCAAGAAGACCGCGATCTCGACCACCATGGGCCCCGGTGTCCAGGTGGACCCGAACCGCACCCGCAACCTGCTGGTCGAGGAGGACCCGGCCGCTCTCTGATCTCCGCTGAGATCCGATAGCACCGGCGTCTGACGCACACAGGGCCCGTTCCCCCGCTCGGGGGGACGGGCCCTGTGGCATGTCCGGGGGCGGGTCGGTGGAACCGAAATCGGTTGTGGTGCTGTCACCACTCTCAGCTAGAGTCCGCTGGTCATCTGATGAGATGACAGCTCTGAGAGAACCATGGGGGAGACCGTGCGCACTGTGCGGATCGCATCGGCACTGACCGCCTCGGCGCTGCTCGTCGGCGGCCTGGCCGCCTGCAGCAGCAGTAGCAGCAAGGGCAGCGACAAGCTGCCGGCCGGCGGCAGCGCCGTGAGTGGGGCACCGACCGGCGCGGCGCAGGCCGGCGGGGCGGACGCCGGGAGCAAGGGCGAGTTGCTGGCGGCCGCGGCCGTGATGCAGAAGGCCGGCAGCTCCAAGGTGGACATCAACGACGCCGGCGCCGCGACCGGCAACGGCACCGGCGTCTACGCCTGGGGTGCCAAGCCCGCGATGGACCTCCAGCAGCAGGGCGCCACGGGCATGAAGATCCGGGTGGTCGACGGCAGCGAGTACCTCGGGGTCTCCGGCGCCCAGACCGCCGCGCTCGGCGGCAAGCACTGGGTCAAGCTCGCCGACTCCGGCCCGTCCGGCAGCATGGGGCAGAGCTTCCAGGGGCTGATGCTGCTGACGGACCCGGCCGTCCAGCTCACCGCGGCGGCCCAGAACGGGCAGGTCACCAAGGTCGGCGCGGAGACCGTGAACGGCGCGGCCACCCAGCACTACCACAGCACCACCCCGGTGGACTCGCTGGTCAGCAGCGCCCCGAACCTCTCGGCCGACCAGCGCACCGCGCTGCTGGCCACGCTCAAGCAGAACGGCGGCTCGACCGTCACCCAGGACTTCTGGCTGGACGGTAGCCGCCACCTGGTCCAGCTCAAGGAGACCAGCACCGACGGTGCCTCCCCCGCCACGGGTGCGGACGCCGCCGCCGGCAGCGGCGCGACGGTCACCAAGTTCTCGGACTTCGGCGTCAAGGTCTCCGTCACGGCCCCGCCGGCCAGTGACCAGGCGGACCCGAACGACGCGATGAAGCTGTTCAGCGGCATGGCCGGTCTGAACGGCACCAACGGCACCAACTGAGCAGGTAACGAAGGAACCCCTCGATGACCCCTACCCGTACGCTCGCGGCGGCCGTGGCCGTGCTCGCCCTGGCCGGCACCGCCGCCTGCGGCAGGAACACCGGTCCGGTGGCCGCCAAGCTGCCGTCGGCCACCGCGACGGCGGTAGCCGTGACCCCGACGGCCGCGGCGAGCTCCGCGGCCGCCTCGGCCAGCCCCAGCCAGTCGGCCGCCGCCGCGGACCCCACCGCAGCCCTCCAGCAGGTCATCGCGAAGACCAGCGCGGCCAAGTCGGCCGAGATCTCGGAGACGCTCGACGACGCGAGCGGTACCACCACCGGGCAGGGGGCCTTCGCCTGGGGCAACGGGGGCACGGCCAGCCTGCAACTGCAGCCGCCGGCGTCGGTCACGAGCAAGCTGTCCACCGGCACGGTGGACACGGTCTTCACGGCCGACGCGCTCTACCTGAACCTGCACCTGCCAGCGGCCGTCACCGATCAGCTGGGCGGCCGGCACTGGATCAAGGAGACGTACGCCGACCTGGCCAAGACCCCGGGGGCGCAGGCCGGCGTCAGCACGTTCCATGACGTCCTGGCCAAGGCGGACCCGGCGTCCTCGGTCCGGATGCTGCTCGCCTCCGGCAAGGCGAGCGTGCTGGGCCAGGAGACCATCGACGGCTACCTGACCACGCACTACGCCGGAGACGTGGACGTCACCGACGCCAAGCTGCAGAGCGATCCCGCGATCGGTGACCAGCTGAAGGAGCTCCAGACGCAGGGGGCCGGCACGCTGCACATCGACGTCTGGGTCAACGGCGACCAGCTCCTCTTCAAGAAGGAGGAGACCGCCAAGACCAAGTCCGGCTCGCTGGACGTCGTGATCCGGTACTCGAACTACGGCAACGCCACCCCGGACGGCCCGCCGGACGCCTCGGACACCGCCACCATGGCCGAGTTCCAGGCCCTGGCGAAGGCGCAGCAGCCCGCCGGAACGTGACCAGGACTCCCATGGCACCCTGAAGTGACACCCCGGATCAGGAGGCACGCGTGGCGGGACGGCGGAAGGCAGCGGCCCTGGCGGTCGCCGCCGCGCTGATCGGCGCTCTGGCGGCCTGTGGCGGCGGGGGCGGCAGCGGGGGCAGTGGCGGCGGTGGGGGCGGCGACCGGCCCTCGCCGTCGCCGAGCGCCGCCTCGCCGTCCCCGACCGGGGCCAAGCCGACCGACCGCTCGCCGCGCGGCGTGATGCTCTCCTCGGCGCAGGGGCTGCAGACCGCCCGCCGGGCCAAGCTCAGCTACGCGATGGACAGCCCGGACGGCAAGAGCGACAGCGCCGACGGCGTCCTGTACTGGGCGCCGCGCACGATCATGCAGCTCAAGAAGACCACCCCGGGCGCCACCGACCAGATCATCGTGATGGACACCGTCAGCTACACCGGCGGCGACGCGGCCACCGCGGCCCGGCTCGACGGCAAGCACTGGGAGAAGTCCGACGAGGTGATCGGGCCGGACGGCCGCAAGGAGACCCCGTTCGCCCCGCTGGTGGACGAGCTCAACCCGCTGCTCACGGTGACCGCCGCGGCCGCCGCCGGCGACCTCCAGCTGATCGGCGCCGAGAAGATCACCGACGCCAGCTCGGCCGACCAGGGCGTGGAGCAGGTGGAGCACTACCGGGCCACCGTCTCGGTCGCCGACTACGTGGCCGCCCAGCAGGACCTGCTGACCGCCGACCGCCGCAGTCAGCTCCTCGCCGCGCTCGGCCAGGGCGGCGTGACCACGCTGACGCTCGACCTCTGGCTCAACGACAAGGACCAGCCGGTCCGGCTGCAGCGCAGTGGACAGGGCAGCCAGGGCAATCTCGACCAGGTGATCGACTACAGCGAGTTCGGCGGCCCGCTCGCCGTGCAGGCCCCGGCGGAGAGCGACACCGTGGACGCCGCCGGCCACTGACCAGGTCGAGCAGGTCTCGAATTCGAGAGGTGCTACCTCCCGGTTCGAGGCCTGCTATCTCCCGGATTTGGTAGGCGCCCGGTTCGTCCCGTACGCTGGTCGAAGCCAAAGACCGCTGGTTGTCGCCGTGTGTCCGCAAGGAGACGCGCGACCGAAGGATCTGCGCATCGTCGCAGGCAGCCCGCGCAGGAGTGTTTGGAGCTTTGACTTCCGGTCCCGCGGTTTCACCGTGTGACCGTCGAGGTCTGATCGAGCCCCGTGCGCCTGCCTGCGCACCGGGGCTCTCACTGTTTCTGCAGGGGCTTTCCTTCCAGCCGGTGGTCGAGGCGTAGTAGGTCGACTTGTCCAAGGTCGGCCGACCTCGACATCACGGAAGGAGGCGTAAGCCTATGGCCAGGCCCGACAAGGCTGCTGCCGTCGCGGAGATCACGGAGAAGTTCCGTTCCTCCAACGCGGCCGTGCTGACCGAGTACCGCGGTCTGAGCGTCAAGCAGGTCAAGACTCTGCGTCGCTCGCTGGGTGCCAACGCCCAGTACGCCGTGGTGAAGAACACGCTGACCAAGATTGCGGCCAACGAGGCCGGGATCACGGAGCTCGACGACCAGTTCAACGGTCCGACGGCTGTTGCCTTCGTCACCGGTGACCCGGTGGAGTCGGCAAAGGCTCTGCGTGACTTCGCCAAGGAGAACCCGGCTCTCATCATCAAGGGCGGTGTCCTTGACGGTAAGGCGCTGACCGCCGATGACATCAAGAAGCTCGCGGACCTCGAGTCCCGCGAGGTTCTGCTCGCCAAGCTGGCGGGTGCCCTGAAGGCCAAGCCTTCGCAGGCTGCCGCGGTCTTCCAGGCCCTGCCCTCGAAGCTCGTCCGCACCGTGGACGCGCTGCGCGAGAAGAAGGCCGAGCAGGGCGGTGCCGGTACGCCGGCTCCCGCCGAGGACGCTGCCGCCGAGTAGTCACACCATGCCCCTCCGGGGGCGTGGCGGCGGGAGCTAGCTCCTCGCAGCGGGCCCGCGCCCGCCAACCCCGTACATCCCGGCACCACCTGCCGAATTAGTGGAAGGACGCCATCATGGCGAAGCTGTCTCAGGACGACCTGCTCGCGCAGTTCGAGGAGATGACCCTCATCGAGCTCTCCGAGTTCGTGAAGGCGTTCGAGGAGAAGTTCGACGTCACCGCTGCCGTCGCCGTCGCCGCCGGCCCGGCCGGCCCGGCCGCCGCGGTCGAGGCCGTCGAGGAGCAGGACGAGTTCGACGTCATCCTCGATGGCCCGGGCGACAAGAAGATCCAGGTCATCAAGGAGGTGCGCACCCTGACCTCCCTCGGCCTGAAGGAGGCCAAGGACCTCGTCGACACCGCCGGTGCCGTTGTCCTGGAGAAGGTTGCCAAGGACGTTGCCGAGAAGGCCAAGGCTGCCCTCGAGGCCGCTGGCGCCAAGGTCACCGTCAAGTGACTTTGAGCTCCTAGCGAGTTCTTTTCCGGCCGGGCCGGTCACCCCACGCGGGGTGGCCGGCCCGGCCTGCTTTGTATCCCGGTCAGTCCGGTCGGTCCGATCCGTCCGGTTCGTCCGGCCCGGCCGCTGCGACCCGACCCGGCCCGTTTGTACCGGTTGGTACCTGGCGGAGTACGGACCGGACAGGCTGGCCGAATGTGCCCTCGGCACTGTCGGTGCCGTTGGGTAGGGTGATCATCGTTGTCGGCCCGGTGCCGGCGGGCGGTGGCCGCGAGGCCCCCACCACGGCTTCTGTGGCCCGATCCTGTAACGCCGGGGCCGCTGGAAGCGATGAAGAGCTCGAGGTTCGCGCTTCGGCCGGGCCTTGACGAACGGCACGCGGCGCGCGATTCTCAAGCGTGCCGACACCGCCGAGGCGGTCGGCCGTTAGTTGGAGTGGCCCCGGATGCATAACCGGGTGCCGCGGCGGGAACTGACTCCACGTGAGTCGCGGTGTCGGCCTCCAGGCGAGGTTGGGCACCGTTGTAGTGCGCGGTAGCAGACTTGTAGTGCTCGGTAGCAGTGTGCAACCGAAGGGAGTGTCCGATTCGGTCTCCGAATCAGGACTGGACAGCAGTGTGCCGTTTGGCTACACTGTCCCTTTGCGCTGCCTGTTAGCTGCTCCGTGACTCGTCGCCCGGAGTCGGCGTTGCCCTGACCTGGGGTTTCCCCCTCGGCTTGGCCCGGCCGGTACGCGCGTAGTGAGCTCCGAGCCCTCGGAAGGACCCCCCTCTTGGCCGCGCCGCGCAACGCCTCGAACAATTCCGCCGCATCCACCGCCCCGCTCCGCGTCTCGTTCGCGAAGATCAAGGAGCCCCTTGAGGTCCCGAACCTCCTGGCCCTGCAGACCGAGAGCTTTGACTGGCTGCTCGGCAATGCGGCCTGGAAGTCCCGGGTCGAGGCGGCGCTGGACAGTGGTCAGGACGTCCCCACGAAGTCCGGTCTGGAGGAGATCTTCGAAGAGATCTCCCCGATCGAGGACTTCAGTGGGTCGATGTCGCTGACTTTCCGCGACCACCGTTTCGAGCCGCCGAAGAACTCCATTGACGAGTGCAAGGACCGCGACTTCACGTTCGCGGCCCCGCTCTTCGTCACCGCCGAGTTCACCAACAACGAGACCGGTGAGATCAAGTCTCAGACGGTCTTCATGGGCGACTTCCCGCTCATGACCCACAAGGGCACGTTCGTGATCAACGGCACCGAGCGTGTCGTCGTCTCGCAGCTGGTCCGTTCCCCGGGTGTGTACTTCGACTCCACCCTGGACAAGGTGTCCGACAAGGACATCTACTCCTGCAAGGTCATCCCCTCGCGTGGTGCCTGGCTGGAGATGGAGATCGACAAGCGCGACATGGTCGGTGTCCGCATCGACCGCAAGCGCAAGCAGTCGGTCACCGTGCTCCTCAAGGCGCTCGGCTGGACCAACGAGATGATTCTCGAGGAGTTCGGCGAGTACGAGTCGATGCGCGCCACCCTGGAGAAGGACCACACCCAGGGCCAGGACGACGCGCTGCTGGACATCTACCGCAAGCTGCGTCCGGGCGAGCCGCCGACCCGTGAGGCCGCGCAGACGCTGCTCGAGAACCTCTACTTCAACCCGAAGCGCTACGACCTCGCGAAGGTCGGCCGCTACAAGGTCAACCGGAAGCTGGGCAACGCCGAGTCGCTGGACTCCGGCGTGCTCACCGAGCCCGACATCATCGGTGCGATCAAGTACCTGGTGAAGCTGCACGCGGGCGAGACCGAGTGGCGTGACGACGCCGGCCGCGACATCGTGGTCGAGGTCGACGACATCGACCACTTCGGCAACCGTCGCCTGCGCAACGTCGGCGAGCTCATCCAGAACCAGGTCCGCACGGGTCTGGCTCGTATGGAGCGCGTCGTGCGCGAGCGCATGACGACCCAGGACGTCGAGGCGATCACGCCGCAGACCCTGATCAACATCCGGCCGGTCGTCGCCTCCATCAAGGAGTTCTTCGGCACCAGCCAGCTGTCGCAGTTCATGGACCAGACGAACCCGCTCTCGGGTCTGACCCACAAGCGTCGTCTGTCCGCGCTCGGCCCCGGTGGTCTGTCCCGTGAGCGGGCCGGCTTCGAGGTCCGTGACGTGCACCCCTCGCACTACGGCCGCATGTGCCCGATCGAGACCCCCGAAGGCCCGAACATCGGTCTGATCGGGTCGCTGGCCTCGTACGGCCGGGTGAACGCCTTCGGCTTCATCGAGACCCCGTACCGCAAGGTCGTCGACGGCATCGTCACCGAGCAGGTGGACTACCTGACCGCTGACGAGGAGGACCGCTACGTCATCGCGCAGGCCAACGCGCCGCTGACCGAGGACCTGCACTTCGCCGAGCCGCGTGTCCTGGTCCGCCGCCGTGGCGGCGAGATCGACTACATCCCGGGCACCGAGATCGACTACATGGACGTCTCGCCGCGCCAGATGGTGTCGGTCGCGACCGCCATGATCCCGTTCCTCGAGCACGACGACGCCAACCGCGCGCTCATGGGCTCGAACATGATGCGCCAGGCCGTCCCGCTGCTGCGCAGCGAGGCGCCCGTCGTCGGCACCGGCATGGAGTACCGCTGCGCCGTTGACGCCGCGGACGTCATCACCGCCGAGAAGGCCGGTGTGGTGCAGGAGGTCTCGGCCGACTACGTCACCGTGGCCAACGACGACGGCACGTACAACACGTACCGCGCCGCCAAGTTCACCCGCTCGAACCAGGGCACCGCCTTCAACCAGAAGGTGCTCGTGGACGAGGGCGTCCGGGTCGAGGCCGGCCAGGTGCTGGCCGACGGCCCGTGCACCGACGAGGGCGAGATGGCGCTGGGCAAGAACCTGCTCGTCGCCTTCATGTCCTGGGAGGGTCACAACTACGAGGACGCGATCATCCTGTCGCAGCGCCTCGTGCAGGACGACGTCCTCTCCTCGATCCACATCGAGGAGCACGAGGTCGACGCCCGTGACACCAAGCTGGGCCCGGAGGAGATCACCCGGGACATCCCGAACGTCTCCGAGGAGGTCCTCGCCGACCTCGACGAGCGCGGCATCATCCGCATCGGTGCGGACGTCGTCACCGGCGACATCCTGGTCGGCAAGGTCACGCCCAAGGGTGAGACCGAGCTGACCCCGGAGGAGCGCCTGCTCCGCGCGATCTTCGGTGAGAAGGCCCGTGAGGTCCGCGACACCTCGCTGAAGGTGCCGCACGGTGAGTCCGGCAAGGTCATCGGCGTGCGCGTCTTCGACCGCGAAGAGGGCGACGAGCTGCCCCCGGGCGTGAACCAGCTGGTCCGCGTCTACGTGGCGCAGAAGCGCAAGATCACCAACGGTGACAAGCTCGCCGGCCGTCACGGCAACAAGGGTGTCATCTCCAAGATCCTCCCGGTCGAGGACATGCCGTTCCTCGAGGACGGCACCCCGGTCGACATCATCCTGAACCCGCTGGGTGTCCCGTCCCGAATGAACCCGGGACAGGTCCTGGAGATCCACCTCGGCTGGCTCGCCAAGCAGGGCTGGGACGTCTCCGGCCTCAGCGAGGAGTGGGCCCGCCGCCTCCAGGTGATCGGCGCCGACAAGGTCGAGGGCGGCACCAACCTCGCCACCCCGGTCTTCGACGGCGCCCGCGAGGACGAGATCACCGGCCTGCTGGACCACACCACCCTCACCCGTGACGGTGAGCGCCTGGTGAACTCCACCGGTAAGGCCCGGCTCTTCGACGGCCGCTCCGGCGAGCCGTTCCCGATGCCGGTCTCGGTCGGCTACATGTACATCCTCAAGCTGCACCACCTGGTCGACGACAAGCTGCACGCCCGTTCGACCGGTCCGTACTCGATGATCACCCAGCAGCCGCTCGGTGGTAAGGCGCAGTTCGGTGGTCAGCGCTTCGGTGAGATGGAGGTGTGGGCCCTTGAGGCGTACGGCGCGGCCTACGCGCTGCAGGAGCTCCTCACCATCAAGTCCGACGACGTCCTGGGCCGCGTGAAGGTCTACGAGGCGATCGTCAAGGGCGAGAACATCCCCGAGCCCGGCATTCCCGAGTCCTTCAAGGTCCTCATCAAGGAAATGCAGTCGCTCTGCCTCAACGTTGAGGTGCTGTCCTCGGACGGCTCCAACATCGAGCTGCGGGACTCCGACGAGGATGTCTTCCGCGCAGCCGAGGAGCTCGGTATTGACCTGTCCCGGCGCGAGCCGAGCAGCGTCGAAGAGGTCTGACGGAGGCCGGGTCGGCCGCTGACTCCAGCGGCCGGCCCGCCCCCAGGCCCCCCTCAGACCAGATGAACGACTTTCGACTTACGAAAGAGGGCTTGACGACCAGTGCTTGACGTCAACTTCTTCGACGAGCTCCGCATCGGCCTCGCGACCGCCGACGACATCCGCCAGTGGTCGCACGGCGAGGTCAAGAAGCCGGAGACCATCAACTACCGCACGCTGAAGCCGGAAAAGGACGGCCTTTTCTGCGAGAAGATCTTCGGTCCCACCCGGGACTGGGAGTGCTACTGCGGTAAGTACAAGCGTGTCCGCTTCAAGGGCATCATCTGTGAGCGCTGCGGCGTCGAGGTGACCCGCGCCAAGGTGCGCCGTGAGCGGATGGGCCACATCGAGCTGGCCGCTCCGGTCACCCACATCTGGTACTTCAAGGGTGTGCCGTCCCGCCTGGGCTACCTGCTCGACCTCGCGCCGAAGGACCTCGAGAAGGTCATCTACTTCGCCGCCTACATGATCACCTGGGTCGACGACGAGCGTCGTCAGCGCGACCTGCCGTCGCTGGAGGCGCACGTCTCCGTCGAGCGCCAGCAGATCGAGAACCGCCGCGACTCGGACCTCGAGGCCCGTGCCAAGAAGGCCGAGACCGACCTGGCCGAGCTGGAGGCCGAGGGCGCCAAGGCCGACGTGCGCCGCAAGGTGCGCGAGGGTGCCGAGCGCGAGATGAAGCAGCTGCGCGACCGTGCGCAGCGCGAGCTGGACCGTCTGGACGAGGTCTGGGCCCGCTTCAAGAACCTCAAGGTCCAGGACCTCGAGGGCGACGAGCTGCTCTACCGCGAGCTGCGCGACCGCTTCGGCACGTACTTCTCCGGCTCGATGGGTGCCGCGGCCCTCAAGGACCGCCTGGAGACCTTCGACCTGGCGGAGGAGTCCGAGCGCCTGCGCGAGATCATCCGCACCGGCAAGGGCCAGAAGAAGACCCGTGCGCTCAAGCGCCTCAAGGTCGTCTCCGCGTTCCTGCAGACCACCAACAAGCCCAACGGCATGGTGCTGGACTGCGTCCCGGTCATCCCGCCGGACCTGCGTCCGATGGTGCAGCTGGACGGTGGCCGCTTCGCGACCTCCGACCTGAACGACCTGTACCGCCGCGTGATCAACCGCAACAACCGCCTGAAGCGGCTTCTCGACCTCGGCGCGCCCGAGATCATCGTGAACAACGAGAAGCGCATGCTCCAGGAGGCGGTCGACGCCCTCTTCGACAACGGCCGTCGTGGTCGCCCGGTCACGGGCCCCGGCAACCGTCCGCTGAAGTCCCTCAGCGACATGCTGAAGGGCAAGCAGGGTCGTTTCCGTCAGAACCTGCTCGGCAAGCGCGTCGACTACTCGGCCCGTTCGGTCATCGTCGTCGGCCCGCAGCTCAAGCTGCACCAGTGTGGTCTGCCCAAGGCCATGGCACTGGAGCTCTTCAAGCCGTTCGTGATGAAGCGCCTGGTCGACCTCAACCACGCGCAGAACATCAAGTCGGCCAAGCGCATGGTCGAGCGCGCCCGCCCGGTCGTCTGGGACGTCCTCGAAGAGGTCATCGCCGAGCACCCGGTGCTGCTGAACCGTGCACCCACCCTGCACCGCCTCGGCATCCAGGCCTTCGAGCCGCAGCTGGTCGAGGGCAAGGCCATCCAGATCCACCCGCTCGTCTGCACCGCGTTCAACGCGGACTTCGACGGTGACCAGATGGCCGTCCACCTGCCGCTCTCCGCGGAGGCGCAGGCCGAGGCCCGCATCCTGATGCTGTCCTCGAACAACATCCTGAAGCCGGCCGACGGTCGCCCCGTCACCATGCCGACCCAGGACATGGTGCTCGGTCTCTTCTTCCTGACCTCGGACCGGGACGAGGTGAGGGGCGGTGGCCGTTCCTTCTCCTCCACCGCCGAGGCGATCATGGCCTTCGACGCCCGCGAGCTGGACGTCCAGGCCCCGATCGACCTGCGCCTGCCGATCGGCACCGTGCCGCCCCGCGGCTGGACCGCGCCGGTGGACGAGGACGGTCAGTCGTCCTGGTTCGAGGGCGAGTCCTTCCGCCTGCGCACCACCCTGGGCCGCGCGCTCTTCAACGAGCTGCTGCCCGAGGACTACCCGTTCGTTGACTACGAGGTGGGCAAGAAGCAGCTCTCCGCGATCGTCAACGACCTGGCGGAGCGCTACCCCAAGGTCATCGTCGCGGCGACGCTGGACAACCTGAAGGCGGCCGGCTTCCACTGGTCGACCCGTTCGGGCGTCACCGTCTCGATCTCGGACGTCGTCGTGCCGCCGAGCAAGCCGCAGATTCTCGAGGGCTACGAGGCTCAGGCCGAGAAGGTCCAGAAGAACTACGAGCGCGGTCTGATGACCAACGACGAGCGCAAGCAGGAAATGGTCAACATCTGGACCAAGGCGACCAACGAGGTTGCCGAGGCCATGAACGCGAACTTCCCGAAGACGAACCCCATCTTCATGATGGTCGACTCGGGTGCTCGTGGAAACATGATGCAGATGCGTCAGATCGCCGGTATGCGTGGTCTGGTGTCGAACGCCAAGAACGAGACCATCCCGCGACCCATCAAGGCGTCGTTCCGTGAGGGTCTGTCCGTGCTGGAGTACTTCATCTCCACCCACGGTGCCCGTAAGGGTCTGGCCGACACCGCGCTGCGTACCGCCGACTCGGGTTACCTGACCCGTCGTCTGGTGGACGTCTCGCAGGACGTGATCATCCGCGAGGAGGACTGTGGCACCGAGCGCGGTCTGAAGCTGGCGATCGGCACGGTCGACAACGGCGTCCTGCGCAAGACGGACGACGTCGAGACCAGCGTCTACGCCCGCATGCTGGCCGAGGACATCACGGTCGACGGCAAGCTCATCGCGACCGCGAACACCGACCTCGGTGACGTGCTGATCGACGAGCTGATCCGCCACGGCATCAGCGAGGTCAAGACCCGCTCGATCCTGACCTGTGAGTCCGCCGTCGGCACCTGCGCCATGTGCTACGGCCGCTCGCTGGCCACCGGCAAGCTGGTCGACATCGGTGAGGCGGTCGGCATCATCGCCGCCCAGTCCATCGGTGAGCCCGGTACCCAGCTGACGATGCGTACCTTCCACACCGGTGGTGTGGCCGGTGACGACATCACCCAGGGTCTGCCCCGTGTCGTCGAGCTCTTCGAGGCCCGTACCCCCAAGGGTGTGGCCCCGATCTCGGAGGCGCAGGGCCGGGTCCGGATCGAGGACACCGAGAAGACCCGCAAGATCGTCATCACCCCGGACGACGGCACCGACGAGATCAGCTACCCGGTCTCCAAGCGTGTCAAGCTCATGGTGAGCGAGGGCGAGGCGGTCGAGGTCGGCCAGAAGCTGACCATGGGTGCCACGAACCCGCACGACGTGCTGCGGATCATGGGCCAGCGTGCCGTCCAGATCCACCTGGTCGCCGAGGTCCAGAAGGTCTACAACTCGCAGGGTGTGTCGATCCACGACAAGCACATCGAGATCATCATCCGGCAGATGCTCCGCCGCGTGACGATCATCGAGTCGGGCGACGCCGAGCTGCTCCCGGGCGAGCTCGTCGAGCGCGGCCGCTTCGAGACCGAGAACCGTCGCGTGGTCTCCGAGGGCGGTCACCCCGCCTCCGGCCGTCCGCAGCTGATGGGTATCACCAAGGCCTCGCTGGCCACCGAGTCCTGGCTGTCGGCCGCCTCCTTCCAGGAGACGACCCGGGTGCTCACCGACGCGGCGATCCACGCCAAGTCGGACCCGCTGCTGGGCCTCAAGGAGAACGTCATCCTCGGTAAGCTCATCCCGGCCGGTACGGGTCTGCCCCGTTACCGCAACATCCGGGTCGAGCCCACCGAAGAGGCCAAGGCCGCGATGTACTCGGCCGTCGGCTACGACGACTACGACCTGTCGCCCTTCGGCGCCGGCTCCGGCCAGGCCGTCCCGCTGGACGACTACGACTACGGCCCGTACACCGGCTGAGTCACCGCTTGACCGCATGAAGCCGCTGGGCGGCCACCCTCCGGGGTGGCCGCCCAGCGGCTTTTCCGTGCGCTCCCGTCACTCCCGCAGCAACGCCGCGAACCGCGCCAGCGGGTCGCCGGTGAACGGGCGCAGCAGTGGCGCGAGGCAGCGGGCACCGGGGAAGCGCAGGCCGCCGAGGAAGGCGAAGCGGGTGGCGTCGGCGCCCTCCGGACGGGCGGCCATGCCGCCGAGCACGAAGCGGCTCTGCATCAGGCACCAGCCGGGGGCGAGGTCGATCGCGAAGGTGGTGCGCAGCCGGGAGTGGCCGTGGATCCGGGCCCGCAGCAGGCCGTCCGGCGCCGGTTCGGTGAGGCGGACGGTGCGCACGTCCGGGATCCACAGCGGCATGGTGCGTTCCAGGTCCCGGGCGACGGACCAGACCTGCTCGAACGGCGCCTCGATCACCGTCTCGCCGACCCGGGCGGCACCCGGCGCGGTGGCGGCGATCACGTGCAGGCGCCGGACCGGGTCGAAGTCCGCGACCGGCCAGGCGCCGTCGTGCTGCTGCTCGTGCTGCCGGCCCTGCTGCTCGCTCTGCCGCTCGTTCTGCCGCTCGGTCATTGCTGCCACGCCTTTCGGAAGCTGAGTCGGGCCCGGGAGAGCCGGGATTTCACGGTGCCCGGAGCGACCGCGAGGAGCTCGGCGGTCTGTCGTTCGTCCAGGCCCTCCAGATCCCGCAGCAGCAGCACGGCGCGGTGCTCGGGGGAGAGGCGCTCCAGCACGTCGCGGATGTCCGTGGCGAGCTGCGGGTCACCGGGGGCCGGCAGCTCGGTCAGCTCGGCGGGCCGGAACCGGGATGCCCGGGCGGCGTGCCGCACCGCCTCGCGCACCGCGATGGCGCGGACCCAGCCGAACAGCGCGGCCGGCTCGTCGAGCTGGCGCAGCTTGCGGAAGACCGCGATCAGCGCCTCCTGCGCCGCGTCCGCGCCGTCGTCGAGCGCGATCGGGCCGCAGAGCCGGCGGACGTACGGGCTGATCAGGTCGAGCAGCCGGGAGACCGCGAGCTGGTCGCCGCGCTGGGCGGCGCGGACCAGCGCGGCGAGGTCGGGCGGCGGTTGCTCCTGCAAGGCGGTCTCCGTCACTAGAGAGCGGGCCCAGGAGGGAGGGGCCGAACGGGCAGAAGGTTCCCAGCGGATTCCGGGCCGGCGCAGTGGCGCTCGTCACAGGAACGGATCGCCGGGCCGGCCGCTCCTCGGGGCGTCCAGATCTTCCGACACCCCATGAGGTGATGACATGACGTCAGTCAGCAGCGCCGGTTCGGCCAAGGCGGTTGCCGCCGTCCTGGCGGTCGACGGCCTGATCCACGCGTACTGGGCGACCGGGCGCACCTGGCCGGTGCGCGACGATGCCCGGCTCTCCCACCTGGTGCTGAACATGCAGGTGCCGTTCACTCCGCAGGGCCTGATCCCGCTCTCCGGCCTGCTCTTCTCCGCCTCCGCGCTGGTCCTGGTCCGGGCCGGCCGGCTGCCCGCGCTCGGCCGGCTGCTGCCCTCGGCGCTGCCGCGCTGGGGGAGCCGGGCGGTGGCCGGCGGGCTGCTGGCCCGGGGCGCGGTGGGGCTGGTCTGGGTGACCGGGACCGGTGCGGATCCGCGGGACGCCTTCTACTGGCTCAATCTGCTGCTCTACACCCCGCTCTGCCTGCTGCTCGGCCGGGCCGCCTGGCAGGTCGCGGACGTTCCGTCGGGCCTGCGTGGGGTCGGCCGCGCGGTCGGCTCCCTCGTACGGGGGAGGCGGCTGAACCGCTCGGGCGGGTGATCCGGGGGAGGGGTGGCGGCGGGCAGGCTCTGGGGTGTCGGTTCGGAGCGTCCGGGCCACCGCCCGAGGGGACCTCAGATGAACCAGCGCCTGGCCCGCCTGCTCACGTACACCGCGATCACCGGCGCCATCACGTTCGGGATGTCCGGCTGCTTCCTGGGCGACGACGACCAGCACGACCTCGTCCGGTACGGGATCGAGCAGCCGGTGCACACGCTCGTCGTGCAGGGCCGGACCGGGGACATCCGGGTGGTCGGCGCGGGCAGTGCGGTGAGCGTGATCGAGCACCAGAACTACCGGAGCAAGCCGCCCGCCTCGACCCACGCCGTCTCGTCCGACGGCACGCTCACGCTCACCTACAGCTGCCCCGACCAGGACTGCGGCGTCGGCTACGAGGTGGACGTCCCGGCCGGCACGGTGGTCAGGGTCAGCGCGGGCACCGGCTCGGTGCACCTGGACGGGCTGACCGCCGGGGTGACGGCCGACACCGGCACCGGGAACGTGGAGGCGGTCCGGCTCGGCGCGGCGACGGCCGAGCTGAGCTCGTCCACCGGCGACGTCACGGCCGGCTTCAGCGCCGCGCCCGGTTCGGTGACGGCCCGCACCTCGACCGGCAACGTCACCGTGAAGGTCCCGGACGGGCTCGGCTACGCCGTGCGGACCAAGGCCGACACCGGCGGCGCGAAGGTGACCGTCCGGCAGGACCCCACGGCTCCCCGCGTGATCGACGCGGAGACGGACACCGGCAACCTCACCATCACCCGTGCCTGAGCCGGGCAGGCTGCCGCGGACGGGCCCGCGACCGGCGTTCGACCTGCTCAGCGCGGGCGGTAGGCTCCCCCGGGACGCGGAGGGGGCGGACGTGGAGGTCATGAAGCGCTGGCAGGGCCGGCTGGCCGACCAGGGGCGGCGGGTGCAGCGGCGGTTCGGCGGGATCAACCCGTACGTCACGGACACCGTGATCGCGCTCGTCTCGGCAGCGATCTCGCTCTGGGCGGTCTACAACGACGACACGCACTGGCCGGTCTGGACGTACCTGCTGGCCGGCGGCTGTTCGCTGCCGCTGCCGTGGCGCCGCCGGGCGCCGTTCGCGGTCTTCTGGATCTCCGGCCTGCTCTCGATCGCCCTCGGCGTGCTCGCGCACTCGGCGCAGCCGCAGATCGCGCTCTTCGGCATCGTGATCATCTACACCGTCGCCGACCTGGGGCGGGACTGGCAGCGCTGGCTGATGCTGGCGATCCTGGTGCCGTCCAGCATCCTGGGCACCCACTCGCCGAACGGGATGATCTTCAGCGAGCTCACCGGGATCGGCTCCTTCGTGCTCGGCTCCGCGGTGCGCGAGCTGCGCCGGCTCGCCCGCGCCGAGGCCGACCGGGCCAGGGAGACCGGGCAGCGGGCGGCCAGTGACGCGGCCCGCGCGGTCGCCGAGGAGCGGGCCCGGATCGCCCGCGAGATGCACGACATCCTGGCGCACGCCGTCTCGCTGATGGTGATCCACGCCGAGGCCGGCCCGGTCGTGGTGCACAGCCACCCGGAGAAGGCGATCAAGGCCTTCGACACCATCGCCGACTCCGGCCGTGACGCGATGGTGCAGCTGCGCCGGGTGCTCGGCGTGCTCAAGGAGGAGGGCGCCGGGCCCGAGCTGGCACCGCAGCCGAGGCTGGTGGAGCTGTCGGCGGTCGCCGAGCGGGTCCGCCAGGCCGGTGTCGCCGTCGAGCTGGAGCTGCCGCAGGCCGGCCGGGCGCTGCCCGCCGACGTCGAGGCGGCCGCCTACCGGATCGTCCAGGAGGCGCTGACCAACATCGTCAAGCACTCCGGCGCGGACGCCGTGGAGGTGCGGATCGCCGAGCTGGACCAGGCGCTGGAGCTGGCGGTCAGCGACAACGGGCGCGGCCTCGGGGACGTGTCGGGCACCGTCAGCGGCTTCTCCGGCGGGCGCGGGCTGGTCGGCATCCGGGAGCGCGCGGCCGCCTGCGGTGGCCGGGCCGCGGCCGGCCCCGGGCCGGACGGCCGTGGGTTCGTGGTGACCGCCCGGCTGCCGCTGGGCGCGGGAAGTCTGTGAGGGGAAGCATGTCGATTCGCGTAGTGGTGGCCGATGACCAGGAGCTGGTCCGGGCCGGGTTCGGGATGATCCTGGACGCGCAGCCGGACATCGAGGTGGTCGCCGAGGCCTGCAACGGCCTGGAGGCCGTCGCGGCGGTCGCCGAACACCGCCCGGACGTCCTGCTGCTGGACGTCCGGATGCCCGAGATGGACGGCCTGGAGGCGGCCCGCCGGGTCTGCGCTGAGTACCCCGAGACCAGGGTGATCATGCTGACCACCTTCGACATCGACGACTACGTCTACGACGCGCTGTACGCGGGGGCCAGCGGGTTCCTGCTCAAGGACGTCCGCCGGGACGACCTCGCGCACGGCGTGCGGCTGGTCGCCGGCGGTGAGGCACTGCTTGCGCCGTCCGTCACCAAGCGGCTGATCAGCGAGTTCTCCGCGCGCCGCCCGGTCGGCGCGGCGAGTGCCACGGGGGCCGTCCGGGCGCCGTCCAAGCTGCTGGAGCAGCTGACGGTCCGCGAGCAGGAGACGCTGCGCCTGTTGGCGCGCGGGTTCTCCAACGCCGAGATCGCGGCCGAGCTGGTGGTCAGCGAACACACCGTCAAGAGCCATGTCAGCAACGTGCTGAGCAAGCTCCAGCTGCGCGACCGGGTGCACGCGGTGGTCTTCGCCTACGAGGCGGGCGCCGTGGTGGCCGGCGAGTCCTGACGGCGGCTCGACGCGCCCGCTCGAGTCCGTACCGCCCGGCCGTTCCCCCTCGCGGGGGAGCGGCCGTCCCGTTTGATCACCCGCGTGGGGGAGGGTGCGGGACCGCTCCGCCGGGCGATCCGCGATGAGGGCCGCGGCCGCGAGAGTACTGCCCATGACCTCCTTGATCGCTCGCCTCACCACCCGCCACCCGATCGCCGTGCTACTCGGCTGGATCGTGGTGATCCTGCTCGGCTTCGGCCTCAGCGGCATCAGCGCCACCCGGATGACCGGCTCGGTCAGCTCCGTGCCCGGCAGCGAGTCGCACCGGGTCGGCGAACACCTCGACCGCACCGACCAGTCGGGCGGCACGATCAGCGCGGTGCTCTCCGGCCAGGACGTCACCGACCCGGCCTTCAGAGCCCAGATCGCCGCCGCGGTGCACGACCTGGGCGCGATACCCGGCGTCGCTCCGGTGCCCGATCCGTACCGCCGGGGCGGCGGAGTGTCGGTGGACCACCAGGCGCTGATCTTCCCGGTCACGCTCGCCGCCGGCCTGACCGACGACGCGCAGCAGAACGCCCAGGACGCCGCCGAGGCCCGGCTGCGGCAGCTGCACGCCACCCACCTGCAGGTCAGCGGCGGCCCGCTGCTCTCCCAGCAGATGAACGAGGCGGGCAAGAAGGGCGTGGGCCGGGCCGAGATCATCTCGCTGCCGCTGGTGCTGGTGCTCTGCCTGCTGGTCTTCGGCGGGCTGCTCGCCGCCGGCCTGCCGATCCTGGTCGCGTTCTGCGGGATCGCCGGCACCTTCCTGACGCTGCTGGTGGTCAGCGAGTTCACCGAGATCAGCGCCTCCTCGCTGCAGGTCACCACGATGCTGGGCCTGGGCCTGGCGATCGACTACGCGCTGCTGGTGATCAACCGGTTCCGCGAGGAGCGCCGGTACACGTCGGACCGGGTGCTCGCCGTCACCCGCACCGTGCACGCCGCCGGCCGTACCGTCTTCTTCTCCGGCCTCACCGTCGCGGTCTGCCTCTGCGGCCTGCTCGCCTTCGACAGCCCGTTCCTGCGCAGCATGGGCCTGGCCGCAAGCTCCGTCGTGCTGATCGACATGGCCGCCGCGCTCACCCTGGTCCCGGCGCTGCTCGTGCGGTTCGGCCACCGGCTGCGGCTGCGCGAGCCGAAGCCCACCGCCGGGCGCACCTTCGCCCGGATCGCCGCGGTGGCCACCGCCCGCCCGCTGGTCGTCGCCGTCACCCTCACCGCGGCCCTCGCCGCCCTCGCCCTCCCGCTGGCCGGCCTGCGCACCACCTCCGGCGACGCCCGCTACCTGCCCGCCGGTTCGGACGGCCGGCTCGCCTACCAGACCGTCCGCACGCACTACCCCGAGCTCTCCACCGCCGACCCGATCGACGTGCTGCTGACCGGCCACGGCCCGGCCGAGGACGCGTTCACCGCACGGGCCCGGACCCTGCCGCAGGTCTCGGCCGCCACCGTCTCGACCCTGTCGGACGGCACCACCGAGCTCCAGCTGACCCCGAAGGTCAGCAGCGACGGCCCGCAGGCGCTCGCCCTGGTGCACACGCTGCGCGCCGCGGAGCACGGCGGGGATATCCAGGTCGGCGGCACCGCCGCCCGGGTCGCCGACTTCCAGCAGATGCTCGCCGACGGGCTGCCCGGTGCGCTCGCGATCGTGGTCGGCGGCATCCTGCTGCTGCTCTTCGCCTTCACCGGCTCGCTGCTGATCCCGGTCAAGACCGTGCTCTCCACCGCGCTGTCGCTGGGCGCCGCGATGGGCATCACCAAGCTGGTCTTCCAGGACGGCCACGGCGCGACGCTGCTCGGCGGCCAGGGCATGGGCGCGCTCGACCTGGTCGCGCTGCCGCTGATCGCCGCGATCGCCTTCGGCCTCGCGATGGACTACGAGATCTTCATCCTGGCCCGGGTCCGCGAGGAGTGGCTGCGCACCGGTGACGCGAAGGCCGCCGTCAGCACCGGCCTGTCGCAGACCGGACGGATCGTCACCAGCGCCGCCGCACTGATCCTGATCGTCTTCGCCGCCTTCATGACCAGCGGCTTCGGCCAGATCCTGCAGATCGGCCTCGGCCTGAGCCTGGCGGTGCTGATCGACGCGACGGTGGTCCGGATGCTGCTGGTGCCGGCCACCATGGCCCTGCTCGGCCGCACCGCCTGGTGGGCCCCGGCCCCGCTGGCCCGGCTGCACGCACGCTACGGGCTGCGCGAGGAGGCCGTGGCGGAGCCGGCCGCCGCATCGGTCTCGACGCCCGGTTCGGCGCAGGCGGTGCCGGCCTGAGCTGCGGATCGCCTGTCAGTGCCGCTCGCTAGCTTGTTCCCAACACCGAACGCCCGGGAGGGTTCTGATGTCCGAGCAGGTCACTTACCTCGAACTCTCCGAGGACCAGGGCAGCGCCCACAAGTTCTACGAGGTGCGTCAGGCGGGCACCGAGCTGACCATCACGTACGGCAGGATCGGCGAGGGTGGCCAGAGCCGCGCCACCTCCTACCCGACGGTGGAGAAGGCGGCCGCGGCCGCCGCCAAGAAGCTCGGCGAGAAGATCCGCAAGGGCTACGCCCCCGCCCAGCGCGGCGTCCGCCAGCGTCGCGCGGTCACCCGCCGCGAGATGGTCAGCACCCGCTCGACGGCCCGTCAGGCCCCGGTGCTGTGGCGGTTCCGCTCCGGCGCGCCGGCCTTCGGCGTCTTCGTGGACGAGCAGGGCGCCTGGGTGGGCAACCAGTCCGGCGACGTCTACACGCTGACCCACGACGGCCGGGTCACCGGCCGGTTCGGCCTGCCGGACGGCGTCAAGTGCATCGTCGCCGACGACTCCTGGATCTACGCCGGCTGCGACGACGGCCGGGTCTACGACCTCGGCGGCAAGGTCCCCCGGGTGGCCTACGAGATCGCCGCCGACGTGGACATCTACTGGCTCGACATCCACGACGGCGTGCTCGGCGTCTCCGACGCGCAGGGCGGCATCACCACGGTGGACCACGAGGACGAGTTCCAGTGGCGGCGCGCCACCGCCGGCAGCTCCGGCTGGATGGTGCGCTGCGACCCGGACGGCGTCTACCAGGGCCTGTCGACCGGCGTCACCCGCTACGAGTCGCGCAGCGGCGACCAGCGCTGGCACACCCGCACCGAGGGCGCGGTGCTGTTCGGCTGGCAGGAGCGCGAGGAGGTCTTCGCCGGCACCGCCCGCGGCTGGGTGCACCGCCTCGCCAAGGCCGACGGCGCCGAGCTTGCCCGCTACCGCTGTGACGCGGCCGTCTACTCCTGCGCCGCCTCGCCGGACGGGCAGTTCGTCTTCGCCGGGGACAGCTCCTCGTCCGTCTACTGCTTCGCCGCCGACGGCCGCCGCCTGTGGAAGCTGGCCACCGGCTGCGGCTCGGCGTACAGCATGCAGTACCGCGAGGGCCGCCTCTACCTGGTCACCACCGACGGCTCGCTCGCCTGCCTCGACGTGAGCTCCACGGCCATCGAGCAGGCCGAGGGCGGCCACCTCCCGCAGACCGCCGACATCAAGGCCGGCAGCCTGGAGCGGGTCGCCCCGAGCGCCGAGATCGAGTGGGTGAGCGGCGGCGCGGGCGCCGGTGCCGGCATCGAGCTGGAGTGCGTCCAGGAGGGCTCCCGCACCCGGATCCGCGTCATCACCCCCGGGTACGACGCGGCCTGGCGGGTCCAGTTCCCCAAGGACATCCGGGTGCCCGGCGCCCGCTACGTCGTCCCCGAGTTGCACGCCTCCGACCGCGGCTTCTACCGCACTCGCGGCGAGATCAAGCGCCTGCGCTGAGTCCTCGCTGAGCCGCCGTCGCCGCTGGGCCGTCGCCGCCGGCCCGTCAGCGCATCCGGAAGACCGGCCCGCGGGCGGTGAACGGCAGCGACGCGCCCTGCGGCACCAGGTAGGCGTGCTCGCGGCGCACCCGCAGCACGTCGCACTCGCCGTCGGTGATCAGCAGGAGCGGCGCGCCGGGCGGGAAGTCCTCGGCCCGCTCCAGCAGGTCCACGCCGGGCTGCAGCACCGTCCCGCCCCGGCCGCGCACCCGCATCCGGCCGGCGATGTCCTCCGGCGGCAGGTAGCCGGCGTCGTACGCGGCGGCGTCGCAGTAGACCACCCGGGCGGCCGGCACGTCCCGGGCGGCCGCGTAGGAGGCGATCGCGCCGAGCGCCTTGCCGAGCAGCCGGCGGTCCATCGAGCCGGAGGTGTCGAGCACCACCCCGAAGGTGCAGCGGGCCACCTCCTCGGGCGGGAAGTACCGTCCGGCGCGCGGGATGCCGGGCGAGGAGGCCTGCCGCCGGGACGGCCGGGAGTAGCTGCGGACGGCCTGCGGGGCGGGGACGAACGCGTCGAACCAGCGCGCCAGCCGGGCGTCCCACGGGACCGGCGGGTGGGCCAGCGCGCGGATCTCCTCCACCAGCCCGCGCGGCAGCAGGCCGCGTTCGCGCTGGTGCAGCTCGAAGCCCTGCTGCAGGCCGCGGCGGTAGAAGTCGTCCAGATCGACGTAGTCGCGTGGCGGCCCGAGTGGCTCGCCCAGCAGGTCGGGGCGGCCCTTGCCGGCCGGCGTCGCCAGGCGCCGGATCCGGCGCTGGTCGCGGACGATCCGGTCGTAGACCTCCTCGGCCGACAGCCCCTTGAGCTCCGGGTCGTGCAGCAGCCCCTCGGGCATCTCGCCGACGCCCATCTCCAGCAGCCAGCCGTTGATCACGTAGTCGGCCGCGACGTTGAACAGGTACGGGTCCCGGGCACCCCGGCGGTCGCCGTGCCGCAGCGCGGCGTGCAGCATCTCGTGGGCCAGGATGAACCGCCACTCCTCGTCGCTGTAGTGCCGCAGCGGGTTGAGGTAGATCTCGCCGGCCTCGGCGTTGACCGCGGCGATCGCGATGCCCTGCGCACGGGCCAGCTCCGCGTCCGCGACCAGCGTGATGCCGGCCGCGAGCCCGCCGAGCAGCGGGTAGGAGGAGATGAACCAGTTCAGCGCCCGGGTCCACGGCCGCTCCGGCAGGCGCGCGCCGGTCAGCTCCTCGCGGCGGCCGCCGGCCAGGTCCATCGCCGCCGACATGGTGCGGGTGAGCGCGGCGGCGAAGGCCGTCGTCCAGTCCTCGGGGGTGCGGCGGTGCGCGGGGACCAGCCACAGGTCCGGCTCGGCGCCGGCCGTGCCCGCCACCCGGGGCAGCCCGTCGCGGCGCCAGTGCGCGGCCAGCTCCTCCTCGTCCCCGCCGACGAAGGCGGCCGGCAGCTCGAACGGAGAGCGTCCGATCGAGAAGGTGGCCAGGAACCGGTTGACCACGTGGCAGCGGGCGGCCAGCTGGTACTCGTCGGGCTGGGTGCGCGGGCCCTCGGCGCCGGGGACGTGTCCGAAGCCGAGGTGCAGCAGGCTGTGCGCCAGCACCCAGGCCCACTCGGCCGGATCCGCCCGCCGCGTGGGATCGACGTGCACCACGCCGTTGGAGTCCACCACGGCCCAGCCGCCCGCGGCCGGCCGCAGCCCGCACTGTGGGTCGCGGCACAGGGTGGTGTCCAGCGAGGCGAGGGCCGGGTTGCGGCGCAGCAGCACCAGGCCCTGGGCGAGCGCCTCGGCTGCGGGATCGCCGGCCTTCTGCGGCTGCTGCTGCGGGCGCCTCACCGCCGGGCCTCGACCAGCCGGGGCATGTCCCGGGCCGCCTCGATCAGGAACCAGCCCGGGAGCACCGGGTTGCCGTCCGGCCCGTCCGCGATCACCGTCTGGGCCACCTCGACCGAGATCTCGGCCAGCTGCACCAGCAGCGACTTGGCCCGGTAGGCGGTCTGCCGCAGCGCGTCGGAGGCGTACTCCTTCTTCGCCGGCAGCTCCTTGACCAGCCGGCCGCGGAACGCGTCGGCGAGGTAGTAGAGCAGGTCGCGGTCCTCCAGGCGGTGCGGCCAGCGGGCGTCGCCCTTGAGGATCGCGTCCAGGCCATAGGAGTTGCGCACGATCTTGGCGTAGCCGCAGAAGGCGATGGCGTGCTGCGGCGTCAGCAGCCCGTACGCCACGACCTTCAGCAGCTCCTCGGAGAGCGTCGGGCCGAAGGACTGCAGCGCGTCGGAGAGCATGTGCCAGGCGCGCGGGGTGGAGAACGGCTCCTCGGACTTCGGCGGCGCGGACCAGAGGTGGTCGGGCCGGTCGGTGAGGTAGTCCACCACCCACGGGTGGATCCCGCTGCCCGCGGCCCAGGCCAGCCAGTCGGTGGCGCTGGCCCGCAGATGGACGTGCACCAGCCGGTTGACCAGCGCGGACGCCATCGGACGGGCGAGCGCGCCGTCGGTGGCCCGGTTGCCCGCGCCGATCACGATGCTGCCGGGCGGCAGCTCGTAGGAGCCGATCCGGCGGTCCAGGATCAGCGAGTAGAACGCCTTCTGGACGTCCGGCGTCGCCGCGTTCAGCTCGTCCAGGAACAGGCAGTACGGCTCGTCACGGGCGATGCTCTCCGGCGGACAGAACCGGGAGCGCCCCTCCGGGGTGATCTGCGGAACCCCGATCAGATCCTCCGGCGCCAGCTGCGTCCCGATCAGGCTCACGCACTCCAGCCCCAGCGAGTCGGCGAACTCCCGCACCAGCGAGGACTTCCCGATCCCCGGCGCACCCCACAGGAACACCGGTCGTACCGTGGCCAGCCCGAGCAGCAACTCGGGAACCTGCGACGGCGAAACGGCGACGGCACCCTGCACGGGGATTTCCTCCGATGATCGGCAGATTCGGCCCGCCCAGTCTGCGCACCCCGCTCGCCCCGCGCACCCGCTTTTCCGTCGCCGGAAGGCAATGTTGCAGGCGCTGCCGACCCTGGTCCACTGCCTCGCGACGGCGGACTGAGGCCCCCAACTGTCTTGAGCATCGCTACCGTTGCCCCATGACGGATCTGCGCTGGGTATCGGTAGGCGGGGTGCTGGAGCGTGTCGAGGCGGCACTGGGGACGCGGCTCGACCGAGTGACGCTGGTCCGCAAGCGCCGATCTGTGGGCACGCGCACTGAGCGTGGCACCTGGGTGCGCGTCGAGCGGTGCGGGCTGGGCCGGATCGCCGTCCAGGGTGGGGACGGCACCGCTGCCGCAGAGGCCCTGCACGGGATCGCGAAGCCGCCGTGGCTGGCCGGCGTCGCGTGGCGGGACGGGAACGAGCCGGTGATCTGGCGGGCCGATGAGACTGCGTTGCTGCCGGCTGCCCCGGCGGGGTCGGCAGTTGTGGCCGAGGTACCAGAGCTGGCGCCCGGGTGGTGGACGGCGCTCAGTGCTTCGCTGGATGCGCTCGCGGCGCAGCAGACGAATCGGCTTGCCACACCGGACACGGAGACGATCACCCAGGAGTTGGTGAGTTGGACGATTCGCCAGGTCTTCCCGGACGTCGACGCCACGGTGAGTCAGTGGCGCCCGGCGCACGCCGATCTGAACTGGGCGAACGTGACGGCGCCGGAGTTCTGCGTCTTCGACTGGGAGGACTGGGGCATGGCTCCACGGGGCTTGGACGCGGCCACCTTGTGGGCGGCGTCGCTCGCCGTACCAGCCCTGGCTGATCGCGTCCGAGCCGAGCGGAGTGCTGACTTCGCGAGCCGGGACGGCAAGCTGATGACGCTCTTCGTCGCGTCGAAGATCCTCGGGCCGTACGCGCACCCTGAGGACCCACGGAGGGAGGCTGCTCGTGCGGTGGGGGAGCAGGTAGTGAGGGAACTCCAGGTACTCGCGGACCGTCCTCGTTCGGTCAGCTGATCTGTGGCACCGGGGAGTTGAGGAAGCCGTGAGTGACGCGAAGCCTGGTGGTGGGCGACATGTCGAGCGTCTCCAACTCCTCCCGTGCCACCCACCGCACCTCGAAGGACTCGGCGCTCACGTGGAGCCGACCGCCGACCGGGCGGGCCCGGAAGCAGACCGAGAACTCCTGGCGGACCTCGCCGTCGGAGAAGGCGATGACGTGCCCGGGGTCGGTGTAGATGCCCACCAGGCCCGCTACCTCCACGTGGATGCCGGTCTCCTCCAGCACTTCCCGCACGACCGTGCCGGCAAGGTTCTCCCCGATCTCCTGGACACCGCCGGGCATGCCCCAGCGCCCGTTGTCGGAACGCCGCTCCAGCAGCAACTCGCCCCGGTCATTGACCACGAACGCGGTCACGGCCGGCACGATGGCGTTGGCTCGTGGAGCTGCGGGGTCGTCGAAGTAGTCGATGCGGCTCATGATCCTTCCGAGGTCTCCAGTTCCAGGAGCATGACGTCGTGCAGCGCAGCTCCGTCCCATGGGATCGTCTCGCCCACCTTGCGGTACCCCCACGATCGGTATGCGGCCTGCGCGGCGGTCGCTTCCGGCCTGGTGTTCAGCATGATCCGCTGGTTGTCGATCGCATCGACCAGAGCTCGGTGCGCGCGGGTGGCGATGCCCTGTCGGCGCCACGCCGGGCGGACGGCCAGCTCGAACAGGCCGAACGTGCGCCGCCCGTCCTCGCGTCGCAGATCCTCGGGAACCGGCCCGGTCAGCGTGTCCCACCAGCCGGTGCTCGCCGAGAGCGGATAGCCGTAGGCCATGCCCACCACGTTGTCACCGTCGAAGGCGACAGCCGCGCGGAACCCCCGGCGGCGCACCTGCGAACGGAACCGGCGGAACGCCCGCTCGACGTCAGCCGGACCCTCGCCGTACGGCGGCTCGGCGAACGCCTCGGCGAACACCGCTGTCAGCTGCTCCGCCAGGTCCGCCGTCTTCCTGCCGTCGAGCAGCAGCACCGTCGCACTCACGCATTCCTCCGCCTGGTCACCACCGTCGATGTGAGCGACACGCAGCTTCTATCGGACCAAGGGCAAGATCAAGCGCCTGCGCCGAGCTGGATCAGCTGGGTGAGGCACCCCGGGTGGCGGCTTTGACCTCCGCGACGAAGCCGCCGAGTACCATGCTCCGCTGCTCGATCGGCAGCGCTGCCATGGTTTCGCGGGCCAGCTCAATGCCTGTGCTCACGTCTCCGGACTTCACGAACGACAGTGCTCGGTGAACGCTCGTGTGAGCGGCGAACCGACCGAGGCCGCCGGGCCTCAAGCGGTCGGCGGTGTCCTGCTCCTGCTGCGACTGCTCGACGTCGCCGAGCCGGGCGTGAACGAGCGTCTTGGTAAGGCTGTAGCCCCACTGCGGCATGGAGAAGACAGTGGCACACGGCGGTGAGTCCACTGACGGGAACATCTCGTCGGCAGTCCGGATGGCATTCCGGGCCAGTCGGGCCTCGCGTAGCAATGAGCCTGGGCCAGTAGGGCGCAGAGCCGTCCCATGGAAGGCCGTTCGGACAGGGCAAGCGCATCGGTTGCCATACTGACCAGCGAGGATGGCTCGGCACCCTCGTAGACCAGGGCGAGTGCGCCCTGCCCGCGTGTCCATTCGCGGAGCGCCAGGCTGCCGGAGCGGTCGGCCGACTTGACGGCAGTTCGATACCAGCGGGCGGAGGCCGCAGGGCCGTTGAGCGAAGCCTCGGCCATCCCCATGACGACGGAGAGTCTGGCCGCGGACTCCCAAAGGTATTGGGAGTCCGCCAAGCTCTGGCGCAGCAGGAGCAAGTCGCCGGCGAGCTGCGGTTCGATCTCACGCGCTGAGAGCGTCATGAAGGCACGTCCGTAGTCGTCTGTTACCTCCTGCCAGTCATCGACACTGGCGTGCCCGCCCAGCGCATCGACAAGCCCCTGTCGGGCGACCTCGCCGACCGGCGACGGGTGGCCCACCGCAGCGGCCTCGAAGACCGCGATCGGCAGACCGAAGACCGTAGCCATATGAGCCAGCCAGAACGGGCCCACCGACCGCTTCCCGTTCTCCCACCGGCTGATCTCCTCACGCGTCAGAGTGGGGCGACCGGAGGCCTCGCACAATGCGGAGGCGAGGCGGCCCTGCGACCAGCCGCGGGCCTCGCGCAGGGTCCTGATGAGTGTGCCAACGCTCAGGTTGCACAGTCTGGCCACTACGGTGGCCACTGGCGGGCGATTCACGGAGAAGTACACCTGACGTGGCAACAGTTCACGATCAGGGAGCAGCTCATGTCAGCAGCGGAAGAGCCCACTGTCGGGACCTACCGACGATTCGTCACCGACGACAACGGCGCTCGCCGCGCCGTCGTCTCCCCGGCTCCCGGCTATGACCCGGACTTCAGGCTCAGCAATTCCCGGAGCAGTGGTTGGCCGCTCTGCCTGTGCGGTAGTGAGCGCTGCCCGGACCGAGCCCTACTGGAGGCGGAGTCGTGAGCACGCATGCGGACTGCGCGGAGTGCGTTCGGCTGGACGAGCAGGAACGCGCAGCCTTCCTGCTCCGAGACCACAGCCGGCGGACCGATATCCGGGTGCTCCGACGGCGGCATCTCGAAGCCTGGCATCTGGGGACGGCCGAGGACATTCCGCTTGATCCCCTCGCTACGCTGCTCGAATGACGCCGCACTTCGATCCCTGGTCCCCGGAGTTCATCGCGCATCCGTACCCCGCGTACGCCGAGCTGCGGGAGCACTCGCCCGTCTCGTACTACGAGCCGAGCAACCAGTGGCTGATCTCGCGGCATCAGGACGTCAGCGCACTTCTCCGGGACCGCCGGCTCGGGCGCACCTACACGCACCGGTTCACGCACCAGGAGTTCGGGCAGACGCCGCCCGATCCCGCGCACGAGGCGTTCCACACGCTGAACGACAGCGGCCTGCTCGACCTGGAGGCGCCCGACCACACCCGGATCCGGCGGCTCGTCTCGAAGGCGTTCACGCCGCGGATGGTGGCGGAGCTGCGGCCGACCGTGCAGCGGCTGGCGGAGGAACTGGTCGACGGGCTGCTCAAGGACGGCGGTGGCGACCTGATCTCGATGGTCGCCGAGCCGCTGCCGGTCGCGGTGATCGCCGAGATGCTCGGGGTGCCGGAGTCCGACCGGGGGCTGCTGCGGCCGTGGTCGGCGGCGATCACCGGGATGTTCGAGTTGAACCCTTCGCCGGAGACGGCACAGAAGGCCGTGACCGCCAGCGTCGAGTTCTCCGACTTTCTGCGCACCCTGATCCGTGAACGGCGAGCGAACCCCGGCCCGGATCTCATCTCCGCGCTGATCGCCGCCCAGGACGACGGCGATGCGCTCAGCGAGCAGGAGATGGTCTCCACCTGCGTCCTGCTCCTCAACGCCGGGCACGAGGCGACCGTCAACACGACCGGCAACGGCTGGTGGTCGCTGTTCCGCAACCCCGACCAGCTCGCCCTGCTGCGCTCTGACATCGACGCCCATCTCCCGACGGCCATCGAGGAGTTGATGCGTTACGACACCCCGCTGCAGATGTTCGAGCGCTGGGTCCTCGAAGACATCGAACTGCACGGCACCACGATCCCGCGCGGTGCCGAGCTCGCGCTGCTCTTCGGATCGGCCAACCGCGACCCGGAGCGCTTCGCCGAGCCCGACCGGCTCGACGTCACCCGGACCGACAACCCGCACGTCACGTTCGGCGCCGGCATCCACTTCTGCCTCGGCGCCCCGCTCGCCCGCCTGGAGCTCACCGAGTCCTACGGCGCCCTGCTCCGCCGCGCGCCCGGCCTGTCGCTGGTGCGCGAGCCCAGCTGGCAGCCCGGCTACGTGATCCGCGGCCTGAACGAACTGGTGGTAACCGCATGATGCGCGCAACCGGCACCCTGCTCGGCCTCGCGATCGGGGACGCGATGGGGTACCCGACGGAGTTCAAGAGCCTGGGCGAGCTGCAAGCCCTGTGGCCCGACTGGCGGGAGCTCCCGCTCCCCACCCCGGCGCTGATCACCGACGACACCCAGATGACGCTCGCGCTCGCCCGCGCCGTGCGCCGGGCCGGTGAGCTCACGCCGCAGCGCTTCGCGGAGCCGCTGCGCGACGAGTTCGTCGCCTGGTCGATCTCCCCGGAGAACAACCGCGCGCCCGGCATGACCTGCCTGCGCGCCTGTGGCCTGCTCGCCGAGCCCGAGCGGCTGTGGCAGGACGCCAGCCAGCTCGGGTCCAAGGGTTGCGGGGCGAACATGCGGGTCGCGCCGCTCGGCCTGATCCCCGGGCTGAGCGAGCAGGAGCTCTCCGGCGCCGCGCAGCTCCAGTCCGCCCTGACGCACGGCCACCCGACCGCGCTCGCCGCGAGCGACCTCACCGCGCTCACCGTCCGGCTGCTGACCGAGGGCGCCGCGCCGGCCGAGCTGCCGGGCCTGCTGCGCGCGCACGCACTCGCCAACCGCACCCGCTACGACGCGTACTGGCTCGGCGACCTGGTCAGCCGGGCGCACGACCACTCGGCCGAGGAGTTCATCGCCCGCGGCTGGGACGAGTGCCTCGCCGTCCTCGACCGCCTCGACGCCGCGCTCGCCGCTCCCGACCGGGAGGCGGACCCGTGTCTGATCACCGGGGAGGGCTGGATCGCCGAGGAGGCGCTGGCGACCGGGCTGCTCTGCTTCCTGCTCTTCCCGGACGACCCGGTCACCGCCGTCCGCCGGGCCGCCTACTCCTCAGGCGACTCCGACTCGCTCGCCTGCCTGACCGGCGCGTTCGCGGGCGCGCACGCCGGTCCGGACGTCTGGCCGGCCGACTGGGTGCGGCGGATCGAGCACCGTGACGAGCTGCTCGCCCTGGGTGCGCTCTGGGACTGAGGCCGCCGCTATGATCCGGCTGGTCTACGGGGGAGGAGCGGCATGAAGAGCAACCTGGGGCCGCCGCAGTACGGATGGTTCGACAACCCCCTCTGGGGCCAGACCCTGGTCTGGGTCCTGGTGGCCGTGCTGGTGGTCCGCCTGGCCACGTTCACGGCGCTGCTGCGCAGCCAGCGCGGCCACCGGTCCCGGCTGGTGAGCAACGAGCGCCGCAAGCAGATCAGGCAGGCCTTCGCGCAGGACGCCTCGCAGCGCCAGTTCCACCTGCGCTCGCTCGGTGCGGCCTATCCGCGGCACCTGGTGGCGAGCGTGCTGGACCCGCTCTTCGCGGTGCTGGCCGTCGGCGGCGTCAGCTGGGCGATGCACCTGGGGGTGACGCACCACTACACCACCGCGAAGGACGTGCTGAACGTCCACCAGATCCGGTTCAGCCCGCCCTGGCCGATGAGCACGCTGTGGACGGCGCTGACCGGCAGCGACCCGGGCGGCGTGGCGGCCGTACTGCTCGCTCTCGGGCTGACGTCGGCCTGGCTCGGCGTCTGGTTCCGGACCAGGTACCTGCTGCTCTGCTCGCGGATGCCGTCACAGACCTGGGAGCGCTCGGCGCTGCGCCGCCACCTGGCGGTCCAGCTCGTGGTACGGGCCGTGCTGGTGCTGCTGCTGCCGGTGATGACGATCGCGCTGCTGCTGGTCTGGCAGCTGGTCGCGTTGCTCCCGGCGGTGCGACTGCACGGCTCACGCGCGGTGCTGACGCCGCCGCAGGTGCCCGGCATGCCGGTGGTGGTGAAGGCGGAGCCGGCACCGAAGCCGGCCAGGACCCCGAAGCCGCCGCGAACCCCCAAGCAGCCGAAGCAGCAGCCGGAACAGCAGCTCAAGCAGCAGCCGGAGGCGCAGGCGCAGCCCGCCACCCCAACCGTCCCGCCGCAGCCCGCCACCCCACCCCCCACCGCCCCCGCCACCGCGCTCGACACCCCGGCCATCCGCTGCAAGGACCTCGGCCCCGGCGACCCGCGCGCGATCGGCGCCTACCGGCTGCTCGGCAAGATCGGCGCCGGCGGCATGGGCTCGGTCTACCTGGCGAAGCGCCAGGGCTCCGCGACCCAGGTCGCGTTGAAGACGCTGCGCCCGGAGCTGCTGGACGACGCCGACCTGCTGCGCCGCTTCGAGCGCGAGGCCGAGGTGCTGCTGAAGGTGCCGAGCGCGCACACCGCCCGGGTGCTCGACACCGGCACCGCCGACGGCATCCCGTTCATCGCGATGGAGCTGCTGGACGGCCGCCCGCTCGACGCGCACCTGCGCGAGAACGGCCCGATCCGCTCGGCCGCCGCGCTGCGCTCGCTCGCGATGGCGCTGGCCCAGGCGCTGCGCGCGGTGCACGCCCAGCGGCTGATCCACCGTGACCTCAAGCCCGCGAACATCATGCTGACCAGCGACGGCCCGAAGCTGCTCGACTTCGGCATCGCGATGATGGTGGACCGCACCCGGCTGACCCAGCTCGGCGGCAGTCCGGGCACGCTCACCTACATGGCGCCGGAGCAGTTCGGCGACGGGCCGGTCGGCATCCACGCCGACCTCTGGGCCTGGGGCTGCTGCGTGGCGGCGGCGGCGTACGGCGCGAGCCCGTTCGACGCGACCAGCGCCGTCGCGGTGATGCGCAAGATCGTCGACTTCGGCCCCGAACCGGCCGCGCTGCGAGCGGTGCGCGAGCTCGATCCGGAGCTCGCCGCCGTGGTCGAGCAGTCGCTGAGCAAGGTGCCCACCGACCGCGGGGGCAGCGCGGCCGGGATCGTCGCGCGGCTGGAGGCGGCCGATCCGTCCCTGGGCAGCGCGCAGGAGCAGATCGACCGCGGCTGGCAGACCCTCGTGCTCTGAACCAGCGCTACCCGGCGACGGCGAGGGCGGCTCAGCGCTTGCCGCGCCGCCCCTCGACCCGGCCGCGCCCGTGCAGCGCGGCCTGGTCGGCGGCGGCCCGGCCGGCCATCCAGCCCTCGCCGTCGCTCACCCGCACCCGCTGCGAGGTGAGCTTGGGGAACATCCGGTCGGTCGTCGAATCGACCGCCTCCTCGCGGGCCGCCAGCGCCGGCAGCAGCCGCTCGTCCGGGACGCCCTGCTCGGCCGTGCCGTCCTCGCGCAGGTGCTGCCCGGCGGCCGCCGCCCGGGTGGTCTGCTCGGTCGCCTCGGTGAGCCGCTCGCGGATCCGGGCCGCGTAGGAGACCAGGAACGACTGCCGGAACGCCCTGGTGCGGGACGCGCCGTCCAGGTGCTGCCGGCTGCCGGCCTTGTGCATCGCCGCCGTTGCCTGCACCAGCAGCGAGGTGTAGAGCAGCTCCACCGCGTCCAGGTCGGAGTCGAAGCCGACCACGGTGCAGAACGCGAACTCCTTCGCCCAGACCACCCGGCACCGGTTCGCCGCCGCGACGGCGTCCAGCAGCATCGCCTTCGGGCCCTCGTACGGGTTCTCCATGCCGATCCGCAGCGCACCGGGCAGGTCGCCGTTGGCCTGGCCGGCCGAGAGCAGCGCCTCGTCGATGCTGTGCTGGGCCATCAGCTGCTGGGCCTTGGCGGTCAGCGCCTCGGCCTCCTCCGGGAACTCGGTGGATTCGGCCTTGGCCAGCAGGGCCCGGATCCGGCCGAGCATCCGCGGCTCGCCCGGCGTCGGGACGGTCGCGCGGTGTTCGACGGTGCGCGCCCCTGCTCCGACCCGCGCGCCCGGCGCGGGGCCGACCGGTGCGATCGCCGGCAGCCGGCCGAGCAGCCGCAGCAGCTCCAGCGCGGTGGTGGCCAGCGCGAACCGGTCCAGCCGGTGCCGTTCGGCGAAGCCGGGCAGGAAGGTTTCGTCACCCGACCACCAGACCTCCACCGCCAGCTCGCGCAGCTGCTCGGTCCAGCGCCGGTCCAGCGCGGCGGGGGAGTAGCGGCGCGACTCGGCCGCCACCAGGTCCACCAGCAGCGCCAGATGCGTGGGCGCGAGGTCGCGACGGACCAGCCGGGCCACGTCGGCCGGGCGCCAGCCGCGCTCCCAGAGCCCGCCGAGCGAGCCGTCGGTGAGCCCGAGCACCGCTCGGCTGACCGCGGGCCAGCGCTCGGCCGAGGCGGCGAGCAGGGACGCACCGCTGTCCAGCGCGTCGTCCACCCGCCGGTCGGTCGCACCGAGGACGGCGCCGACAGCCCGCTCCAGCATTTCTCGCAGCTCGGCCTGTGCCCGCTGCTCGGCGCTGTCGTCGCCGCTCGTTCTCGTCCGCTCGTTCACCACGCCCATGATGCCGGAGCCGGTACCGGAGGCGACGCCACCGCCCGCCCGGCCGTCCGACCCCGACGGCTGCGCAGCCGAGGTGCCCGCGGCCGACCCGGCGGCATGATGGTCGGTGTGCTGCGGAACCCTTCACGGGCCTGGCTCGTCCATGAGGTGAGGGCGCCGGGGGCGTGTCGTGTCGCGTCAGGAGGAGGACCGGATGGGTGATGTGCAGCGGTGGCCTGACCCGCAGCGGCCCGGGGACCCGTATGCCCGAGCCTGGCAGCCCGCACCCACGCCCTACGCGGCGATGCGCGCCGCGCACACCGACCGGGACCGCACGGTGGACGTGCTGAAGGCGGCCTACGCGGAGGGCCGGCTCTCCGCCGAGGAGTACTCCGAGCGCTTCGACGCGGTCAACCGCGCGCAGACCTACGGCGAGCTGGCCCGGATCGTGGCCGACCTGCCGGCCGGCCCGATGGTCGCGCCGCTGGGCGCCCCGGTGCCGGTGGTGCCGCCGACCTTCCTGCCGCCGCCGGTGTTCCAGCCACCCGTGCGCAGCAACGCCGCGGCGAACGTCTCGCTGGCGATGGGCCTGCTCAGCGTCCCGACGGCGGGTCTGCTGGCGATCCCCGCGGTGATCAGCGGCCACATGGCGCGCAGCCAGATCCGGCGCTCCGGCGAGGCCGGCGACGGCCGGGCGGTGACCGGGCTCACCCTGGGCTACCTCTGGCTGGCCGGCTGGGTGCTGCTCTTCCTGGCCGGTGTCGCGGCCGTCGGCCACGGAGGCTGAGCGCAGCTCCGGCCTCCCCCCGGGGGCGCAAAACCGTGCTGTCGCCCGGGCGGCGGCCCGGCCCGGCCCGTCGAGTCGCGGTCCGCAACCACCTGTGCTATGCGCCGGCACCGCCCGCACCCGCTCCCGCCGCCGGCCCGGTTTTCCTCCCGGCCCCGCCGCGACCTGCGGGGTTGCATTTGTTTTGACCGAGCCCGATGCGCTAGGTACGCTCTGACCTTGTGCCTGGGGTGTCCCCGGGTCCTTGTGCGTGCATGCACACCGGCCGCCGCGCGCCTCGCGCGCAGGCGCCGCCGCTGCACATCAGCACATCGGGATTCCGCAGATTCTTCCGCCGCCCGCCGATCTGGACCGGACCGGAAGAAGCCCAACACACCCGACCTCGTGGGTCGGCGTGAGCTGGGAACACCGCAGGTTAGTTTCACCCAGCCTTGGCACACAGAAAACGGAGAAACGGTGCCTACGATCCAGCAGCTGGTCCGAAAGGGCCGGCAGGACAAGGTCGAGAAGAACAAGACTCCCGCGCTGAAGGGCTCGCCCCAGCGTCGCGGCGTCTGCACGCGTGTGTACACGACCACCCCGAAGAAGCCGAACTCGGCGCTTCGTAAGGTCGCCCGTGTGCGCCTCACCAGCGGGATCGAGGTCACCGCTTACATCCCCGGCGAGGGCCACAACCTGCAGGAGCACTCCATCGTGCTCGTGCGCGGCGGTCGTGTGAAGGACCTTCCTGGTGTCCGCTACAAGATCATCCGCGGTTCGCTTGACACCCAGGGTGTCAAGAACCGCAAGCAGGCCCGCAGCCGCTACGGCGCCAAGAAGGAGAAGTAAGAATGCCTCGTAAGGGCCCCGCCCCGAAGCGCCCGGTCATCATCGACCCGGTTTACGGCTCCCCTCTGGTGACGTCGCTGGTCAACAAGATCCTGCTGCACGGCAAGCGCTCCACCGCCGAGCGGATCGTCTACGGCGCCCTCGAGGGCGTCCGTGAGAAGACCGGCTCTGACCCCGTCGTGACGCTGAAGCGCGCGCTGGAGAACGTCAAGCCGGCCCTCGAGGTCAAGTCCCGCCGTGTCGGTGGCGCGACCTACCAGGTTCCGGTCGAGGTCCGTCCGGGCCGCGCCAGCACCCTGGCGCTGCGCTGGATGGTCGGTTACTCCCGCGCCCGTCGCGAGAAGACCATGACCGAGCGCCTGATGAACGAGATCCTCGACGCCAGCAACGGCCTGGGCGCTTCCGTGAAGCGTCGCGAGGACACCCACAAGATGGCCGAGTCCAACAAGGCCTTCGCGCACTACCGCTGGTAGTCCTAACCCCGTCACTAGACAGAGAGAGAACGAGCCACCATGGCTGCAACCTCCCTTGACCTCGCCAAGGTCCGCAACATCGGGATCATGGCGCACATCGACGCGGGCAAGACCACCACCACCGAGCGGATCCTGTTCTACACCGGTGTCTCGTACAAGATCGGTGAGGTCCACGATGGCGCTGCCACCATGGACTGGATGGAGCAGGAGCAGGAGCGCGGCATCACGATCACGTCGGCCGCGACGACCTGTCACTGGACGCTCGATGACAGCGACCACACCATCAACATCATCGACACCCCGGGCCACGTCGACTTCACCGTCGAGGTGGAGCGTTCGCTGCGCGTGCTCGACGGTGGCGTGACGGTGTTCGACGGTGTCGCCGGTGTCGAGCCCCAGTCCGAGACCGTGTGGCGGCAGGCTGACCGCTACGGTGTTCCGCGCATCTGCTTCATCAACAAGCTGGACCGCACGGGCGCCGACTTCTACTTCTGCGTGCAGACCATCGTGGACCGCCTCGGCGCCACCCCGCTGGTCATGCAGCTGCCGATCGGCGCCGAGGGCGACTTCGCCGGTGTCGTCGACCTGGTGAAGATGAAGGCCCTGGTCTGGTCCGCGGATGCGCCCAAGGGCGAGATGTACGACACCGTCGAGATCCCGGCCGACCTGGCCGAGAAGGCTGCGGAGTACCGCGAGCAGCTGCTCGACACCGTCTCGAACGTCAGCGACGAGGTGATGGAGCTCGCCCTCGAGGGCGAGGAGATCCCCGAGGAGCTGCTGGTCGCCGCGATCCGCAAGGGCACGCTGGACTCGTCCTTCACGCCGATCTTCTGCGGCTCGGCGTTCAAGAACAAGGGCGTCCAGCCCCTGCTCGACGCGGTCGTCAAGTACCTGCCGTCGCCGCTCGACATCACGGGCATCGAGGGCACGAAGCCGAACGACCCCGAGACGAAGATCATCCGCAAGGCCTCGGACGACGAGCCGCTCGCCGCGCTCGCGTTCAAGATCATGTCGGACCCGCACCTCGGCAAGCTCACCTTCGTCCGGGTTTACTCGGGCCGCCTGGAGTCCGGCACCTCGGTGCTGAACTCGGTGAAGGGCAAGAAGGAGCGCATCGGCAAGATCTACCGCATGCACGCGAACAAGCGTGAGGAGATCGAGTCGGTGGGCGCCGGCGACATCATCGCCGTGATGGGTCTCAAGCAGACCACCACCGGTGAGACGCTGAGCGACGAGAAGAACCCGGTCGTCCTGGAGTCCATGGACTTCCCGGCCCCGGTCATCCGCGTCGCGATCGAGCCCAAGTCCAAGGGTGACCAGGAGAAGCTGGGTGTCGCCATCCAGCGTCTCGCGGAGGAGGACCCCTCCTTCCAGGTCAACACGGACGAGGAGACCGGCCAGACCATCATCGCGGGTATGGGCGAGCTGCACCTCGAGGTGCTGGTCGACCGTATGCGCCGTGAGTTCAAGGTCGAGGCCAACGTCGGCAAGCCGCAGGTTGCCTACCGTGAGACGATCCGCAGTGCTGTCGAGCGGATCGACTACACCCACAAGAAGCAGACCGGTGGTTCCGGCCAGTTCGCGAAGATCCAGATCGCGATGGAGCCGATCGAGTCCGGCGAGGGCTACGAGTTCGTGAACAAGGTCACCGGTGGCCGCGTTCCGCGCGAGTACATCCCGTCGGTCGACGCCGGTTGCCAGGAGGCCATGGAGTTCGGTGTCCTCGCCGGCTACCCGCTCCAGGGTGTCCGCGTGACGCTGCTCGACGGTGCCTCGCACGACGTTGACTCCTCCGAGCTCGCGTTCAAGATCGCCGGCTCGATGGCCTTCAAGGAAGGCGCCCGCAAGGCCAAGCCGGCCCTGCTGGAGCCGATGATGGCCGTCGAGGTCACCACGCCCGAGGACTACATGGGCGAGGTCATCGGCGACATCAACTCTCGTCGTGGACAGATCCGGTCCATGGACGAGCGTCATGGTGCCCGCGTGGTCAACGCGCTGGTGCCGCTTTCCGAGATGTTCGGCTACGTCGGTGACCTGCGCAGCAAGACCTCTGGTCGCGCGAGCTACTCGATGCAGTTCGACTCGTACGCCGAGGTTCCGCGGAACGTGGCGGACGACATCATCGCCAAGTCCAAGGGCGAGTGACGTCCCGCAATCGGGACGAATCACAACCCTTAGGCTTAATGGAGGCAAACCCGGCGGGGTCGACCCGACCCCGCCGGTGCCTCCGGCCCCCATCCGCGGGACGGCATGGCGCGCAATCCAGTGCGCCGTACCCAACCCGATCAAAGACCAACTGACGTCGTACGGCGTACAGAACTGTCCTCAGGAGGACTGCAGTGGCGAAGGCGAAGTTCGAGCGGACGAAGCCCCACGTCAACATCGGCACCATCGGTCACATCGACCACGGTAAGACGACCCTTACCGCGGCGATCACCCGAGTGCTGCACGACGCGTACCCGGACATCAACCCCTTCACGCCGTTCGACCAGATCGACAAGGCGCCGGAGGAGCGGCAGCGCGGTATCACCATCTCGATCGCGCACGTCGAGTACCAGACCGAGGCGCGTCACTACGCCCACGTCGACTGCCCGGGTCACGCGGACTACATCAAGAACATGATCACCGGTGCGGCCCAGATGGACGGTGCGATCCTCGTCGTCGCCGCCACCGACGGCCCGATGCCGCAGACCAAGGAGCACGTCCTCCTGGCCCGCCAGGTCGGCGTCCCCTACATCGTCGTCGCCCTGAACAAGGCCGACATGGTGGACGACGAGGAGATCCTGGAGCTCGTCGAGCTCGAGGTCCGTGAGCTCCTCTCCGAGTACGAGTTCCCGGGCGACGACCTGCCGGTCGTCCGCGTCTCGGCGCTGAAGGCGCTCGAGGGCGACGCCGAGTGGGGCGCGAAGCTCCTCGGCCTCATGCACGCGGTTGACGAGGCCATCCCGACCCCGGCTCGCCTCACCGACCAGCCGTTCCTGATGCCGATCGAGGACGTCTTCACGATCACCGGTCGTGGCACCGTCGTCACCGGTCGTATCGAGCGTGGCATCCTCAAGGTCAACGAGACTGTCGACATCATCGGCATCAAGGAGACCAAGACCACCACCACGGTCACCGGCATCGAGATGTTCCGCAAGCTGCTCGACGAGGGCCAGGCGGGCGAGAACGTCGGTCTGCTCCTCCGTGGCATCAAGCGCGAGGACGTCGAGCGCGGCCAGGTCATCATCAAGCCGGGTTCGGTCACGCCGCACACCGACTTCGAGGCCCAGTCGTACATCCTGTCGAAGGACGAGGGTGGCCGTCACACCCCCTTCTTCAACAACTACCGCCCGCAGTTCTACTTCCGTACCACGGACGTGACCGGCGTCGTGACCCTCCCCGAGGGCACCGAGATGGTCATGCCGGGCGACAACACCGCCATGACGGTCGCGCTGATCCAGCCGATCGCCATGGAGGAGGGCCTGAAGTTCGCCATCCGTGAGGGTGGCCGCACCGTCGGCGCCGGCCAGGTCACCAAGATCATCAAGTAATTTTTGATGCTCTGACCTAGCACGCCTAGGCTCGAAAGAGGCCCCGGAACCCGCTCGCGAGAGCGAGTTCCGGGGCCCTTTTGCGTCCCTGGCCGTCGAATTGACGGTCGATCAGGCGGCGTACCCCCACGCGATTGGCGTCAAACGCCTCTGATATGGCAAGATAGCCAAGTTGCTCGGTTGAGTGCCGATGCTGCGCGTCTCCCGTCGGGAGAACCGGAAGCGAGTCCCATGTACTCGTCGTTCCCGTGATGGCCGTTCATGTGTTCACGTGCTGTGTGTGAATGCAGTGGTGTGTAAGCGACACCGCGGCAGCTGCGGGGCGGACGTACGGGAATCTTCCGGGAAGCGTGGGCGGGGCCTCGACCCGGCGTCCTACGGGTGCAAGACCGACCCGGACCTCCATGGGTGCTATGCACCCTGTTTCACAGCCCGGGCGCGACACGCCCGAGCGCGGGGGCCGGAGGTAACCACCCGGGGGCGCCACTGGATCAGTCCTCCTGGACGGATCCGGCAGTAGAAGTGACAACTGAGACAAAGGACTACTAGTAGCCATGGCGGGACAGAAGATCCGCATCCGGCTCAAGGCCTACGACCACGAGGTCATCGACTCTTCGGCGAAGAAGATCGTCGAGACGGTGATCCGTACTGGTGCGCAGGTCGCGGGCCCGGTGCCGCTGCCCACTGAGAAGAACGTTTACTGCGTCATCCGCTCGCCGCACAAGTACAAGGACTCGCGCGAGCACTTCGAGATGCGCACTCACAAGCGTCTGATCGACATCCTCGACCCGACCCCGAAGACCGTTGACTCGCTGATGCGCCTCGACCTTCCGGCCGGCGTCGACATCGAGATCAAGCTCTGAGAGGCGCGACGAAGATGGCAAAGCAGATTAAGGGCATCCTGGGCGAGAAGCTCGGCATGACTCAGGTCTGGGACGAGAACAACCGGATCGTTCCGGTGACCGTCGTCAAGGCCGGGCCGAATGTCGTGACCCAGGTCCACACCGCCGACAGCACGAGTGGCTACGACGCCGTGCAGATCGGTTTCGGCGAGATCGACCCCCGCAAGGTGAACAAGCCCCTCGCGGGTCACTTCGCCAAGGCCGGTGTCACCCCGCGCCGCCACCTGGTCGAGCTGCGTACCTCGGACGCGTCCGAGTACACCCTCGGCCAGGAGATCACCGCTGAGCTGTTCGAGGCGGGTGTCAAGGTCGACGTGACCGGCACCTCCAAGGGCAAGGGCTTCGCCGGTGTCATGAAGCGTCACAACTTCAAGGGCCTCGGCGCCGGTCACGGCGTGCAGCGCAAGCACCGTTCGCCCGGTTCCATCGGTGGCTGCGCCACCCCTGGCCGCGTGTTCAAGGGCATGCGGATGGCCGGCCGGATGGGCCACGAGCGTGTGACCACCCAGAACCTGACCGTGCACGCGGTTGACGCGGAGAAGGGTCTGCTCCTGATCAAGGGTGCGATCCCGGGCCCGAACGGCGGCCTCGTCCTCGTCCGCACCGCGGCGAAGGGGCTGTGAAGGATATGAGCACCATTGACATCCTGTCGCCCGCGGGCGACAAGGCAGGCACCCTCGAGCTTCCGGCCGAGATCTTCGACGCCAAGGTCAGCGTTCCGCTGATGCACCAGGTCGTCGTGGCTCAGCTCGCCGGCGCTCGCCAGGGCACCCACTCCACGAAGCGTCGTGGCGAGGTCCGAGGCGGCGGCCGCAAGCCTTACCGCCAGAAGGGCACCGGCCGCGCCCGTCAGGGCTCGACCCGCGCTCCGCAGTTCGCGGGCGGTGGCATCGTCCACGGCCCGAAGCCGCGTGACTACTCGCAGCGGACCCCGAAGAAGATGATCGCCGCCGCTCTGCGTGGCGCGCTCACCGACCGGGCCCGTCACGACCGCATTCACGTCATCACCGGCGTGACCGCGACCGAGGTGCCGTCGACCAAGGCCGCCAAGGGCCTGTTCGGCAAGATCACCGAGCGCAAGAACATCCTCCTCGTCGTCGAGCGTGCCGACGAGCTGGGTCTGAAGAGCGCCCGCAACCTGGCGAACGTGCACATCCTGGACGCCGGTCAGCTGAACACCTACGACGTGCTCGTCTCCGACGACGTTGTCTTCACCCAGGCTGCTTTCGAGCGTTTCGTGGCGGGTCCCGCCGCGTCCGCCAAGGCTGTGGCTGTTGAGGGCGAGCTCGAAGGGAGCGCCGCCTGATGGCTGCAGAGATCACGAGCAAGACGTTCACGGACCCCCGTGACGTCCTGGTGAAGCCGGTCATCTCCGAGAAGAGCTACGCGCTCCTCGACGAGAACAAGTACACGTTCGTCGTGTCGCCCGGTGCCAACAAGACCCAGATCAAGCAGGCCGTCGAGTCGGTCTTCTCGGTCAAGGTCGAGTCCGTCAACACGCTCAACCGTCAGGGCAAGCGCAAGCGCTCCAAGACGGGCTTTGGCAAGCGCAAGGACACCAAGCGCGCCATCGTGACGCTGGCTGAGGGCAACCGCATCGACATCTTCGGTGGTCCGGTCTCCTAACGGGGATCGTGATCGTCGATAAGGACGAGGACGAGAGAGCCAAATGGGCATCCGCAAGTACAAGCCGACTACGCCGGGCCGTCGTGGCTCCAGCGTGGCCGACTTCGTAGAGATCACGCGGTCCACGCCGGAGAAGTCGCTGGTTCGCCCCCTGCACAGCAAGGGCGGCCGTAACAACGCCGGTCGTATCACCGCTCGCCACCAGGGTGGCGGACACAAGCGCGCCTACCGCGTGATCGACTTCCGTCGTCACGACAAGGACGGCGTGCCGGCCAAGGTCGCGCACATCGAGTACGACCCCAACCGCACCGCGCGCATCGCGCTCCTGCACTACGCGGACGGCGAGAAGCGCTACATCATCGCGCCGCGCGGCATCGCGCAGGGTGACCGGGTTGAGAACGGCCCCGCGGCCGACATCAAGCCGGGCAACAACCTGCCGCTGCGCAACATCCCGGTGGGTACCACCATCCACGCCGTTGAGCTGCGTCCCGGTGGCGGTGCCAAGATGGCCCGCTCCGCCGGTTCCGGCATTCAGCTGCTCGCCCGTGAGGGTCGCATGGCGCACCTGCGCATGCCCTCCGGTGAGATCCGCCTGGTGGACGTGCGCTGCCGCGCGACCGTCGGCGAGGTCGGCAACGCCGAGCAGTCGAACATCAACTGGGGCAAGGCCGGCCGTATGCGCTGGAAGGGCGTTCGCCCGACCGTGCGTGGTGTGGCCATGAACCCGATCGACCACCCGCACGGTGGTGGTGAGGGTAAGACCTCTGGTGGTCGCCACCCGGTCTCGCCGTGGGGTCAGAAGGAGGGTCGCACCCGTAAGGCCAACAAGGCTTCGGACTCCCTCATCGTGCGCCGCCGCAAGACCAACAAGAAGCGCTAGGAGCAGGTCAGATGCCGCGCAGTCTCAAGAAGGGCCCCTTCATCGACGGCCACCTCATCAAGAAGGTGGACGCTCAGAATGAAGCCGGTACCCAGAACGTCATCAAGACCTGGTCCCGCCGCTCCGTGATCAGCCCGAGCATGCTCGGTCACACGCTCGCGGTTCACGATGGTCGCAAGCACGTCCCGGTGTTCGTCACCGAGTCGATGGTCGGCCACAAGCTCGGCGAGTTCGCGCCGACGCGCACCTTCCGCGGCCACGTCAAGGACGACCGCAAGTCGAAGCGTCGCTAGTCGCCGGCAGAACAGCCAAACGACTCACATGACTTACACCAGCAAGGGGACAACCATGGAAGCCAGGGCCCAGGCACGGTACATCCGTGTCACGCCCATGAAGGCCCGCCGCGTGGTGGACCTCATCCGTGGCCTGAACGCCACGGAGGCCCAGGCGGTCCTGCGTTTCGCTCCGCAGGCCGCAACCGTGCCGGTTGGCAAGGTGCTCGACAGCGCCATTGCCAACGCCGTGCACAACTACAACCACAACAACGTGGACGACCTCGTCATCAGCGAGGCGTACGTTGACGAGGGCCCGACCCTGAAGCGGTTCCGTCCGCGCGCCCAGGGCCGTGCCTACCGGATCCGCAAGCGGACCAGCCACATCACCGTGGTCGTCAGCAGCAAGGAAGGGACCCGGTAATGGGCCAGAAGGTTAACCCGCACGGGTTCCGCCTCGGCATCAGCACGGACTTCAAGTCCCGCTGGTACGCCGACAAGCTGTACAAGGACTACGTCAAGGAAGACGTTGCCATTCGTCGCATGATGACGAAGGGCATGGAGCGCGCCGGCATCTCGAAGGTTGAGATCGAGCGCACCCGCGACCGCGTCCGCGTTGACATCCACACCGCTCGCCCCGGCATCGTCATCGGTCGCCGTGGCACCGAGGCCGACCGCATCCGCGGCGACCTCGAGAAGCTGACCGGCAAGCAGGTCCAGCTGAACATCCTCGAGGTCAAGAACCCCGAGCTGGACGCCCAGCTCGTGGCTCAGGGCGTCGCGGAGCAGCTGTCCTCCCGCGTGTCGTTCCGTCGTGCCATGCGCAAGTCGATGCAGGGCACGATGAAGTCCGGCGCCAAGGGCATCAAGGTCCAGTGCTCCGGTCGTCTCGGCGGCGCCGAGATGAGCCGTTCGGAGTTCTACCGCGAGGGTCGTGTGCCGCTGCACACGCTGCGCGCGAACGTCGACTACGGCTTCTTCGAGGCCAAGACGACCTTCGGCCGTATCGGCGTGAAGGTCTGGATCTACAAGGGCGATGTCAAGAACATCGCCGAGGTCCGCGCTGAGAACGCTGCTGCCCGCTCGGGCAACCGTCCGGCCCGCAACGACGCCCGCCCCGCGCGTGGCGGCGAGCGCGGTGGCCGTGGCGGCGAGCGCGGTGGCGCCCGTGGTGGCCGTCGTCCCGCTGCCGAGGCCCCCGCGGCCCCGGTGACGGACGCCCCGGCCGCTGAGAGCACCGGAACGGAGGCCTGACCGACATGCTGATCCCCCGTCGGGTCAAGCACCGCAAGCAGCACCACCCCAAGCGTCGCGGCGCGGCCAAGGGTGGCACCGAGCTCGCCTTCGGCGAGTACGGCATCCAGGCCGTCACCCCGGCCTACGTGACGAACCGGCAGATCGAGTCCGCTCGTATCGCCATCAACCGTCACATCAAGCGTGGCGGCAAGGTCTGGATCAACATTTACCCGGACCGTCCCCTCACCAAGAAGCCGGCCGAGACCCGCATGGGTTCCGGTAAGGGTTCGCCGGAGTGGTGGATTGCCAACGTTCACCCGGGACGGATCATGTTTGAGCTGTCCTACCCCAACGAGAAGGTTGCTCGTGAGGCGCTCACCCGCGCTGCTCACAAGCTCCCGATGAAGTGCCGGATTGTCCGGCGCGAGGCAGGTGAGAGCTGATGTCGGCCGGCACCAAGGCTGCTGAGCTGCGCGAGCTGGACAACGAGGGTCTCGTTGCCAAGCTTCGTGAGGCCAAGGAGGAGCTGTTCAACCTCCGCTTCCAGGCGGCGACCGGACAGCTCGACAACCACGGACGGCTCCGGCTGGTCCGTAAGGACATCGCGCGGATCTACACCCTGATGCGCGAGCGCGAGCTGGGCATCGAGACGGTGGAGAGCGCCTGATGACTGAGAACACCACCAACGAGACGCGCGGCTTCCGCAAGACCCGCGAGGGTCTCGTCGTCAGCGACAAGATGGACAAGACCGTCGTCGTCGCCGTCGAGGACCGCGTCAAGCACGCTCTGTACGGCAAGGTCATCCGCCGTACGAACAAGCTGAAGGCGCACGACGAGCAGAACTCTTGCGGCGTCGGCGACCGGGTCCTCCTGATGGAGACCCGTCCGCTGTCCGCGACGAAGCGCTGGCGCGTCGTCGAGATCCTCGAGAAGGCCAAGTAACGAAGCCGATGAGGTACGGCCGTATGTGCACCAGGTCCGCGCGGGTCACCGCGCGCGACGCCGGTGTGAGCAGCGGCCGGCCCGTCGTCTCTCGTTGACGATCAGGAGAAAGCTGTGATCCAGCAGGAGTCGCGACTGCGTGTCGCCGACAACACGGGCGCGAAGGAAATCCTTTGCATCCGCGTTCTCGGTGGTTCCGGTCGCCGCTACGCCGGTATCGGGGACGTCATCGTCGCCACCGTCAAGGACGCGATCCCGGGCGGCAGCGTCAAGAAGGGCGACGTCGTCAAGTGCGTCATCGTCCGTACCGTGAAGTCGCGCCGTCGTCCCGACGGTTCGTACATCCGGTTCGACGAGAACGCCGCCGTCGTGCTCAAGAACACCGACGGTGACCCCCGTGGTACCCGCATCTTCGGCCCGGTGGGCCGCGAGCTGCGTGACAAGAAGTTCATGAAGATCATCTCGCTTGCGCCGGAGGTGCTCTAACCCATGGCGAACAGCATGAAGATCAAGAAGGGTGACCTGGTTCAGGTCATCACCGGCAAGGACCGCGGCAAGCAGGGCAAGGTCATTCAGGCCATGCCCGCCGAGAACAAGGTCCTCGTCGAGGGTGTGAACCGGGTCAAGAAGCACACCAAGCCCGGCCCGGGCACCGCCGGTGGCATCGTCACCGTCGAGGCCCCGGTGCACGTCTCCAACGTGCAGCTGGTCGTGGAGAAGGACGGCAAGAAGGTCGTCACTCGCGTTGGTTACCGCTTCGATGACGAGGGCAACAAGATCCGCGTTGCCAAGCGAACCGGTGAGGACATCTGATGTCTGAGACGACGATCGAGAACGTTGAGAAGGTGGCCCCCCGCCTCAAGGCGCGTTACAACGCCGAGATCAAGGGCCAGCTGCTTGAGGAGTTCTCCTACGAGAACGTCATGCTGATCCCCGGCCTGGTCAAGGTCGTGGTCAACATGGGTGTGGGCGAGGCCGCCCGCGACTCCAAGCTGATCGATGGCGCGATCCGCGACCTGACCGCGATCACCGGTCAGAAGCCGGCCGTGACCAAGGCTCGCAAGTCCATCGCGCAGTTCAAGCTGCGTGAGGGCCAGCCGATCGGCACCCACGTCACCCTCCGTGGTGACCGCATGTGGGAGTTCCTGGACCGTCTGGTGTCGCTGGCTCTGCCGCGTATCCGTGACTTCCGTGGTCTCTCCCCGAAGCAGTTCGACGGCCGTGGCAACTACACCTTCGGTCTGACCGAGCAGGTCATGTTCCACGAGATCGACCAGGACAAGGTCGACCGTCAGCGCGGTATGGACATCACCGTCGTGACCACCGCCCAGACCGACGACGAGGGCCGGGCGCTCCTGCGCGCTCTGGGCTTCCCGTTCAAGGAGGCGTAAGCACATGGCGAAGAAGTCCCTCATCGCGAAGTCCGAGCGTAAGCCGAAGTTCGCTGTCCGCGGTTACACCCGCTGCCAGCGCTGCGGCCGTCCGCACTCGGTGTACCGCAAGTTCGGCCTGTGCCGTGTGTGCCTCCGTGAGATGGCCCACCGCGGCGAGCTGCCGGGCGTGACCAAGAGCTCCTGGTAATCCAGAGCACCTGGTTGAACGCATAAGCGAAGCAGAGGTGCCCGACCCCACACCGCCCAGATTTGGGCCACCGTACGGACTCCCGTAAGGTAGTGGGGTCGGGCCCCCTGCCGCGGCGTCTCCTATGGATGCACGCGGCCCTTCTCTGAAGGGGCTCGCACCCAGTCTTACTAACGCCGCAGGTCCCCTGCGTCTGTGCCCCTGCCGAACTCCGCACTCAGCGGAGTGCGGCGGGGGGACCTGGCGCGGAGAAACCACGGCGAGAGAGGCCTGAGGCCATCATGACCATGACCGACCCCATCGCAGACATGCTCACGCGTCTGCGTAACGCGAACTCGGCGTACCACGACTCCGTGGCGATGCCGGCTAGCAAGATCAAGTCGCACGTCGCGCAGATCCTGCAGCAGGAGGGTTACATCTCCAGCTGGAAGGTCGAGGAGCCGGCCGAGGGCGAGGTCGGCAAGAAGCTGACCATCGAGCTCAAGTTCGGTCCGAACCGCGAGCGCTCGATCGCTGGTATCAAGCGAATCAGCAAGCCGGGCCTGCGGGTCTACGCAAAGTCCACCAACCTGCCGAAGGTCCTCGGCGGCCTGGGCGTGGCGATCATCTCCACGTCCTCGGGTCTCCTCACGGACAAGCAGGCCGCCAAGAAGGGCGTAGGCGGAGAAGTTCTCGCCTACGTCTGGTAATTCGGGAAACGGAGGTACAGCAATGTCGCGCATTGGACGGCTGCCCATCCCGGTTCCCGCCGGCGTGGACGTCACCATCGATGGCCAGACGGTCGGTGTGAAGGGTCCCAAGGGCTCCCTCACCCACGTCGTCGCTGAGCCGATCGAGATCAGCAAGGGCGAGGACGGCACTCTGGTTGTCGTTCGCCCCAACGACGAGCGTCTGTCGAAGGCCCTGCACGGGCTTTCGCGCACGCTGGTGGCGAACATGATCACCGGCGTGACCGCGGGCTACCGCAAGTCGCTGGAGATCAGCGGTGTTGGTTACCGAGTCGCAGCGAAGGGCTCCGCCATGGAGTTCCAGCTCGGCTACAGCCACCCGATCCTGATCGAGGCCCCGGAGGGTATCTCCTTCGTGGTCGAGTCGCCCACCAAGTTCCACGTGGACGGGATCGACAAGCAGCTGGTCGGCGAGGTTTCGGCCAAGATCCGCAAGCTGCGTAAGCCCGACCCGTACAAGGCCAAGGGCGTCAAGTACGCGGGCGAGGTCATCCGCCGCAAGGTCGGAAAGAGCGGTAAGTAAGCCATGAGTCTTTCTGTCAAGATCGGCAAGGGCAACGCCTACAAGCCCTCCGCCCGTAAGCGCCGCGCGATCCGCGTTCGCAAGCGCGTCACCGGCACCGAGGTGCGTCCGCGCCTCGTCGTGACGCGCTCGAACCGTCACATGGTCGCCCAGGTCATCGACGACGCCAAGGGTCACACCCTGGCGTCGGCGTCCACCCTCGACGTGTCCATCAAGGGCGTCGAGGGCGACAAGACCGAGCTGGCCAAGAAGGTCGGGAGCCTGGTCGCCGAGCGCGCCAAGGCTGTCGGCATCGAGTCGGTCGTCTTCGACCGCGCGGGCAACCGGTACGCCGGCCGCATCGCCGCCCTGGCGGACGCGGCTCGCGAGGCCGGGCTCGACTTCTAAGCCGCTCGTCGACTCTGTCGGCGGACGTAATCGAGAGAGGTAATTCCAATGGCTGGACCCCAGCGCCGCGGTAGCGGCGCCGGCGGCGGCACCGGCGGTGGCGAGCGGCGTGACCGTAAGCGCGACGACCGGGGCAACGCCCCCGCCGTCGAGAAGACTGCTTACGTTGAGCGCGTCGTTGCGATCAACCGTGTCGCCAAGGTTGTCAAGGGTGGTCGTCGCTTCAGCTTCACCGCGCTCGTAGTGGTGGGCGACGGCGACGGCACCGTGGGTGTCGGTTACGGGAAGGCGAAGGAGGTTCCGGCCGCCATCGCCAAGGGTGTTGAGGAGGCCAAGAAGAACTTCTTCAAGGTCCCCCGTATCCAGGGCACCATCCCGCACCCGATCCAGGGCGAGAAGGCTGCCGGCGTCGTGCTGCTCAAGCCGGCTTCCCCCGGTACCGGTGTTATCGCCGGTGGCCCGGTGCGTGCCGTCCTGGAGTGCGCCGGCGTTCACGACATCCTGTCGAAGTCGCTCGGCTCGGACAACGCGATCAACATCGTGCACGCCACCGTGGTGGCTCTGAAGGGCCTCGTTCGCCCCGAGGAGATCGCTGCCCGTCGTGGCCTGCCGCTGGAGGACGTGGCTCCGGCCGCCCTGCTGCGCGCTCGTGCCGCGGGCACCGCCGCCGCGACGGCTGGGGCTGGTGTCTGATGGCTCGCCTGAAGATCACGCAGACCAAGTCGTACATCGGCAGCAAGCAGAACCACCGCGAGACGCTGCGCTCGCTGGGTCTGAAGCGCATGCACGATGTGGTTGTCAAGGAGGACCGTCCCGAGATCCGCGGGATGGCCCAGACCGTGCGTCACCTCGTCACGGTCGAGGAGGTGGACTGAGATGGCTGACTCGCCGATCAAGATCCACAACCTGCGTCCCGCCCCGGGTGCCAAGACCGCGAAGACCCGTGTCGGTCGTGGTGAGGCGTCCAAGGGTAAGACCGCCGGTCGTGGTACCAAGGGCACCAAGGCCCGTTACCAGGTTCCGCAGCGCTTCGAGGGTGGCCAGATGCCCCTCCACATGCGCCTGCCGAAGCTGAAGGGTTTCAAGAACCCGTTCAAGATCACCTTCCAGGTGGTCAACCTCGACAAGCTGGCCGAGCTCTACCCCCAGGGTGGAGAGGTCACCGTCGAGGGTCTCGTCGAGAAGGGCGCGGTTCGCAAGAACTCGCTCGTCAAGGTGCTCGGCACCGGCGAGATCTCGGTTGCGCTGCAGGTCTCGGTGGACGCCGTCTCCGGCTCCGCCGCCGAGAAGATCACGGCCGCCGGCGGCACCGTCACCGAGCTCATCTGAGCCCGTTGACAGTCGCTTGACTGCCTTCTGACGCGCCGTCAGCACTGAGCCCCGTCCCTCTTTCGAGGGGCGGGGCTCAGTTGTTTGTGTGGTGATCGGCACGGGTTCGGCGCTCAACCCCGGCCAAAACCGGGCATCCTGGCATTCCCATGGCAACCCCGTGCTCCGCGCGCTTCTTCACAGTGGCTGCGCACTGTTAGAGTCCGTGGAGTTCCCTTGTACGCTGCCCCCGGGCTGCCTGGGAGCAGACCATCTCCCATCATCAGGACCGACCCTCCCGCCGACGACGCGCGGGAGGCGCAGGAGGCACCGTGCTCAGTGCGTTCGCGCGGGCGTTCAAGACGCCCGACCTGCGCAAGAAGCTGCTGTTCACGCTGGGCATCATGGTGCTGTTCCGGATGGGCGCGCACATCCCTGTCCCGGGCGTCAACTTCAAGGCCGTGAACTTCTGCGTCAAGCAGAGCAGCAATGGCCTCTTCGGCCTCGTCAACCTGTTCAGCGGCGGTGCGCTGCTGCAGTTGACGATCTTCGCGCTCGGCATCATGCCGTACATCACCGCCAGCATCATCCTCCAGCTCCTCACCGTCGTGATCCCGCGACTCGAGGCGCTGAAGAAGGAGGGTCAGGCCGGGACCACGAAGATCACCCAGTACACCCGGTACCTGACCATCGCGCTGGCGATCCTCCAGGGCACCGGCATCGTGGCCACCGCCTCGAACGGCGCGCTCTTCTCGACCTGCTCCCAGGGCAGCCAGGTGGTCCCGGACACCTCGGTGTTCCGGATCGCGGTCATGGTCATCACCATGACGGCCGGCACCACGGTGATCATGTGGCTCGGTGAGCTGATCACCGACCGCGGCATCGGCAACGGCATGTCGATCCTGATCTTCACCTCGATCGCCTCGGGCTTCCCCGGCAACCTGTGGAGCATCAAGAAGCTCGGCAAGATCGGTGGCGGCTGGTTCGACTTCTTCGCCGTCCTGGCGGTCGGCGTCGTGGTGGTGGTCCTGGTCATCTTCGTGGAACAGGCCCAGCGCCGGATCCCGGTCCAGTACGCGAAGCGGATGATCGGGCGCCGGGCGTTCGGCGGCACCTCGACGTACATCCCGCTCAAGGTGAACCAGGCCGGTGTCATCCCGGTCATCTTCGCCTCGTCACTGCTGTACATCCCGGCCCTGGTGGCCCAGCTGACGAACAGCAAGGCCGGCTGGGCGACCTGGGTGCAGCAGAACTTCACCAAGGGTGACCACCCGGTCTACATGATCACGTACTTCGTACTGATCGTCTTCTTCGCCTTCTTCTACGTCGCGATCTCCTTCAACCCCGAAGAAGTTGCCGACAATATGAAGAAGTATGGTGGGTTCATCCCGGGCATCCGGGCGGGCCGGCCGACGGCCGAGTACCTGAACTACGTGCTGACCCGCATCACCTGGCCGGGTTCGCTCTACCTGGGCCTCATCGCGTTGATCCCGATGATCGGCCTGGTCGCCCTCAACGCGAGCACCACGATCCCGTTCGGCGGCACCAGCATCCTCATCATCGTCGGCGTCGGACTCGAAACTGTTAAGCAGATCGAGAGCCAGCTCCAGCAGCGTAATTACGAAGGGTTCCTCCGCTGATGCGTATCGTCCTCGTCGGACCTCCCGGGGCCGGGAAGGGTACTCAGGCGCACGTGCTCGCCAAGACCCTGTCCATCCCGCACATCTCGACCGGCGACCTGTTCCGGGCCAACATCAGCCAGGGCACCCCGTTGGGGCTCCAGGCGAAGGGCTACATGGACGCCGGCCAGCTCGTGCCGGACGAGGTCACCATCGGGATGGCCAAGGACCGCCTGACCCAGCCGGACACCGGCAACGGCTTCCTGCTGGACGGCTTCCCGCGGAACCTGGACCAGGCCAAGGCACTGGACGACTTCCTGACCGAGACCGGCATCGCCCTCGACGGCGTGCTGGATCTGGAGGTCCCCGAGGACGAGGTCGTGAAGCGGATCGCCGGCCGGCGGATCTGCCGCAAGGACGGCGCCCACGTGTTCCACGTGGTCTACAACCCCCCGGCCGTCGAGGACGTCTGCGACCACTGCGGTGGCGAGCTGTACCAGCGTTCCGACGACAGCGAGGACAAGGTCCGCACCCGGCTGGAGGTCTACCACACGGAGACCGAGCCGATCATCGACTACTACGCCAAGCAGGGCCTGGTCACCACGATCTCGGCGCTCGGCAAGGTCGACGAGGTCACCCAGCGCGCTGTCGAGGCGCTGGCGGCCGACAAGCAGAACTGAGAACAGACACTCCAGCCACACGGCCGCGGTACCCGACGACGGGTGCCGCGGCCGTGCGGCGTCGTACGGTGGGTCTGTGTGGACGGCCGCCCGGCAAGGACCGGGCGGGGAACTTAACGAAAGGCTTGCCAGATGGTGGAGATCAAGACCCCCGAGCAGATCGCCAAGATGCGCGTCGCCGGGCTGGTCGTCGCCGAGGCCCTCAAGGCCTGCCGCGAGGCGGTCGCTCCCGGGATCACGACCCAGGAGATCAACGACATCGCGGCGAAGGTGATCGCCGACCACGGCGCCACCTCGAACTTCCGCGCCCACCACGGCGGCCTCTGGTTCCCGGGCGTGATCTGCGCCTCGGTCAACAACGAGGTCGTCCACGGCATCCCCGGTGACCGGGTGCTGATGGCCGGTGACGTGATCTCGATCGACTGCGGCGCGATCGTGGACGGCTGGCACGGCGACGCGGCGATCACCGTCGCGGTCGGCGAGGTCCGCCCCGAGGTCGAGATGCTCAGCCGGGTCACCGAGGGCTCGATGTGGGCCGGCATCGCCCAGATGAAGAAGGGCAACCGCCTGGTCGACGTCTCCAAGGCGATCGAGGGCTACATCCGCCGCCAGCCGCTGCCGCCCAAGGGCAAGTGGGGCATCACCGAGGGCTACGGCGGCCACGGCATCGGCACCGCGATGCACATGGAGCCGCACGTGCTGAACTACGTCGAGCGCGGCCGCGGCAAGGGCCCGAAGCTGATCCCCGGCACCGTGCTCGCGATCGAGCCGATGGTCTCGCTCGGCACCCCGCACACCTCGGTCCTTGAGGACGACTGGACGGTCGTCACGAACGACGGCACCTGGGCCTCGCACTGGGAGCACTCGGTGGCGATCACCGAGCAGGGTCCGCTGGTGCTCACCGCGTTCGACGGCGGCAAGGCCGCGCTCGCGGCGCTGGGCGTGACGGCCGCTCCCGACCCGCTGGCCTGACACCACCGCCGACCTGCGGGGTTAACACCACCGCCCGGTCGTGCCGGTATCGTGCTGCCTTCGAGCGGCAGGCGAAATCGGACAATAGGGTGGTAACAGTGCTTAAGGGCTTCCGTGACTTCATGATGCGCGGGAACGTCGTCGACATGGGCGTCGGCATCGTCATCGGTGCGGCGTTCACCGCGCTGGTCGGCGGCTTCGTGAAGGCCTTCCTCACCCCGCTGGTCGGCATGGTGGTCGGCGCGTCCGGCGACTTCAGCTCGGCCAGCTGGACGGTGCTGCACGTCACGTTCCAGTACGGCGCGTTCCTGAACGCGCTGATCGCGTTCGTGATGACCGCCGCGGTGCTCTACTTCTGCGTCGTGCTGCCGGTGTCCAAGGCGACCGCGCGCTACCTGCCGAAGAAGCCGAAGGTCGCCAAGCGCCCGTGCCCCGAGTGCCTGACCGAGATCCCCGAGGCCGCCACCCGCTGTTCGGCCTGTACCGCGATCGTCCAGCCGGTGGGCGTCGAGCCGGCGGCTGCCCAGCCGGCCTACGGGCAGCACCTCTTCGGCCAGGCCCTGCACGGTCAGCCGGTGCATGCGCAGCCGGTGCACGGGCAGTCGGCATACGGCCAGCCGCAGCAGCCGCAGCAGCCGGGCGGCTCGCAGGCCGACCCCCGGTTTGGCCGTTAGCCCGGGGCTCGCGTACGATGGACCGTCGGCTCACTCGTAGCGTGCTTCAGCACGCCCTCTTCCCTCGCGGGTCGGGGTGAACCCAGGTTCGCACGAGCGTGCCGCATACGGTAGCCGGTCCCGGAAGGTGGATCTCGCAGTTCATGGCAAAGAAGCAAGGCGCCATTGAGATCGAGGGCACCGTGATCGAGTCTCTCCCGAACGCCATGTTCAAGGTTGAGCTGCAGAACGGTCACAAGGTCCTCGCGCACATCAGCGGCAAGATGCGGATGCACTACATCCGTATCCTCCCGGACGACCGCGTCGTCGTGGAGCTGAGCCCCTACGACCTGACGCGCGGTCGGATCGTCTACCGCTACAAGTAGTCCGCCGCTCGCCCTGCGAGTGGTAACAAACGTCAGATCTAGACCCGGAGAACCTGAACCATGAAGGTCAAGCCGAGCGTCAAGAAGATCTGCGACAAGTGCAAGGTGATCCGCCGTCACGGCCGGGTCATGGTGATCTGCGACAACCTGCGCCACAAGCAGCGCCAGGGCTGATCGTCCCGCATTTCTCGTAGTACTTCGCGCGACGCGCACCAACGTCAAACGCGGGCTGCCCGATCCGTCCCCCAGGGACGGACTGCCACCCCCGGTCAGAGGCCGGGGCTCGCACACCGAGAGGTGTCCGAGTAGGCCGCTCGTCAGACCTCTGAAGAACCACAGGAGCCATGAATGGCACGCCTCGCCGGCGTTGATCTCCCCCGCGAAAAGCGGATCGAGATCGCCCTCACGTACGTCTACGGCATCGGCCGTACCCGCGCCCAGCAGTCGCTGGCCGAGACGGGCGTGAACCCCGACATCCGGGTTCGCGACATCTCCGAGGACGACCTCGTCAAGCTCGCGCAGTGGATCGACGCCAACTACACGGTCGAGGGTGACCTCCGCCGCGAGGTGGCCGCCGACATCCGCCGCAAGGTCGAGATCGGCTGCTACGAGGGTCTGCGTCACCGCCGCGGTCTGCCCGTCCGCGGTCAGCGCACCCACACCAACGCGCGTACCCGCAAGGGCCCGCGTCGCGCGATTGCCGGCAAGAAGAAGCCGGGCAAGAAGTAGTCCGCCCGTTAACCGGACATCCCTCCGGCCCGCGGGTTAGCGGACCGACCACCTCAGTAGGAGAAACAGACTTATGCCCCCCAAGGGTCGTCAGGCTGCCGGCGCGAAGAAGATCCGCCGCAAGGAAAAGAAGAACGTCGCCCACGGGCACGCTCACATCAAGAGCACGTTCAACAACACCATCGTTTCGATCACCGACCCCGCGGGCAACGTGATCTCCTGGGCCTCTGCCGGCCACGTCGGCTTCAAGGGCTCGCGCAAGTCCACCCCGTTCGCCGCGCAGATGGCCGCCGAGGCCGCCGCGCGTCGTGCGCAGGAGCACGGCATGCGCAAGGTTGACGTCTTCGTGAAGGGTCCGGGCTCCGGCCGCGAGACCGCGATCCGTTCGCTCCAGGCCACCGGCCTGGAGGTGGGCTCGATCCAGGACGTCACCCCCACCCCGCACAACGGCTGCCGCCCGCCGAAGCGCCGCCGCGTCTGACGCGTCGCCTTCGGGTGCTGCGCCTTCGGGCGCTTGTTTTACCCCTTGCGTCCGGCCTCCCGCTTCGTGCGGGAGGCCGTACGCTTGGTTTGTTCGGCATCAAATAGTGGGTGCCGAAGACAACTGGAGGATCTGAAAAATGCTTATCGCTCAGCGTCCGTCGCTGACCGAAGAGGTTGTCGACGAGTACCGCTCGCGGTTCGTCATCGAGCCGCTGGAGCCGGGCTTCGGCTACACCCTCGGCAACTCGCTCCGCCGCACGCTCCTCTCCTCGATCCCCGGCGCCGCTGTCACCAGCATCCGGGTCGACGGTGTCCTGCACGAGTTCACCACCGTGCCGGGCGTCAAGGAGGACGTCACCGACCTCATCCTCAACATCAAGCAGCTGGTCGTCTCCTCGGAGCACGACGAGCCGGTCGTGATGTACCTGCGCAAGCAGGGTCCGGGTGTGGTCACCGCCGCCGACATCGCGCCCCCGGCCGGTGTCGAGGTGCACAACCCCGAGCTCGTCCTGGCCACGCTGAACGGCAAGGGCAAGCTGGAGATGGAGCTGACCGTCGAGCGCGGTCGCGGCTACGTCTCCGCCGTGCAGAACAAGGCTTCCGGCCAGGAGATCGGCCGCATCCCGGTCGACTCGATCTACAGCCCCGTGCTGAAGGTCACCTACAAGGTCGAGGCCACCCGTGTCGAGCAGCGGACCGACTTCGACAAGCTGATCGTCGACGTCGAGACCAAGCCCGCCATGCGCCCGCGTGACGCCATGGCCTCGGCCGGCAAGACCCTGGTGGAGCTGTTCGGTCTCGCCCGCGAGCTGAACATCGACGCCGAGGGCATCGACATGGGCCCGTCCCCGACGGACGCCGCCCTGGCCGCCGACCTGGCGCTGCCGATCGAGGAGCTGGAGCTCACCGTTCGGTCGTACAACTGCCTCAAGCGCGAGGGCATCCACACCGTGGGTGAGCTCGTCGCCCGCTCCGAGGCCGACCTGCTCGACATCCGCAACTTCGGTGCGAAGTCGATCGACGAGGTCAAGGCGAAGCTGGCCGGCATGGGCCTGGCCCTCAAGGACAGCCCGCCCGGATTCGACCCGACCGCCGCCGCCGACGCCTTCGGCGCCGACGACCTGGACGACGCGGGTTACGCGGAGACCGAGCAGTACTGAGGATTTGTTCCGAGGGCGGTTCGTCACGAACCGCCCTCGGTTCGATGTGAAAGAGCTAAGTCGTCCGGGCAACTGCGCCCGGCCGCCCGTTCCGGTACCTGATACGGCCGGATTCGGAGATTCAAGGAGCTACCATGCCCCGTCCCGCGAAGGGCGCCCGCCTCGGCGGCGGCCCGCACCACGAGCCGCTGCTGCTCGCCGGCCTGTGCCGCGAGCTGTTCCAGTACGGCCGCATCACCACGACCGAGGCCAAGGCCCGTCGGATGCGCCCGCTGGCGGAGAAGCTGATCACCAAGGCCAAGGCCGGTGACATCCACAACCGTCGTGTCGTCCGCAAGACGATCACCGACGTCTCCGTGCTGCACACCCTCTTCACCGAGATCGCGCCGCGCTACGAGAACCGCCCCGGTGGTTACACCCGCATCACCAAGATCGGTCCCCGTCGTGGCGACAACGCCCCGATGGCCGTGATCGAGCTGGTCGAGGCCCTGACCGTCGCGCAGAACGCCGTCGGTGAGGCCGAGGCCGCCACCAAGCGCGCCGTCAAGGAGACCGAGGCCGCTGCCGCCCCGGTCGCCGACGAGGTTCCGGCCGACGCCGCTCCGGCGGACGAGCAGGCCTGACGCTCGCAGGTTCAGTGACGGGCCCGCTTCCCCGCTTCGGCGGGGGAGCGGGCCCGTTCGCCATGTCTGGAGGAAAACTGTGGTGACTGCGGTGAACGACTGCGCCGAGCCGGCTCCGGCCAAGGACGGCCCCGCAGCGGGGTACCAGCGGATCCGGCTCGATCTCGCCTACCACGGCGCCGAGTTCTCCGGCTGGGCCCGCCAGCGCGGCCGCCGGACCGTGCAGGAGGAGATCGAGAGCGCGCTGCAGATCGTCACCCGCAGCCCCGAGCTCTTCCCGCTCACCGTGGCCGGGCGCACCGACGCCGGGGTGCACGCGCGCGGCCAGGTCGCGCACGTCGATCTGCCGGTCGCACTGTGGGCGGAGCACGGCGAGAAGCTGCTGCGCCGGCTCGCCGGGCGGCTGCCCGCCGACGTGCGGATCTACCGGGTGTCCGAGGCCCCGGCGGGCTTCGACGCGCGCTTCGCGGCGATCTGGCGCCGCTACGCCTACCGGGTGGCCGACCACCCGGGCGGGGTGGACCCGCTGCTGCGCGGCCACGTGCTCTGGCACGACCGCCCGCTGGACATCGACCGGATGAACGAGGCCGCCCGGCTGCTGCTCGGCGAGCACGACTTCGCCGCGTACTGCAAGAAGCGCGAGGGTGCGACGACCATCCGCACGCTGCTGGAGCTGCACTGGGACCGGGTGCCGATGGACCCGTACGCGACCCAGGAGGGCAGCCTGGCGGTCGCCACCGTGCGGGCCGACGCGTTCTGCCACAACATGGTCCGCGCGCTGGTCGGCGCGATGCTGCTGGTCGGTGACGGGCACCGCCCGGTGGAGTTCCCCGGCGAGGTGCTGGCCGGCGGGGTGCGCAACAGCGCCGTCAACGTGATCCGGCCGTACGGGCTGACGCTGGAGGAGGTCGGCTACCCGGCCGACGACCAGCTCGCCGAGCGCAACCGGCTCGCCCGGCGGATGCGCACGCTGCCCGGGCAGGCCGGCGCGGCCCCGGCAGCAGGCGCAGCAGGGTAATCCGTTTGGTCCGGGCGGGTCGGCACTGCACAATTTCCCCCCATGGGACACGTCGAGATTTCGCACCTTGAGTACTACCTGCCGGACGGGCGGGTGCTGTTCGACGACGCGTCCTTCCGGGTCGGCGAGGGCGCCGCGGTCGCCCTGGTGGGCGCGAACGGCGCCGGCAAGACCACGCTGCTGCGCATGATCGCGGGGGACACCCAGCCGCACGGCGGGACCGTCACGGTCAGCGGCGGCCTGGGCGTGATGCGCCAGTTCGTCGGCACCACCGGCCGCGAGGACCTGCGCGAGACGCCGGGCGCGCTGCCGCCGGACGCCTCGGTGCGCGACCTGCTGGTCTCCGTCGCCCCGCCGCGGATCGCGGTGGCCGCCAAGGCGGTGGACGCCGCCGAGCTGGCGATGATGGCGCAGGACGACGAGAAGACGCAGATGGCCTACGCCCAGGCCCTCTCCGACTGGGCCGACGTCGGCGGCTACGAGTACGAGACCGACTGGGACGTCTGCACCACCGCGGCGCTCGGAATGCCGTTCGACCGCGCCCAGTTCCGCGGCCTGAACACGCTCTCCGGCGGTGAGCAGAAGCGCCTGGTGCTGGAGTGCCTGCTGCGCGGCCCCGACGAGGTGCTGCTGCTCGACGAGCCGGACAACTACCTGGACGTACCGGGCAAGCGCTGGCTGGAGGAGGCCATCAAGGCCAGCTCCAAGACCGTGCTCTACATCTCGCACGACCGCGAGCTGCTCTCGCGCACCGCCGACAAGATCATCAGCGTCGAGTCCGGCTTCGGTGGCGGCGGCAGCAGCGTCTGGGTGCACGGCGGCGGCTTCGACTCCTTCCACGAGGCGCGCAAGGAGCGGTTCGCCCGCTTCGAGGAGCTCGGCCGCCGCTGGGACGAGGAGCACGCCAAGCTGAAGAAGCTGGTCGTCACGCTGCGCCAGGCGGCCTCGGTCAGCCACGCGCTCGCCACCCGGTACGCCGCCGCGCAGACCCGGCTGAAGAAGTTCGAGGAGGCCGGCCGCCCCGAGGAGCCGCCGCGCGAGCAGAACATCAGCATGCGGCTCAAGGGCGGGCGCACCGGCGTCCGGGCGCTGACCATCGAGCAGCTGGAACTGACCGGCCTGATGCAGCCCTTCGACCTGGAGGTCTTCTACGGCGAGCGGGTCGGCGTGCTCGGCTCCAACGGCTCCGGCAAGTCGCACTTCCTGCGGCTGCTGGCGGGCGACGAGACGGTCGCGCACACCGGCGGCTTCAAGCTCGGCGCGCGGGTGGTCCCCGGGCACTTCCGGCAGACCCACGCGCACCCCGAGCTCTTCGGCCGCACGGTCCGCTCGATCGTCGAGGAGGAGCACGGCCTGGAGCGCAAGGCCGCGATGGGCGCGCTGCGCCGGTACGAGCTGGACAAGCAGGAGGAGCAGAAGTTCGAGTCGCTCTCCGGCGGTCAGCAGGCCCGGCTGATGATCCTCAAGCTGGAGCTCTCCGGGGTCACGGCGCTGCTGCTGGACGAGCCGACCGACAACCTGGACCTGGACAGCGCCGAGGCGCTGCAGGAGGCCCTGGAGGCCTTCGACGGCACGGTGCTCTGTGTGACGCACGACCGGTGGTTCGCCAAGACCTTCGACCGGTTCCTGGTCTTCGGCTCGGACGGGCGGGTCTACGAGGCCCCGGAGCCGGTCTGGGACGAGCGCCGGGTCGACCGCGAACGTTGATCGTCCGGCCGGCCGTTCGGTTGATCGTTTGGCTTCTCGCCAACCGGACGGGTACTGTAGGCCCTTGTTGTGCGTATTGGCTCGCTCCATCTCACGTGAGAGGTCGGTACGCCGGAGATACCTAGGCCGATGACCAGCGGCTCCCCCTTGAATTGCGTCCAAGGTGGACCGGGCTGATCCCTCGTCCAGGTGCTCCTGTCAGGACTCACTCACTGAAAAGCGAAGGCTACGACCGTGCGTACGTACAGCCCCAAGCCCGGCGACGTCCAGCGTCAGTGGCACGTCATCGACGCGACCGACGTCGTGCTCGGCCGCCTGGCCTCCCAGGCCGCCAACCTCCTCCGGGGCAAGCACAAGGCGATCTACGCGCCGCACGTTGACACTGGTGACTTCGTCATCATCATCAACGCGGACAAGGTGCACCTGTCGGGTAACAAGAAGACCCAGAAGCTGGCCTACCGCCACTCCGGCTTCCCGGGCGGTCTGCGCTCCGTGCGCTACGACGACCTGCTCGACAAGAACCCGGAGAAGGCCGTCGAGAAGGCCATCAAGGGCATGGTCCCGAAGAACAGCCTGGGCCGCCAGATGCTCTCGAAGCTGAAGGTCTACTCGGGCGACCAGCACCCGCACGCTGCCCAGATGCCGGTGCCGTTCGAGATCACCCAGGTCGCGCAGTAATTCCGGCCACAAGCCCTTAACTAAGAAAAGCTGAGGAACATCGTGGCCGAGAACGCTGCCATCGAGACCACCCTGGACGTCGACTTCGAGGAGGAGCTCACCGAGTACACCTCCGAGGAGGAGACCTCCTACTCCACCGAGTCGCTGGCCGGCCGCTTCGGCGAGGCCATCCCCGGCGCCGGCCTCGGCCGTCGCAAGGAGGCGATCGCCCGCGTGCGCATCGTCCCGGGCACCGGCAAGTGGAAGATCAACGGTCGCACCCTGGAGAACTACTTCCCCAACAAGGTGCACCAGCAGACCGTGAACGAGCCCTTCAAGCTCCTCGAGCTTGACGGCCGTTACGACGTCATCGCCCGCATCGCGGGTGGCGGCGTCTCCGGTCAGGCCTACGCGCTGCGCCTCGGCGTGGCCCGCGCCCTGAACGAGGCCGACGTGGACAACAACCGCGCCGCCCTCAAGAAGGCCGGTTTCCTGATGCGTGACGCGCGTGCCGTCGAGCGCAAGAAGGCCGGTCTCAAGAAGGCCCGTAAGGCCCCGCAGTACAGCAAGCGCTAGTCACGCCCCGGGGTGCGTACCGCCCTTGGTGCGCACCCCGTTGGTGGGACCCACGCCCCGGAGCACTTCATGTGCCCCGGGGCGTTGTGCTCCCTGGACCGGTCAGGCGGCCAGGGAGACTCTTCCCCGTCGGCCGGCACCCCCCTCGGCCAGGCCGACGGCCGGCAATGAAGGACGGGACTGTGGCACGACTCTTCGGTACGGACGGCGTACGCGGTGTGGCCAACGTTGGCCTGACCGCCGAACTGGCCCTGGGCCTGTCGATGGCGGCCGCGCACGTGCTGGGCGATGCCGGCGGCTTCGGCGGCCGCCGCCCGGTGGCCGTGGTCGGCCGCGATCCGCGGGCCTCGGGCGAGTTCCTGGAGGCCGCCGTGATCGCCGGCCTGGCCGGCTCCGGCGTGGACGTGCTGCGGGTCGGCGTGCTGCCGACGCCCGCGGTGGCGTACCTGACCGGTGCGCTCGGCGCGGACTTCGGCGTGATGCTCTCCGCCAGCCACAACGCGATGCCGGACAACGGCATCAAGTTCCTGGCCCGCGGCGGGCACAAGCTGGACGACGCGATCGAGGACGCGATCGAGTCCGACTACCGCCACTACGTCGAGGGTGCGGCGCCCGTCCGCCCGCGCCCGACCGGCGCCGGCGTCGGCCGGGTGCACGAGTACACCGAAGGCTTCGACAAGTACGTCGCGCACCTGATCGGCGTGCTGCCGAACCGGCTGGACGGCATCAAGGTGGTCATCGACGGCGCGCACGGCGCGGCCGCCCGGGTCGCCCCCGAGGCGTTCGCCCGGGCCGGCGCCGAGGTGGTCTACACGCTGGGCGCCGAGCCGACCGGTCTGAACATCAACGACGGCGTCGGCTCCACCCACCTGGACAACCTGCGACTGGCGATGCGCGAGCACCAGGCCGACCTGGGCATCGCGCTGGACGGCGACGCCGACCGCTGCCTGGCCGCCGACGCCGAGGGCAACGAGGTGGACGGCGACCAGATCATGGCCGTCCTGGCCGTCGCGATGCGCGAGGCCGGCACGCTGCGCCGCAACACCGCGGTCGGCACCGTGATGGCGAACCTCGGCTTCAAGCTGGCGATGGAGCGCGAGGGCATCGGCCTGGTCGAGACGGCGGTGGGGGACCGCTACGTGCTGGAGGCGATGAAGGAGCACGGCTACGCGCTGGGCGGCGAGCAGTCCGGCCACGTGATCCTGCTGGACCACGCGACCACCGGCGACGGCACGCTGACCGGCCTGATGCTGGGCGCCCGGCTCGCGGCGACCAAGCAGACGCTGGCCGAGCTCGCCGCGGTGATGACCCGGATGCCGCAGCTGCTGATCAACGTCAAGGACGTCGACAAGAACCGGGTCACCGAGAGCGCCGAGCTGGCCAAGGCGGTCGCCGACGCCGAGGCGGAGCTGGGCAGCACCGGCCGGGTGCTGCTGCGCCCGTCCGGCACCGAGCCGCTGGTGCGGGTCATGGTCGAGGCGGCCGACCAGGAGCAGGCCCGCTCGGTGGCCGAGCGGCTGGCCGGCGTGGTCCGCGCCGAACTGGCCTGCTGAGTCCGAACTCTGACTGACCGTCAGAGCTTGCGCAGAAGGGCGCGGCGGACCTTGTGGTCGGCGCCCTTCTGCAGCACCAGGGTCGCCCGGCCGCGGGTCGGCAGCACGTTCTCCAGCAGGTTGGGCTTGTTGATGGTGCGCCAGACCTGGCGGCCGTACTCCATCGCCTCCTCCTCCGGCACCTCGGTGAACCGGCGGAAGTACGAGTTGGGGTCCTGGAACGCGGTGTCCCGCAGCTTCTTGAAGCGGGACAGGTACCAGTTCTCGATGTCGTCGGTGCGCGCGTCGACGTAGATCGAGAAGTCGAAGTAGTCGGCGACCGCGAGGCGGGTGCGGCCGTCGGTGCCCGGCAACGCGGGCTGCAGAACGTTCAGTCCCTCGACGATCAGGATGTCCGGGCGCTGCACGGTGAGCCGCTCGTCCGGCACGATGTCGTAGATCAGGTGCGAGTAGATCGGCGCGGTGACCTGTTCCTTGCCGGCCTTCACGTCCGCCACGAAGCGCATCAGCGCCCGGCGGTCGTAGGACTCGGGGAACCCCTTGCGGGCCATCAGGCCGCGCCGCCGCAGCTCGGCGTTGGGCAGCAGGAAGCCGTCGGTGGTGACGAGTTCGACCCGCGGGTGCTCGGGCCAGCGGGCCAGCAGCGCCTGGAGCAGGCGGGCGGTGGTGGACTTGCCGACCGCGACCGAGCCGGCCACGCCGATGACGAACGGGGTCCTGGTCCGCTCCGTGTCGGGGTTGTCCAGGAAGGTGCCGACCGCGCCGCGCAGCTCGTGCGTGGCGTGGATGTACAGGTTCAGCAGCCGGGACAGCGGCAGGTAGACGTCCTCGACCTCGTCCAGGTCCAGGGCGGTGCCCAGGCCGCGCAGTTGCTCCACCTCCGCCGCGGTCAGCGGCAGCGGAGTGCGATTGCGCAGGGCGCTCCACTCGGCCCGAGACATGTCGACGTACGGGGACGGCGACGGGCTGGGCGTCGAGGGGGCGCCCTGGCTACAGAGTTCGGTCAGCACATGGTCCATTGTGGGCCGTCCGGGCGCTGCCGTGGGCTGTGGTGTCGGTCACGCGCTGTTGACCGCCGGGTGGCCTACCGGCAAATTCGGTCGCCCTTATGCTGACACATATGTGCGGAATTGTTGGTTATGTGGGCGCTCAGCCCGCGCTCGACGTAGTGATCGCCGGGCTGCAACGCCTTGAGTACCGAGGGTACGACTCGGCCGGCGTGGCCATCCAGACGGTCGACCCCTCAGGGCAGTGGGGTCTGGCCACCGACAAGCGGGCCGGAAAGCTCGTGAACCTTGAGAAGTCGCTCGCCGAGACCCCTCTTCCCGGCGGCACCACCGGCATCGGACACACCCGTTGGGCGACCCACGGCGGTCCGACCGACGCGAACGCCCACCCCCACCTGGACGACCACGGCCGGGTCGCGGTCGTCCACAACGGCATCATCGAGAACTTCGCGCAGCTGCGCGCGGAGCTGGCCGAGCGCGGCCACACGCTGCGCTCCGAGACCGACACCGAGGTGGTCGCCCACCTGCTCGCCGAGGCGTACGACGGCGACCTGGCCGAGGCGATGCGCACCGTCTGCCGGCAGCTGGACGGCGCCTTCACGCTGGTCGCCGTGCACGCCGACGCCCCCGACGTGGTGGTCGGCGCGCGGCGCAACTCGCCGCTGGTGGTCGGGCGCGGGGTCGGCGAGAACTTCCTCGCCTCGGACGTCGCCGCGTTCATCGCGCACACCCGTCAGGCGATCGAGCTGGGTCAGGACCAGGTCGTCGAGCTGCGCGCCGACTCGGTGACGGTGACCGGGTTCGACGGCTCGCCCGCCGAGACCCGCGAGTACCACGTGGACTGGGACGTCTCGGCCGCCGAGAAGGGCGGCTACGACTACTTCATGCTCAAGGAGATCGCCGAGCAGCCGAAGGCGGTCGCCGACACGCTGCTCGGCCGGATCGGCACCGACGGGCGGCTCACGCTGGACGAGGTGCGGATCCCCGACTCCGTGCTGCGTGAGGTCGACAAGGTCGTCATCGTGGCCTGCGGCACGGCGTTCCACGCCGGGATGATCGCCAAGTACGCGATCGAGCACTGGACCCGGATCCCGTGCGAGGTCGAGGTCGCCTCGGAGTTCCGCTACCGGGACCCGATCCTGGACCACCGCACGCTGGTGATCGCGATCTCGCAGTCCGGCGAGACCATGGACACCCTGATGGCGCTGCGGCACGCCCGCGAGCAGGGCGCCCGGGTGCTGGCGATCTGCAACACCAACGGCTCCACGATTCCGCGCGAGTCGGACGCGGTGCTGTACACGCACGCCGGCCCCGAGGTCGCGGTCGCCTCGACGAAGGCGTTCCTGACCCAGCTGGTCGCCTGCTACCTGGTCGCGCTCTACCTGGGCCAGGTGCGCGGGACCAAGTGGGGCGACGAGATCTCCGCCGTGATCAAGGAGCTCTCGGACGCGCCGAAGCAGGTCGAGCAGGTGCTCACCACGATGGAGCCGGTGCGCGAGCTGGCCCGCTCGCTGGCCGACGCGAACTCGGTGCTCTTCCTCGGCCGGCACGTCGGGTTCCCGGTCGCGCTGGAGGGTGCGCTCAAGCTCAAGGAGCTCGCGTACATGCACGCCGAGGGCTTCGCGGCGGGCGAGCTGAAGCACGGCCCGATCGCGCTGATCGAGGACGGGCTGCCGGTCGTGGTGGTCGTCCCGTCGCCGCGGGGGCGCTCGCTGCTGCACGACAAGATCGTCTCCAACATCCAGGAGATCCGGGCCCGCGGTGCGCGGACCATCGTGATCGCGGAGGAGGGCGACGAGGCGGTCGTCCCGTACGCCGACCACCTGATCCGGATCCCGGCCACGCCGGTGCTGCTCCAGCCGCTGGTGGCCACCGTGCCGCTGCAGGTGTTCGCCTGCGAGCTGGCCACCGCCAAGGGCCACGAGGTGGACCAGCCGCGCAACCTGGCGAAGTCGGTCACCGTCGAGTAGTTCCACGGTGCTTCGCCGCCGGTCCTCCGCGCTGTGGCGCGGGGGACCGGTACCGTTTGCGGGGTGATCATCGGTGTGGGAATCGACGTCGCCTCGATCGAGCGCTTCGCCGCCTCGCTGGAGCGCACGCCCGGGATGCGCGGGCGGCTCTTCACCGCGGCCGAGCTGCTGCTGCCCTCGGGGAAACCGCGCGGCGCCGACTCGCTCGCGGCCCGGTTCGCGGCCAAGGAGGCGCTGGCCAAGGCGCTCGGCGCACCGGGTGGACTGGACTGGCTGGACGCCGAGGTCCGGAGCGAAACGTCGGGTCGGCCGACTTTGCACGTCACCGGCACGGTGGCGGCCCGCGCGGCGGAGCTCGGGGTGCGTAGCTGGCACCTCTCGCTGAGCCATGACGCGGGCGTGGCGTCGGCCGTGGTGATCGCTGAGGGGTAGCGCTTTTCGGAGGCTTCGCAGAGGGAGAGTGGGCATGCGTCAGGCACACACCGTCGAACAGATCCGGGCCGCCGAGGCGGAACTGGCCGGGCAGCCGCTGATGGACCGGGCGGTGGCCGGCCTGGCCGCCACCTGCGCGAAGCTGCTGACGGAGCGTCGCGGCCGGGTCTACGGCAGCCGGGTGCTGGTGCTGGCCGGCAGCGGCGCCAACGGCGGTGACGCGCTCTTCGCCGGCGCCCGGCTGGCCCGCCGCGGCGCCGCTGTGACCGCCGTGCTGCTCGATCCCGAACGCGCCCACCCGGCCGGGCTCGCGGCGCTGCGGGCGACGGGCAGTCAGGTGACCGTGAATCAGGAAGTCGGCCTGGCCGACTTCCGCCGCGCCGACCTGATCCTGGACGGGATCGTCGGCATCGGCGGCCAGGGTGGCCTGCGACCGGCCGCCGCGCCGTACGCGAGCGCCGAGCGGACCGGGCTGCTGGTCGCCGTGGACCTGCCGAGCGGGGTGGACGCCGACACCGGCGAGGTGCCCGCGGCCGCACTGCGGGCGGACGTCACGGTCACCTTCGGCACCTACAAGCCGGGGCTGCTGATCTCCCCGGGCGCCGAGTACGCCGGGGTCGTGCAGCTGGTGCCGATCGGGCTGCGGCCGCCCGCCGCGCCGGTCGAGGCGCTGCAACGGGCCGACCTCGCCGCGCTGCTGCCCCGCCCGTCGGCCGAGAGCGACAAGTACCGGCGCGGCGTGCTCGGCGTGCTGGCCGGCTCGGAGCGCTACCCGGGCGCCGGGCTGCTCACGGTGGCCGGTGCGCTGCACGGCGGCGCGGGCGCGATCCGCTACCAGGGACGGCCGCTGGAGCTGGTGGTCCGCCACCACCCGGAGGTGCTGCTGACCAATGGCCGGGTGCAGGCATGGGTGGTCGGTCCCGGCTCCGGCGACGACACCGCGGACGCGCTGGACGACGCGCTGGCGAGTGACGTGCCGGTGCTGGTGGACGCGGACGCGCTGACCGAGCTGGCCCGGCGCGGCCCGGCCGCGCTCGCCGGGCGGACCGCGCCCACGCTGCTCACCCCGCACGCGGGCGAGGCGGCCCGGCTGCTCGGCGGCACGCCGCCGGCCGAGCAGGTGGCGGCGACCCGGCTGCGCACCGCCCGCCAGCTGGCCGAGTGCTTCGGCGCCACGGTGCTGCTCAAGGGCTCCAGCACGGTCGTCGCCCGCCCGGACGGCGCCGCCCGGGTGAACCCGACCGGCACCCCGTGGCTGGCCACGGCCGGCAGCGGCGACGTGCTGGCCGGCCTGACCGGCGCCCTGCTCGCCGCCGGCCTCACCCCCTGGGACGCCGCCCCGGCCGGCGCCTACCTGCACGGCCTGGCCGCCCGCCTGGCCGCCACCGGCCGCGCCGGTCGCGCCGGTCGGGCCGATGAGCACCCGTACGCCCCGACCGGCGCCCCCGTGACCGCCGGGGAGGTGGCCGACGCGCTGCCGGACGCCTGGCGGCACGTCTGCGAGGGGGTCCGGCCGGGCGGTTCGACAAGTCTGGGAGACTGAGCGGGATGACAACTGCCAAGACGACCGGGACCACCATGCTCGCCGAAGGACAGCGCGCCGAGGCGACCATCGACCTGGCCGCACTGCGCGGCAACCTCGCCGCGCTGCGCGAGCGGGCGCCGAGTGCTGCACCGATGGCCGTGGTGAAGGCCGACGGCTACGGCCACGGCGCGCTGCCGTGCGCGCTGGAGGCGCTGGCCGCCGGCGTCCGCTGGCTCGGCACGGCCACGCCCGACGAGGCGCTCGCGCTGCGCGCCGCCGGCATCACGCCCGAGCAGGCCCGGATCCTGTGCTGGCTGTGGACCCCGGGCGGTCCCTGGGCGCAGGCGCTCCGCGCCGAGCTGGACATCTCGGTCAGTGGCCAGTGGGCGCTCGACGAGCTGCTCGCGGCCGTCCGGCAGACCGGCGTCCCGGCCCGGGTGCACCTCAAGGCCGACACCGGCCTGGGCCGCAACGGCTGCCAGCCGCACGACTGGCCCGACCTGGTGGACGCCGCGCTGCGGGCCCAGGCCGAGGGCCTGCTCCAGGTGGTCGGCCTCTGGTCGCACTTCGCCGCCGCCGACGAGCCCGGCCACCCGTCCATCCAGGCCCAGCAGGACGCGTTCGCGACCGCACTGGCCTACGCCGAGCGGGCCGGCGTGCGCCCCGAGGTCAGGCACCTGGCCAACTCGCCCGCGACCCTGCTGCTGCCGGGCTCGCACTACGACCTGGTCCGCACCGGCCTCGCGATGTACGGGCTGTCGCCGGTGCCCGAGGTCGGCGGCCCGGCGGACTTCGGCCTGCGCCCGGTGATGTCGCTGACCGCGCGGCTCGCGCTGGTCAAGCGGGTCCCCGGAGGCCACGGCGTCAGCTACGGCCACCACTACGTGACGCCCGGCGAGACCACGCTGGGCCTGGTCCCGGTCGGTTACGCCGACGGCATCCCGCGGCACGCCAGCGGCGCCGGCCCGGTGCAGATCGGCGGCAAGTGGCGTACGGTGGCCGGCCGGGTCGCGATGGACCAGTTCGTCGTGGACCTCGGCGGTGACACCCCGCCGATCGGCGAGGAGGCGCTGCTCTTCGGCAACGGCGAGCGCGGCGAGCCGACCGCGGAGGACTGGGCCAGGGCGGCCGGCACCATCGCGTACGAGATCGTCACCCGGCTCGGCTCCCGGGTCCCGCGCCGCTACGTCGGCGGGACCCAGGGCTACGCCGGCGGGACGTACGGGTGACCGAGGCGGGCGGCCTGGCGAAGGTGAACCGGGCCGGGCTGATCGGCCTGTCGCTCGGCGTGGTCGCCGCCGGCGCCGCGGCGGGCGTCGCGATCGACCGGCTCACCGTCGGCCGGGCCACCCGCCGCCGGGCCCGCGCGGAGCTGGACGCCGCCGCGCCGTTCGGCTCGCTGCGCGGCCGCCCGCGCACCGTGGCCGGGCCGGACGGCACGGCGCTGTACGTCGAGGTGGACGCCGCCGAGTCGGTCACCGGCGCGCCCGACACCGACCGGCACGGCTGGTTCGCCCGGCGCCCGGCCGGCACCGACGCGGCGCCGGTGGACCGCACCGGCCTGCCCTCGCTGCTCGGCGGCCCCGAGGCGCTCAGGCCGCTCAGCTTCAACCCGGCCGGGCCGGACGGCGAACCGCTCACCGTCGTCTTCTGCCACGGCTACTGCCTCAACCAGGACGCGTTCCACTTCCAGCGCGCCGCACTGCGCGCCGGCGTACCGGACGGCCTGCGGCTGGTCTTCTGGGACCAGCGCAGTCACGGCCGTTCCGAGCGCTCCCGCTCCTACCTGGCCGGCCGTCCGGCCAGCATCGACGAGCTCGGCGGAGACCTCAAGGCGGTGCTCGACGCGGTCGCGCCGACCGGCCCGCTGGTGCTGGTCGGCCACTCGATGGGCGGCATGACCGTGATGGCGCTCGCCGACCAGCACCCCGAACTCTTCCGCGACCGGATCGCGGGCGTCGCGCTGATCGGCACCATGGCCGGCGACTGGGACTCGGTGAACTTCGGCCTGCCGCCGGCCGGCATGAAGCTCTGGCGCCGGGTCGGCCCTGGCGTGCTGAAGCTGCTGGGCAGTCAGGTCGGCCTGGTCGAGGCCACCCGGCGATTCGGCGCCGACTTCGCCGCGGTCTTCTACCGGTGGTTCTCGTTCGGCGCGAAGGACGTGGACCCGGCGGTCGCGCGGTTCGCCGAGCAGCTGCTCGACAGCACCCCGATCGACGTGGTCGCCGAGTTCTACCCGGTCTTCAGCGCACACGAGAAGACCGCGGCGCTGGCCGCACTGCGTGACCTCCCGGTGCTGGTCCTGGCCGGCACCGGCGACCTGCTCACCCCCGCGGCCCACAGCGAGGCGATCGCCCGCGCGTTGCCGGACGCCGACCTGGTGCTGCTGCCGCAGGCCGGGCACCTGGTGCAGCTGGAGCGCCCGGCCGAGGTCAACCGGCAGCTGGCCGTACTCCTGGGCCGCGCCGCCGAGCACGCGGGCGCGGCCCCGCTCCCGCCCGCCCTGCGCGACCTCGCCGAACGCCCCGGGGAGGACGACCTCCCCGGGGCGTGACGGGCCAGACGCCAACCGCGTCAGGCGTGGCTGCCGCCCTTGTTACGGCGGCGCAGCACGACGAGCACGCCGCCGCCGAGCGCGAGCGCGGCCGCGCCGGTCAGCGCGATCGGCAGGCTGTCGCTGCCGCCACCGGTGGAGGCGAGCGAGGAGCCGCCGGCCTTGGTCGGGGTGGCGCTGCCGCCACCGGTCGAGCCGGCGGCGCTGAACAGTGCGGGGTGCGCCTGCTCGGCGGCCTTGGCCGCGACGACCACGGCGGGCGCCGGCGCGCTGACCGTGCCGGCCGCGCTGGTCGCGCTCGCGACCGGCGCGGGGACGCTGGTCGGCATGGCGGTCGGGAGGCTGCCCGGGATGGTGTTGGTCGGCGCCGGCGACCCGTTCGACGGACCGCTCGGCGTGCCGGTGGCGGCGGCGCCGATCGCGAAGAACCCGCCGCTTCCGCCGTGCGTCAGGGCGGTCGGGTTCCCGTCCGCGTCGACCAGCGTCGCCGGTGCGGCGGCGTCCAGGAAGCCGGTGCCGAACACGGTGCCCGCCGCGAGCGACAACCGCATCTTGATCTCCACCGCCGCGCCGGCCGGCAGGTAGAGCCAGCCGTCGTCGGTGTCGTCACCGACGGCGACCTGGTAGGAGCCCACATCGGCCTGCTCGGTGCTGGTGGCGCTGTGCCAGACACCGTGATCGTCCTGGACCTCGAACTTCTGCAGCTTCGGGTTCAGGTCGCCATCGCCGAACACCCGGCCCACCACGGCCACCGGACGGGTGACCGCGTCGCTCGGGCCGGGGTTGGTGATGGTCATGGTGAACTCGACCGGCTGGCCGCCGGGGACCACCGGGCCGCCGGGCAGGCCCCGGGGGTTGGGGGTGCCGTCCTGCACGTACGGGAACGTCACCGTCGGCCACTGGGACTGCGGGGCGTCCGGCAGGCTGCTGGACGGCGAGGAGGTCGGCGCCACGGACGGGCTGCCGCTCGGCGAGGCGACCGGGGAGCCGTTGCCGGTGCCCGGCGAGGTGTCGCCACTCGGCGACGGGTTGCCCGGGGACGGGCTCGCCGAGCCGGACGGGTTGGTCGGCGCGGACGTCGGCGAGTTCGCCGGGTTGACCGGGCCGCCCGAGACCGGCGGCGTCCAGGTGCCCGTGGTGCTGCTGGCGGACGGCCCCGGCGAGTAGCCGCCGGACGGCGACGCCGTGCCGCAGCTGCACGGGGACGGCGAGGCGCTGCTCCACGGGGAGGCGCTGCTCGACGGCGCGGGCGTGGCCACCGGCGACGGCGACCCGCTCGCGGCGACGGCGCTCGGCGCGGCGATCGCCGCCAGCGCCGCGGCGCCGCCGAGTACGGACACGGCTGCGGCAAGGCGCAGCTTCATGGGGACCCCCGATGAACCGAAAGTTCGTCATGCGACTCGTGCGCATGATCAGCACGGACCATAGACCCGGCCGGGAGGAGCCGCGCAGGGGCCCCCACCACATCGTCGGTGTACAGAACGGACATCCTCGTTGGAAGCGGACGAAGCGGCACCCCGCCCGGATGTGGCACCGTTGGCACACACCCGGCGGAGCAGAGGAAGCCAGAGGAACCATGGGCGCGCACACCACACTCACCGTCCCCAACCCCGAGCGGATGACCGAGCTCGGGCGGCGGCTGGCCGGCCTGTTGCGGCCGGGCGACCTGGTGCTGCTCTCCGGCGAGCTGGGCGCCGGGAAGACCACGATGACCCGGGGGCTCGGGGCGGGCCTGGGCGTGCGCGGGGCGGTCACCTCGCCGACCTTCGTGATCGCCCGGGTGCACCCGTCGCTGGTCGGCGGGCCGGCGCTGGTGCACGTGGACGCGTACCGGCTGGGCGGTGGGCTGGACGAGATGGAGGACCTCGACCTCGACGTGTCGCTGCCGGAGTCGGTGGTCGTCGTCGAGTGGGGCGAGGGGAAGGTCGAGGACCTCTCCGAGGACCGGCTGGAGATCCGGATCGAGCGGGCGCTGGGCGGTGAGGCGCAGAGTGAGGCGCAGAGTGAGGCGCAGAGTGAGGCGCAGAGTGAGGCGCAGGGTGAGACGCAGGAGAACGACAGCGATCCGCGCCGGGTCTCGCTGACCGGTCTCGGCCCGCGCTGGGACGGCGCCGGTCTGGAGGCACTCGACGTTGACTCGGTCGACGCCTGACGCTTCCCGACGCGCTGTCGGCAAGATGTTGCGGGCCCGGTCGCGGGCGTGATGGGATGGGCTTTGCAGTTAGGTGTGCCTAACTAGGGAGGCGCAATGCCGAGCAGCACCCCCGTGACCGAGGAGTCCCGCGAGCCCGCCGAGCCGGGCGCGATGCACCGGCTGCTGGCCGCCACCGCCGCCGCGGCGGCCGTCTGCACGCCACCGGCGCCGGGCGAGCCGGACGGTCCCGTGACCGAACGGTCCGCGGCCGGTCAGGCGGCTGGGCAGGCAGCCCGCCAGCCGGCCCGTCAGGCGACCACGGTCACCCGGGTTCCGGTCGGCGCGAAGTCCCAGAGCGTCTGACCGTCGGCGCGGCTCGCCCGGATGCCGCCGGTGCGGACCTTCGGGTCGACCGCCGGCGTCGAGCCGTCCACGGCCGCGCTGAAGCCGAAGACCGTGCCGGCCTGCTGGGTGAACCGCACCACGTGCTCGACCGGGCGCCCGTCGGTGCCGTTGGTGGCGGCCGAGCGGCTGTACACCGTGTAGTTGCCCGGTGCCGGGTTGGCCGAGCCGGGCTCGACCGTGAACGCGGCCGTCACCTGCGGGTCCTTGTGCGGATCGACCAGCCAGATCTGCTTGGCGCTGATCGAGTAGACCACCCGGCGCACCGCCGAGCTGCCGGCGGCGGCCGGCAGCGCCGGCACCGTCGGGCTGGGCGAGGCGCTCGGCGAGGGCTCGGCAGGGGTGCCGGTGGCGGCGCTCGCGGTGGGCAGCGGCCGGGCCACCGCGATCCTGCGCTCGGCGCCGCTGGCCTGCGCCGTGAGCAGGCCGACCACGGCGAGCGCGCCCAGGGTCAGACCGGTGACCACGACGCCCGGTCCCATCTTCGGCACGGCTGCTCCTGTCTTCCGCGGATCTCCCTCGGGGCCGGAACCTGGCCGAGGGCCGTCGGGCCCATCGTGCCAGGTTCCGGGCCCCGCTCAGGGACGGCGCGAACGTGTGTTCCGTAAGGGGACAAAAGGTCGGCTCCGGCGACCCTCTAACCTGGACCCGTGCTGCTGCTCGCGTTCGACACCGCTACCCCCGCCGTCACCGCCGCCGTCCACGACGGCTCGACCGTCCTGGCGCAGACCTATCAGGTCGATGCCCGGCGCCACGGCGAACTGCTGCTGCCCGCGATCGGCCAGGTGCTGGCCGAGGCGGGCGTGGACAAACGTGAGCTGACGGCGCTGGCGGTCGGCGTCGGCCCGGGGCCGTACACCGGCCTGCGGGTCGGCCTGGTCACCGCCGCCGCGCTCGGCCACGCGCTCGACCTGCCGGTGCACGGCGTCTGCACGCTGGACGCGATCGCGCACCAGGCCCGCGCCGAGGGGCTCACCGGCCCGTTCACCGCGGCCACCGACGCGCGGCGCAAGGAGGTCTACTGGGCCGACTACGACGCCGACGGCCGCCGGGTGGCCGGACCGTCGGTGGACCGGCCCGGCGACCTGACGGTCCGCCCGGTCTCGGTCGGCGCCGGCGCGCTGCTCTACCCCGAGGCCTTCCCCGGCGGGCGCGGCCCCGAGCACCTGTCGGCCGGCGCGCTGGCCGACTTCGCGGTCATCGAGCTCGCCGCCGGCCGGGAGCTGCTGCCGAACAAGCCGCTCTACCTGCGCCGCCCGGACGCCCAGGTGCCGGCCGGCTACAAGGCGGTGCTGCCGGCGTGACCGCGACCGCGCAGCGGACCACGCTGCGCCCGATGCGCTGGTGGGACATCGAACCGGTGATGGAGCTGGAACTGCGGCTCTTCCCCGACGACGCCTGGTCGCGCGGCATGTACTGGTCCGAGCTGGCCGAGGCGCACCCCGGCGGCACCCGTCACTACACGGTGGCCGCCACCGCCGACGGCACGATCGTCGGCTACGCCGGTCTGATGGCGATCGGCGACGAGGGCGACGTGCAGACCATCGCCGTGGACGACCGCCACCAGGGCCGGGGACTGGGCACCGTGCTGCTCACCGACCTGGTCGAGGAGTCGGTCCGGCGCGGCTGCGCCGAACTGCTGCTGGAGGTGCGGATCGACAACCTCCGCGCCCAGCGGCTCTACGAGCGCTTCGGCTTCGAGCCGGTCGGCATCCGGCGCGGCTACTACCAGCCGGCCAACGTCGATGCGCTGGTGATGCGCCTGGACCACGAGCGCGCGGCCGACGAGCGCACGGACCACGAGCGCTCGGCCGACGCGCACCTGGACCACCCGAACGAGAACGAGACCGAGGAAGACCATGGCTGACGAACCGCTCGTCCTGGGCATCGAGACCTCCTGCGACGAGACCGGCGTCGGCATCGTGCGCGGCACCACGCTGCTCGCCGACGCGGTGGCCTCCAGCGTCAACGACCACGCGCGGTTCGGCGGGGTGGTCCCGGAGATCGCCAGCCGGGCCCACCTGGAGGCGATGGTCCCGACCATCCAGCGCGCGCTGGACACCGCCGGCATCAAGGGCAGCGATCTGGACGGCATCGCGGTCACCGCCGGGCCCGGCCTGGCCGGTGCGCTGCTCGTCGGCGTGAGCGCGGCGAAGGCGTACGCCTGGGCGCTCGACAAGCCGCTGTACGGGGTCAACCACCTCGCCTCGCACATCTGCGTGGACCAGCTGGAGCACGGCCGGCTGCCCGAGCCGACGATGGCGCTGCTGGTCTCCGGCGGCCACTCCTCGCTGCTGCTGACCACCGACATCACCTCCGACGTCCGCCCGCTCGGCGCGACCATCGACGACGCGGCCGGCGAGGCCTTCGACAAGGTGGCCCGGGTGCTCGGCCTCGGCTTCCCCGGCGGTCCGGTGGTGGACCGGATGGCCCGTGAGGGCGACCGGAAGGCGATCCGGTTCCCGCGCGGCCTGAGCGGCCCGAAGGACCCGGCGTACGACTTCTCGTTCTCCGGCCTGAAGACCGCGGTCGCCCGCTGGGTGGAGGCCAAGCGGCGGGCCGGCGAGGAGGTGCCGGTCGCCGACGTCGCGGCGTCGTTCCAGGAGGCGGTCACCGACGTGCTGACCCGCAAGGCGATCAAGGCGTGCCAGGAGAACGGCGTCGACCACCTGATGATCGGCGGCGGCGTGGCGGCCAACTCCCGGCTGCGCGCGATGGCCGAGCAGCGTTGCGAGCGGGCCGGCATCCGGCTGCGGGTGCCGCGCCCCGGCCTGTGCACGGACAACGGCGCGATGGTCGCGGCGCTCGGCGCGGAGATGGTCTGGCGCGGCCGGCCCGCCTCGGCGCTGCACCTGTCGGCCGACTCCTCGCTGCCGGTCACCGAGGTCTCGGTGCCCGCGGAGTCCGTCGCGCACGGGGACGTGCACGGCGAGGCGTACCGCGCGCTGAACGGTGGCCAGGCGTGACCGAGGCCGCGATGTGGGAGGCCAAGGCGGCCGACGGGCGGGGCGCCGAACTGCTCGGCTGGGCCCGCGAGCACGCCGTCCCGGCGCTGGCGGTCGCGGGGGCCGAACGGGTCGAGCTGTTCAGCGCGTCGGGTGACCGCGTGCTGCTGATCAGCTGGTGGCCCGAGGGAGCGGAGCAGCTCGCGCCGCCCGAGCCGCCGGCCGGCCTGCTGGCCCGGCCGGTGCACCGCTGGGCGTTCACGAGCGAGTACGTGGCCGGGGCACGGTAGCGTTCCGGTTGCAGAACTGATCGAACCTCAGGCGGGGAGCACGGCGCGGTGAAGACGTACCAGAGGGGCCGGGCCACGGCGTACACGGCGGGTGCGCTGGCGCTGCTCGCGCTGGTCACCGGCTGCAGCGGCGCCGGGGGCGCGAAGGCCGCCGCCGGCGCCCCGCCGCAGGCCGACACGCCGGCTGTCGCACCGTCAGGCGGCGCCACGCCGTCCGCCGTGCCGTCCGCCGCGGCACCCTCGGCGTCGGCGTCGGCCGGCGCGTCACCGTCGGCCGCCGCCTGGGCCAAGTGGCAGCTCCAGCCGCTGCCCGCCGCTCCGCCGCCGCCCGCCGACAAGCCGGTCAAGCTGACCGCGAGCGGCACCGTCCCGGTGATCAGCGACATCCCCACCAAGGACAAGGTGGTCTTCGTGACCATCGACGACGGTGAGGAGAAGGACCCGAAGTTCATCGAGATGATGAGCGACCTGAAGGTCCCGGTCACGATGTTCCTGATGGACGACGCGATCAAGAACGACTACGACTACTTCAAGCCGCTCCAGGCCGCCGGCAACCACATCCAGAACCACACGCTGCACCACCCGGCGATGAGCACCAAGTCCGCCGCCGTGCAGAAGAACGAGGTCTGCGGCGACCAGCAGGTGCTGACCAAGCAGTACGGCGCCGCGCCGTTCCTGTTCCGCCCGCCGTACGGCGACGGCGCGAACAGCGCGACGCTGAACACCGCCGTCCAGGAGTGCGGCCCGCGTGCGGTCGTGCTGTGGCGCGAGAGCATGCAGATCCACGACATGCAGTACCAGGCCGCCGACAAGAAGCTGAAGCCCGGCGACATCATCCTGGCGCACTTCCGCGGCCCGAAGGACCTCAAGGGCGAGACGATGACCCAGATGTTCGGCGAACTGCTCAGCCGGATCCAGGAACAGGGCTTCGCGGTGGCGCGGCTGGAGGACTACATCCAGCCGCCGGCCTGACCGGACCCGCAGGACTACGCCGGGGCCTCGCGCCCCAGCAGCATCATCGGAGCCGTCCCGATCCGGGTGAGCACGACCACCGCCGAGTTCGCCCCTTCGGGGCGCAGCTTCTTCCGCAGCTCGTCCGGCTCCACCGCGAAGCCGCGCTTCTTGATCACCACCGTGCCGACCTGCCGCTCGCGCAGCAGTGCCTTGAGCTTCTTGACGTTGAACGGCAGCACGTCGGTCAGCTCGTACGCGCTGGCGTACGGGGTGGGGGTGAGCCGGTCGCTGGTCAGGTACGCGATGTGCGGGTCGAGCAGCGTCGCGCCGCCGAGCTGCTCGGCGACCTCGGCGACCAGGTGGGCGCGGATCACCGCGCCGTCGGGCTCGTAGAGGTAGCGGCCGACCGGGCCGGCCGGCGGGTCGGCCAGCCGGCCGCCGCCGAGCGTGTGCGGGCCGGGCAGCAGCGTGGCGCGGTGCGGCTCGGCGGGGTCGGCGCCGGTGCCGAACCAGAGGACGGCCTCCTTGACGTCGCCGCCGTCCGAGACCCACTCGGCCTCGGCGTCCTCGGGAACCGCCTCGTGCGGGATCCCGGGGGCCACCTTGAGCGCGCCGAACCGGGTGGCGCGGCCGGCGCCGATCGCCCAGGAGAGCGGCGGGGAGTACGCCTCCGGGTCGAAGATCCGGCCCCGCGAGCCGCGCCGGGCGGGGTCGGTGAAGACCGCGTCGAAGCCGTCCAGCGCGATCTCGGTGACGTCGGCGCAGCGCACCTCGATCAGCTCGGCGAGGCCGAGCGCCGCCGCGTTGGCGGTGGCGACCGCGCAGGTCAGCGGGTCCCGATCGACGGCGAGCACCGAGATCCCGGCGCGGGCCAGCGCGATCGCGTCGCCCCCGATGCCGCCGCACAGGTCGGCCAGGCGGCGCACCCCGAGCGCCGCGAAGCGCTGCGCGCGCCACTGCGCGACGGTGCGCCGGGTGGCCTGCTCGACGCCGTTGGCGGTGAAGTACATCCGCTCGGCGTCGTCCCCGAACTTGGCCCGGGCCCGCTGGCGCAGCCGCTCCTGGCCGATCGCCGCGGAGACCAGCTCGGCCGGGTGCTCGCGGCGCAGCCTGGTGGCCACCGCCAGTTCGTCGCCGGCGGTGAATCCGCGCAGCTCGGCCAGCAGGTCCTGGCCCCGGTCGGTCAGCAGTTCCTCGAAGATCTCCACCCCGCCATTATTCGCTGTAGTCGGAATCCTCTGGCGCGCCGTTGGCACTCTGGTTGACTGAGTGCTAACCGCGGCCTATGGTCGTTCTTGGCACTCACCCCAGGGGGAGTGCTAATCGCGACAACACCGGTCTGACCCCCGCGACGGCAGGCCGAACGTTGTCGCTCACCATGCCTGTTAGACAACCCCGTAATCTCCGAAGGGGAACTCGGACGTGACCACCGCCAGCAAGGTTGCCATCAAGCCGCTTGAGGACCGCATCGTGGTCCAGCCGCTCGACGCCGAGACCACCACGGCCTCCGGCCTGGTTATCCCGGACACCGCCAAGGAGAAGCCCCAGGAGGGCGTTGTCCTGGCCGTCGGCCCGGGCCGCTTCGAGGATGGTCAGCGGCTGCCGCTCGACGTCGCCGTCGGCGACGTCGTCCTGTACTCCAAGTACGGCGGCACCGAGGTGAAGTACAAGGGCGAGGAGTACCTCGTCCTCTCGGCTCGCGACGTTCTCGCCATCGTCGAGAAGTAAGCAGTCCTTGGCGGACCCCGGTCCGCCACCTCGCCCGCCCCGGATTCCGTGTCACCAGTGACCGGGGCCCGGGGCGCGCTTGTTGGCTCACGTAAAGCTGATATCCCCAAGGAAACGGAACCATGGCGAAGATCCTGAAGTTCGACGAGGACGCCCGCCGCTCGCTCGAGCGCGGCGTGAACAAGCTGGCCGACACCGTCAAGGTGACCATCGGTCCCAAGGGCCGCAACGTCGTCATCGACAAGAAGTTCGGCGCCCCGACGATCACCAACGACGGTGTGACCATCGCCCGCGAGGTCGAGCTCGACGACCCGTACGAGAACCTCGGCGCGCAGCTGGTCAAGGAGGTCGCCACCAAGACGAACGACGTCGCGGGTGACGGCACCACCACCGCCACCGTGCTGGCCCAGGCCCTGGTCAACGAGGGTCTGCGCAACGTCGCCGCCGGTGCCGGCCCGGCCGGGCTGAAGAAGGGCATCGACAAGGCCGTCGCCGCCGTCTCCGAGCACCTGCTCTCGGTCGCCCGCGAGATCGAGGGCAAGGAGGACGTCGCCGCCGTCGCGTCGCTGTCCGCCCAGGACCCGCAGGTCGGCGAGCTGATCGCCGAGGCGATCGACAAGGTCGGCAAGGACGGTGTCATCACCGTCGAGGAGTCGAACACCTTCGGCGTGGAGCTGGACTTCACCGAGGGCATGCAGTTCGACAAGGGCTACCTGTCGCCGTACTTCGTCACGGACCAGGAGCGCCAGGAGGCGGTCCTGGAGGACCCGTACATCCTGATCAACCAGGGCAAGATCTCCTCGATCCAGGAGCTGCTGCCGCTGCTGGAGAAGATCCTGCAGGGTGGCGCCTCGAAGCCGCTGCTGATCATCGCCGAGGACGTGGACGGCGAGGCGCTGTCCACCCTGGTGGTCAACAAGATCCGCGGCACCTTCAACGCGGTCGCCGTCAAGGCCCCGGGCTTCGGTGACCGCCGCAAGGCGATCCTGGGCGACCTGGCCACCCTGACCGGTGCCACCGTCATCTCCGAGGAGGTCGGTCTCAAGCTGGACCAGGCCGACCTCGGTGTGCTGGGCAGCGCCCGCCGCGTGACCATCACCAAGGACGAGACCACCGTCGTTGACGGTGCCGGCGACCACGAGGCCGTCGCGGGCCGCGTCGCCCAGATCAAGGCCGAGATCGCCAACACCGACTCGGACTGGGACCGCGAGAAGCTCCAGGAGCGCCTGGCCAAGCTGGCCGGTGGCGTCTGCGTGATCAAGGTCGGCGCTGCCACCGAGGTCGAGCTGAAGGAGCGCAAGCACCGCCTGGAGGACGCCATCTCGGCGACCCGTGCCGCGGTCGAGGAGGGCATCGTCGCCGGTGGTGGCGCCTCGCTCATCCACGCCCAGAAGGTGCTGGACGGCGGCCTGGGCCTGACCGGCGACGAGGCCACCGGTGTTGCCGTGGTCCGCAAGGCGCTGGCCGAGCCGCTGCGCTGGATCGCCCAGAACGCCGGCCTGGAGGGTTACGTCATCACCTCCAAGGTCGCCGAGCTGGAGATCGGCCAGGGCTACAACGCCGCCACCGGCGAGTACGGCGACCTGGTGAAGGCCGGCGTCATCGACCCGGTCAAGGTCACCCGCTCCGCGCTGGAGAACGCCGCTTCGATCGCCTCCCTGCTGCTCACCACCGAGACCCTCGTGGTGGAGAAGAAGGAGGAGGAGCCGGAGGCCGGTCACTCGCACGGCGGCCACGGCCACTCGCACTGACGCATCCGGCGCCGACGCATCCGTCGGTTCCCCGCAGGCCCGGTCCTCCCGCTTCGGCGGGGGAGCCGGGCCTGCGGCGTTCCCGGGGTGAGCGCGTACGGTGGGGCGCATGATCGAGGCTCGTCATCTCCGTGTCCTGCGCGCCGTGGCCCGGACCGGGTCGTTCTCCGCGGCGGCACGCGAGCTGGGGTGCACCCAGCCGGCGGTGAGCCAGCAGATGAAGGCGCTGGAGAAGGCCGTGCAGCTGCCGCTGGTGGTGCGGGCCGGGCGCGGGATGCAGCTCAGCGAGGCCGGTGAGGTGCTGCTGAAGCACGCGTCGGGGATCCTGGCCGGGCTGAGCGCCGCCGAGCAGGAGGTGGCGGCGATCGCCGGGCTGCGGGCCGGGCGGGTGCGGCTGGTGTCGTTCCCGACCGCGAGCTCGACGCTGGTGCCGTCCGCTGTCGCCCGGCTGCGGGGCGCCCATCCGGGGGTCCGCGTGTCGCTGGTGGAAGCCGAACCGCCGGAGTCGCTGGCGATGCTGCGCGGCGGCGAGTGCGAGATCGCGCTGGCCTTCCGCTATCCGAACCAGCCGGACGCGGCCACGGGGGCCACTGGGGCCGCTGGAGCCACTGCGGCTGCCGGGGCCGCCCCCGTGCACGGCGTCTCCCGGGCCGCGCGCGCCGAGGCGGTGCTGGCCGCGGCCGAGACCGCGGCGGCCGGCGACTGGTCCGACCTGGTGGTGCGACCGCTGCTGGACGACCCGCTGGTCGGCCTGCTGCCGGTCGGCCACCCGCTGGCCGACCGCGACGAGCGGCGCCCGGCCGAGCTGGCCGAGCTCGCGGGGGAGCAGTGGATCGCGGGGTGCCCGCAGTGCCGCGGGCACCTGGTGGAGCTCTGCGCGGGCGCCGGCTTCGAGCCGCGGATCGACTTCGCGACCGACGACTACCCGGCCGTGGTCGGTCTGGTGGCGGCCGGACTCGGGGTCGCGGTGCTGCCGCGGCTGGCGCTTGCGGCGGTCCGCCAGGACGGGATCGCGGCGGTGCCGGTGCACGCCGGGCCGGCCGGCCCCGCACGGCGCGAGGTGGTGGCGCTGACGCTTCCGGAGCTGGCCGAGGTGCCGGCCGTCGCGCTCATGCTGGACCGGCTCGCCGAGGTGGCGGCCGGTCGCTGACGGACCTGACCGGCCGTCGGCGTGTCGCCGAAGAAGCGCGGGAAGAAACGTTTCTTCAGACCGATGCCGCCGACCGGTTACTGACGGACGCCCAGCGGCACCTCGATCAGCCGGTTGCGCGAGCGGCCCTGCAGTTCCTCGCGCTCGTCCTCGGTCAGCCCGCCCCAGACGCCGTACGGCTCGCGGACGGCCAGCGCGTGCGCCGCGCACTCGGTCCTGACCGGGCAGCGCATGCAGACCTCCTTCGCGCTCTGCTCGCGTGAGCTGCGGGCCGCGCCGCGTTCGCCCTCGGGGTGGAAGAACAGCGAGCTGTCCACGCCGCGGCAGGCGGCGGAGAGCTGCCAGTCCCACAGGTCCGCGTTCGGGCCGGGGAGTCGGGAGAAATCTGCCATGGCTCGTTCCCTTCGGTGAGGCTTCGGCGCCTTCCCCGTGCCGGGCCGGCGGGGCAGCGGTCCGGCGACCGCTCGGCGAGGCGACGAGGCGCCGGGATGGACACCTGGAAATATGACTTACGGCGACCTACGGGACAAGTCACCCACAGAGTGGCACAACAGTCAATGATCGTACAAAGGCCATGAAAACGGACTAACCAGTCCATACTCATGCGAGTCGCGCTACGGCAATCGGGTGGCCGTGGGCGTCGGGCAGGCGCTCGTGACCGCCCGGTCCGCGGCGGCGGCAGGCCGTACTCCGGCGTGCACGGCGTGCGCCCACCGCGCACCAGCTGCGGAAAAGAGCAGCCTCTGCCCCGCGATGCGGCTGATCCGTAATGGGTTGGCCACGTACAGTGGTGGAGATGGCCCTGAAGGCCGTAACTCATTCGAGTGACGGTCGTTGGAAGTGCGGAGAGTTCGTACCAGCCAGGAGGCTCAACGTGACGCGGATCAGCTGCGGAGGACGGTCATGACTTCCGTTCTCGTTTGCGACGATTCACCGCTCGCCCGGGAAGCGCTGCGCCGCGCGGTGGCGACCGTGCCGGGCGTGGACCGGGTGACCACGGCGACGAACGGTGAGGAGGTCCTCCGACGCTGGGTGGCCGACCGCTCCGATCTCGTCCTGATGGATGTCCGGATGCCCGGCCTCGGCGGCGTCGAGACGGTCCGGCGGCTGCTGTCCGCCGATCCGGGCGCCCGGATCATCATGCTCACCGTCGCCGAGGACCTCGACGGCGTGGCGCTCGCGGTGGCCGCCGGCGCCCGCGGCTACCTGCACAAGGACGCCTCGCGGGCCGAGCTGCGGGCCACCGTCACCCAGGCGCTGGCCGACCCGACCTGGCGCCTGGCGCCGCGTCGGCTGCGCAGCCCCGACATGGGCGCGGCGCCGACCCTGACGGCCCGTGAGATCCAGGTGCTGGAGGGGATGAGCCACGGCCGCAGCAATGCGGAGATCGGCCGCGAGCTCTTCCTCTCCGAGGACACCGTGAAGACGCACGCCCGCCGGCTCTTCAAGAAGCTCGGTGCCTCGGACCGCGCGCACGCGGTGGCGCTCGGCTTCCGCTGGGGCCTGGTCCGCTGAACGGTCGGCCGACCGTTCGACCGAGCGTTCAACTGCGGCGGCCCGGCAGCCCCCTGGGGCGCCCCTTCCTCCCGGTGGCGGGGGCGGGGGCGCGCCGTTTTCCCGGGGATCGGCGGGCAAATGGCGGTTGGTCCGGGCGAGGCATAGGCCGTTCCGCCCCCGAGGCTGCACCATGGAGGAGTGGAGCGCGGCGACGGTGGGAACGGGCGACGGTGGGAACGGGGGCGGGTCGGTGGCGGATAACGTTCCGGTGCACAAGTCCGGACGCGGTGCGACGTTTTCCGGCGCGACCAGGCACCATGGACCGATGCGTGACGACGAGGCCGCCGAAGCGGGCGCTGTGCAGCCGGACGGTGCCGACCGTGCCGGTCCGTCGGCGCGCGGCCGCCGGTCCGGTCCGAGCGGCACCTCGCCGATGGTCGCCGAGCTGGTGGCCGGCGCGGTGCGCGGCGAGGCACCGGCCACCGACGCGCTGCTCGCCTACGTGCACCCGCTGGTGCTGCGCTACTGCCGCGGCCGGCTGGTCCGGCTGCCCGGCGGTGCCCGGCACCATGTGGACGACGTGGCCCAGGAGGTCTGCGTCGCGGTGCTCTGCGCGCTGCCGCGCTACCGGGACGAGGGGCGCCCGTTCGAGGCCTTCGTCTTCAGCATCGCGGCGCACAAGATCGCGGATCTGCAGCGGGCCGCGATGCGTGGGCCCGGTTCGACGGTGATCCCGCCGGACGACCTGCCGGAGGTGCCCGACGAGGCGCTCGGCCCCGAGGAGCGCGCACTGCTGAGCAGCGACGCGGCCTGGATGCGCGAGCTGCTCTCCAACCTGCCGGCCCGTCAGCGCGAGCTGGTGCTGTTGCGGATCGCGGCCGGCCTCTCGGCCGAGGAGACCGGCGAGATGCTCGGCATGTCGCCCGGCGCGGTCCGGGTCGCCCAGCACCGGGCGCTCAGCCGGCTGCGCGCGCTCGCCGAGGAGTCGGCGTAGCCGTCCGGTCCGGGTAGCCGTCGGGTCGGGTGCCCGGTTGTGGAATGGGTCACGATGCGCCGGTGCTGTCAAGAGGACGCGACGCCGTCATCCGCAGCACCAGTACCATGGGGTATCGGCGCCTGGACAGGTCGCCAAAGATCCGCACGTGCGAGCGGTGTTTTCTTGTACGTTCCTCCAGTGCGGTGCTTCTGGTGTCCTGGCCTGTGCCGGTGAGCGCGCGGGTGTGAGGAGGCCGTCACCACGGCCCAGCCACCCGGCAGAGCGACAACGCGCCCCGACCCCGCACGGGCGCGTCCTATCGACCGGCCGGCCACGGGAAGGTATCCCCACCATGTCTTACAACGCTGCAGGCGTACCCGAGAAGTTCGCGATGCTCGGGCTGACGTACGACGACGTCCTGCTGCTGCCCGGTGCGTCCTCCGTGCTGCCGAACGCGGTGTCCACCGCCTCCCGGGTCTCGCGCAACGTCCGGGTGAACGTCCCGCTGCTCTCCGCGGCGATGGACAAGGTCACCGAGGCGCGGATGGCGATCGCGATGGCCCGCCAGGGCGGCGTCGGCGTGCTGCACCGCAACCTCTCGATCGAGGACCAGGCCAACCAGGTCGATCTGGTGAAGCGCTCCGAGTCCGGCATGGTCACCGACCCGATCACGGTCGGCCCCGAGACCACGCTCGGCGAGGCCGACGCGCTCTGCGCGAAGTTCCGGATCAGCGGTGTGCCGATCGCGGACCCGGACGGCAAGCTGCTGGGCATCGTGACCAACCGCGACATGGCCTTCGAGTCGAACCGCGACATCAAGGTCCGCGAGATCATGACCCCGATGCCGCTGATCACCGGCAAGGTCGGCATCTCCGGCGAGGACGCCATCGCCCTGCTGCGCCGGCACAAGATCGAGAAGCTCCCGCTGGTCGACGACGAGGGCCGGATCAAGGGCCTGATCACGGTCAAGGACTTCGTCAAGGCCGAGAAGTACCCGCAGGCGGCGAAGGACGCCGAGGGCCGGCTGCTGGTCGGCGCGGCCGTCGGTGCCAGCCCCGAGGCGTTCGACCGGGCCCAGGCCCTGGTCGAGGCCGGCGTGGACTTCCTGGTGGTGGACACCTCGCACGGCCACAACAGCAACGCGCTGGAGTGGATGGCCAAGATCAAGTCGGCGGTCGGCGTGGACGTCGTCGGCGGCAACGTCGCGACCCGTGACGGCGCCCAGGCGCTGATCGACGCCGGCGTGGACGGCGTGAAGGTCGGCGTCGGCCCGGGCTCGATCTGCACCACCCGCGTGGTGGCCGGCATCGGCGTCCCGCAGGTGACCGCGATCTACGAGGCGGCCGTGGCCTGCCGGGCGGCCGGCGTGCCGGTGATCGGTGACGGCGGCCTGCAGTACTCCGGCGACATCGGCAAGGCGCTCGCCGCCGGTGCCGACACGGTGATGCTCGGCTCGCTGCTGGCCGGCTGCGAGGAGTCGCCGGGCGAGCTGCTCTTCATCAACGGCAAGCAGTTCAAGTCCTACCGCGGTATGGGCTCGCTGGGCGCCATGCAGTCGCGCGGCCAGGCCAAGTCCTTCTCCAAGGACCGCTACTTCCAGGGCGAGGTCAGCTCCGACGAGAAGCTGATCGCCGAGGGCATCGAGGGCCAGGTGCCCTACCGCGGCCCGCTTTCGGCCGTGCTCTACCAGCTGGTCGGCGGCCTGCGCCAGACCATGGGCTACGTCGGTGCCGCCACCGTCGAGGAGATGGAGAGCAAGGGCCGGTTCGTCCGGATCACCTCGGCGGGCCTCAAGGAGAGCCACCCGCACGACATCCAGATGACGGTCGAGGCGCCGAACTACACCAGCCGCTGATCCCAGTCGCTGAGCCCACCCGCTGAGCCCTGTCCGGGGTCGGCCCCGGGCGCCGCGCGCCGCACGAAGCCCCGCCCACCGCAGCCGTCAGGCCGCGGTGGGCGGGGCTTCGTGCGCGTCACGGCCCGGCGTCCGGGATACTGGGGGGCGATTGTGCAGCAAGCAGCAGAGAGGCTCGAAGTGACTGAGATCGAGATCGGGCGAGGCAAGCGCGGCCGCCGGGCGTACTCCTTCGACGACATCGCCGTCGTCCCCAGCCGCCGGACCCGGGACCCGAAGGAGGTCTCGATCGCCTGGCAGATCGATGCCTACCGCTTCGAGCTGCCGTTCCTGGCGGCCCCGATGGACAGCGTGGTCTCACCCGCGCAGGCGATCGCGATCGGCCGGCTCGGCGGCCTCGGGGTGCTCAACCTGGAGGGTCTGTGGACCCGCTACGAGGACCCGCAGCCGCTGCTCGACGAGATCGCCGCGATCGGTGACGAGGCCGCCGCGACCCGCCGCCTCCAGGAGATCTACGCCGCGCCGATCCAGGCCGAGCTGATCAAGCAGCGGATCAAGGAGGTGCGCGACTCCGGTGTGGTCACCGCCGCCGCGCTCTCCCCGCAGCGCACCGCGGAGTTCTCCAAGGCGGTCGTGGACGCCGGCGTCGACGTCTTCGTGATCCGCGGCACCACGGTCTCCGCCGAGCACGTCTCGGGCGCGGCCGAGCCGCTGAACCTGAAGCAGTTCATCTACGAGCTGGACGTCCCGGTGATCGTCGGCGGCTGCGCCACCTACACCGCGGCCCTGCACCTGATGCGCACCGGTGCGGCCGGCGTGCTGGTCGGCTTCGGCGGCGGCGCGGCGCACACCACCCGCAACGTGCTCGGCATCCAGGTCCCGATGGCGACCGCCGTCGCGGACGTGGCCGCCGCCCGCCGCGACTACATGGACGAGTCCGGCGGCCGCTACGTGCACGTGATCGCGGACGGCGGCGTCGGCTACAGCGGCGACCTGGCCAAGGCGGTCGCCTGCGGCGCCGACGCCGTGATGATCGGTGCCGCGCTGGCCCGGGCCACCGACGCGCCGGGCAAGGGCTTCCACTGGGGCATGGAGGCGGTGCACGAGGAGCTGCCGCGCGGCAAGCGCGTCGACCTCGGCACGGTCGGCACCACCGAGGAGATCCTGACCGGCCCCTCGCACACCCCCGACGGCACGATGAACCTGTTCGGCGCGCTGCGCCGTGCGATGGCCACCACCGGCTACTCGGAGCTCAAGGAGTTCCAGCGGGTCGAGGTGACGGTCAGCCACCGCTGACCGTTCGTGAGCTGACCGACCTTCAGCCGCCCGGGGCCCCGCCGTTCGAACGGCGGGGCCCTTGGTGTCGGTCCGGCCGCCGGCGGCGGTTTCCGGCCATGCGCCGGGGAATTCCAGGGGTCGAGTGAACAACCGCCGCAGGCACAGGGGATGATGGAGGCTTCACCGTCGGGCGACGTGGGCAGCGCGAGCCGACGGTTCGTCACCCGACCGGCAGCAGCACATGGGGGAACGCCCGAATGACCCAGCCGCAGGGCACTTCCGGACGCGTCCTGGCCGACCGCTACCGGCTCGACTCGGTTCTCGGCAGCGGCGGCATGGGCACCGTCTGGCGAGCCGAGGACGAGATGCTCGGCCGGATCGTCGCGGTGAAGGAACTGCGGATGCACGGCGGCGTGGACGAGGACGAGAAGCACCGGCTGATCGTTCGCACCCTGCGCGAGGCCAAGGCCACCGCCCGGATCCGGCACGCCGCCGCGGTCACCGTCTTCGACGTGGTCGAGGAGGACGACCGCCCGTGGATCGTGATGGAGCTGGTGGACGGCCGCTCGCTCGCCGAGGTGGTCAAGCAGGACGGCCCGGTGGCGCCGGCCCGCGCCGCCGAGATCGCGCTCGAGCTGCTCGGGGTGCTCTGCGCCGCGCACAGCCACGGGATCCTGCACCGCGACGTCAAGCCGTCCAACGTGCTGATCGGCGAGGACGGCCGGGTGGTGCTGACCGACTTCGGCATCGCCAGCGTGGAGGGGGACACCTCGGTCACCTCGACCGGCATGCTGGTCGGCGCGCCCTCGTACATCTCGCCGGAGCGGGCGCGCGGCCAGAAGCCCGGGCCGCCGGCCGACCTCTGGTCGCTGGGCGGCACGCTCTACGCCATGGTCGAGGGCAAGCCGCCCTACGACCGGGGTTCGGCGCTGGCCACGCTCACCGCCGTGATGACCGAGGAACTGCCGCCGCCGCCGAACGCCGGGCCGCTGCGCCCGGTGATCGAGGGGCTGCTGGAGAAGGACCCGGCGAAGCGGCTCGACGCCTCGACGACCCGGTCGATGCTGAAGCGGATCATCGCCGACGCGACCTCGCGCGCCGAGTCCACGACGATGCTGGCCGTCCCGGCGAAGGCCGAGGAGGCGAAGGCCGGGAAGGCGGCGACGGCGGCGAACCCCGCAGAGGCGGCTGCCGCTGCCGCTGCGCCGGAGGTCGGCCCGGCCGACGTCCGGCGGGAGCGGCCACGGCCCGGGCTCGGGCTGAACACCGTCCGGGTCGGCAGCAAGGCCGCCGCCCCTGCCGCCCCCGTCGCCCCTGCCACCGCCGAGCCGGCGCCCGTATCCGCGCCCGACCCGGCCGCGGCGGCGGTGCCGCCGCAGTCGAACGGCGGCTGGACGAGCAGCGCGACGCTCGGCGCCGCCGCCCGCTGGTCGCGCAAGCGACAGCTGCTGGCCGCGGTGGTCGTGGTGCTGCTGCTGCTCGCCGGAGCCTTCTGGCTGGTCCAGGGCACCGGTGCCAGTTCCACCGACGGCATCGCGACCGGGACCGGCACCGGCAGCTCGGCCGGCCACGGCGCGCCGGCGCTCGCCCCGGTCTCGGCGTCCATACCCGGCACCGCCTCGGCACCGGCCGCCGCCCCGGCGGCGAGCAGCGCGGCCGCGAGCGCGGGGGCGGCGCCGGCTTCGCCCGCTGCCTCGGCGTCCGCGAGCAGCCCGTCGGCGAGCGCCAGCGCCAGTGCCAGTGCCAGCGTGAGTGCGAGCGCCAGCGCGAGTGCCAGTGCGAGCGCGAGCGCGAGTGCGTCCGCCTCGCCGAGCGTTCCGGCCGGGTACCAGAGCTACAAGGACCCGTCCGGCTTCAGTTTCCTGTTGCCGCAGTGGCTGAGCTACGACGCCTCGTTGTCCACGGACAGCAGCCACGTCTTCAACGGCAGCAACGGCGTCCGGCTGCAGGTCGACTGGACCAACACGCCCGGCCCGAGCGCGGTCGGCGCCTGGCAGGACCACGAGCCGGGAGTGGCCGCCGGCCTCAGCAACTATCAGCAGCTCCAGCTCAAGCAGGTCACCTACCGGCAGTGGTCCAACGCCGCCGACTGGGAGTGGACCTTCGGCTCCGGCACCAAGATGCACTCGCTGAACCGCGGCTTCGTCACCGACGCCACGCACGGTTATGCGATCTACTGGACCGCACCCGACGCGGCGTGGAACACCGACCAGCTCGTTCAGGCCCGCACGAACGTCTTCGACAGCTTCCAGCCCGCGCCCTGAGCGCAGCGAGAGGGGAACGGCCATGAGAGCTGGCCCTGGCCAGACCGTGGCCGGTAGGTACCAGGTGACGGACCGTCCGGAGCCCGTGACGGGCGCCGGACCGCAGGCGGTCGCGCTGGACGGGCACAGCGGCGCGCGGGTGCTGCTGGAGGGCGTCGAGCTGCCCGAGCTGCTGGTGCCCGAGCTGACCGCCGACGATCCCGCGACCGACGGGCGCTGGCTGGACCCGAGCGGGATCCTCGCCGAGGTCGCCGCGGTGATCGCGGGCACGCCCGAGCACCCGCGGCTGCGCCAGTCCTTCGGCGTGGTCGCCGACGAGGGCGTGGTCTGGGCCGTCGTCGAGGACCCGGTGGCGGTGCCGCTGCCGCTGCTGCTCGCGGACGGGCCGCTGCCGCCGTACCGGGTGGCCGAGCTGGCCGCCGACCTGGCCGCCGCGCTCGCCGCCGTCCACGTGGCGGGCCTGACGCACGGGAACGTGGTCGTGGAGCAGGTGCTGGTCTGCGAGGACGGCGCCGCGCTGCTCGGCGGCCAGGCCGTCGGCGCGGCCGAGGAGGCGCTGTGCCGGGCGCTCGGCGGCGCGGACGGGCGGCGCTGGGCGCAGGCCCGTGCCGGGCTGCTCGGCCCGCGTGCCGGGCGCTGGGCGCCGGAACTGCTCGCCCGGGACGCGCCTGCGCCGGTCGGCACACCGGTTGGCACGCCGGCCGACGCTGCTGCCGACGCGTGGGCACTGGGCGTGCTGCTCTACCGGGCGCTGACCGGGCGCAGCCCGTTCCCGGAGGACTCCACGGCTGCGCTCTTCGCCGCGCTGCGCCTCGGTACCGTCCAGCTCGGCACCGCGGACTGCGGGCCGCTCGGACCGCTCGTCGAGCGGCTGCTGGTGCCGGACCCGGCCGCCAGGGCGACGCTCGAGGAGATCCGGGAGCTGCTCACCGAACTGCTCGCGACCGCCCCCGAGCCGTACGCGGAGCCCGCCGCGCCGGTGGAGCCGTCGGGGCTGCCCGTGCTGCGCCCGTCCTGGCCGCTGGTGCTGCGGCGCCGCCGCCGGGGCGCCCCGCCGGTGCCGGTGGTCGTCGCCGAACACGCCCGGCACGCGCGTTCCGGTGCTGCTCGGCGGCCCTCCGCGATGCTGCCGGTGCTGCTCGTCGGCGGGGTGCTGGCGGCGATGGTGCTGGCCGTCGGCGCGGTCGTGATCTTCGCAGGCTAGGGCTTGTCTGATAATTCGCGTCGGATCAGCGTGCGGCGTTGGGCGCCCGGCTGGGCGTGCCGGCGGAGCGTCCTCGTACTGGGCCGTACTTGGATGCTTCGCCGGTGCGTCCAGGCGGGATGCCCGGCGTCGCGCGCCCGGCGGGAATTGTCAGACAAGCCCTAGGGCGCGTCCTGACCGCTCGTGGGCTGACGGCCCGGACGCCGGGCGGAGCGCACGTCACGGCCCGGTCACGTGGGCGGGGCGCGATGTCCGTCGCGGCGAAGGGCGCCTAGGCTGGGGCCGGAACATTGTCCGAACGGTGATCAGTCGCGTGGTGCACCGGAGAGGGGGAACGGTCGCCATGAGCGGACACGAACAGCAGGCGGGCGCCTCGACCGGAGCACGGGTGCCGGAGCGCCGGATGCTGGCCGACCGCTACGAGTTGGGCGACCGGCTGGGCCGCGGCGGCATGGGGACCGTCTGGCGGGCCCGTGACCTGATGCTGGACCGCGAGGTGGCGGTCAAGGAACTCACCGTCAACCACCTGCCCGAGGAGGATCTGGCGATCCTGCAGTCCCGGATGAAGCAGGAGGCCAGAGCGGCCGCCCGGATCAAGCACCCCGGCGTGATCACCATCCACGACGTGCTGGAGCAGGACGGCCGGCCGTGGATCGTGATGGAGCTGATAGACGGCCGCTCGCTGGCCGACGTGATGTCCCAGGACGGCCCGCTGGCCCCGCGCGAGGCGGCCGAGGTCGGCGCCCAGGTGCTGGCCGCGCTGCACCGCGGGCACCAGCTCGGCGTGCTGCACCGGGACGTCAAGCCGGCCAACGTGCTGCTGGAGCACGGCACCGGGCGGGCCGTGCTGCTGGACTTCGGCATCGCCAAGTTCGAGAGCAACGACTCCGAGCTGACCCGGCCCGGCGACCTGGTCGGCTCGCCGGACTACCTGGCCCCCGAGCGCGCGCAGGGCGAGCGGCCCGGCCCGGCCTCCGACCTGTGGGGCCTGGGTGCCACGCTGTTCGCCGCGGTGGAGGGCCAGTCGCCGTTCCGCCGGGACAGCCCGCTGAACACGCTGGCCGCCGTCGTCGACGAGCCGATGCCGGAGCCGCGCAACGCGGGCGCGCTCGGCCCGGTGCTGGCCGCGCTGCTGGCCAAGGACGCGGCCGACCGGCCTGACGCCGACGAGGCGCTGCGGATGCTGCGCGAGGTCACCGCGGGCCACACCATCGGCATGGTCCCGCAGCAGCCGCAGCCCCGGCAGAGCGAGCGGATGCCCACCCAGCTGGTCCCGGTGGTGGACCGGCAGCCCAGCGAGGACCGGGCCGAGCCGGCGCCGTCGTACGCGACGGCCACCCCGGCCACCCCGGTCGCCGCGACCACCCCGATCGTCCCGCAGGCGCCGCAGCGGGCCGTGCCCGTCCCGGCCCAGGACGCGCCGCGCCGCACGTCGAAGGGCCGGCGCCGGCGCGGGCTGCGCCTGGTGCTGGCCGGCACGCTCGCCGCGCTGCTCGGCGCCGGCGTCGCGTTCGCGGCCGTCAGGTACAGCCGGCAGGACACACCGGTGGTTTCCCCGACGCTTCCGGTCGGGCCCACCAGCACCGGCCTCGACATCGCCACCGCCCCGACGGTCCCCGTCGGCGTCGCGCCGGACGGCTACACCTGGACGAACGACCCGGCGGGCTTCGGGTTCCCGCTGCCGAACGACGGCGGCAGCTGGCAGCGCACCACGGACCACAACCAGATCTTCTACAGCCCGGACAACAAGCGGCACTTCCTCCAGTTCGCGGTGACCGTCGGCGATCCGGTCACCCCGTTGGACAACATGCTCAGCATGGAGGGGAAGCTGAAGGGGAACTCCACGAACTACCACCGGATGAGCCTGGACCAGACCTCCGTGCGCGGCCACGAGGCGGCCCGGCTGGTGTGGACCTACACCCAGGTCGGCGGGCCGAACCCGGGCAGGCGCGCGGTGATCGACGAGGAGTTCCGGGACTCGGACGGGACGAGCTACGCGATCCTGGCCTCCGGCCCGGACACCACGGACGACTGGACGACGACGCAGCAGCGGCTGGTCGCGGTGCTCAACGGCTTCAAGCCGGCAGCCCAGTCCGGCAGCGACGCCGCCGGGCCGTCCGGCACACCGGCCGTCGCAATGTCCGCCACGCCCCCCGGCGGCGCGGCCACCGGCGGTCCGGCCGTCACGCCGACCGGCTGACCGCACCCCGGTCGGCTTTCCGCCGGCCGCACCGGCGCGTGCGCCGGAGCCCGCGGCTGTTTCTGGTTACCGACGGGTACCGGGCCCGCCGTCGAGAGCCTAGGCTTCGCCCATGACGGACATCACGGCAGCAAGCCGCGGCACCGGCCGCAACCCAGTGGCCCCGGGCGCCGGCCGGACGGTCGCCTCGGCGATTCCCAAGTCCCTGGTCGCCCGCCTCGCCCGGGGCATCACCGCCGGCGCCGAGCCGGTCCTGGTAGACACCATCGCGCCGCTGACCGGCGAGAAGCTGGCAGGCCTGCCGCAGTCCACGCCCGAGGACGTCGCGCGCGCCTTCGAGCTGGCCCGGCGGGCCCAGCAGCTCTGGGCCGAGGAGCCGCTGTCCAGGCGCAGCGCCGTGCTGCTGCGCTTCCACGACCTGCTGCTGAAGCGCCAGGACGAGGTGCTCGACCTGATCCAGGCGGAGACCGGCAAGTCCCGGCTGCACGCCTTCGACGAGGTGCTCGGCGCCGCGCTGGCAGCCCGGCACTACGGCCGGGCGGCGGCCGGCTACCTGAAGGACCGCCGCCGCGGCGGCGCGCTGCCGGTCCTCACGCACACCGTCGAGGGGCGGCGGCCGAAGGGCGTGATCGGGCAGATCTCGCCGTGGAACTACCCGTTGGAGCTGTCGGTCAGCGACGCGCTGCCGGCCTTCGCGGCGGGCAACGCGGTGGTCAACAAGCCGGACACGCAGACCGCGCTGACCGCGCTCTGGGCCCGCGAGCTGCTGATCGAGGCGGGGCTGCCGGCCGACCTGTGGCAGATCGTGATCGGCGACGGCCCGGTGGTCGGCCCGCTGGTGGTCGAGCAGGCCGACTACGTCTCGTTCACCGGCTCCACCCGGACCGGGCGCGACGTGGCCCAGCGGGCGGCCGCCCGGCTGGTCGGCGCCTCGCTCGAACTCGGCGGCAAGAACGCCATGCTGGTGCTCGAGGACGCCGACCTGGACCGGGCCGCCGAGGGTGCGGTGCGGGCCTGCTTCTCGTCCGCCGGGCAGCTGTGCATCTCGATCGAGCGGCTCTACGTGCACCGCTCGGTGGCGGACGAGTTCCTGCGCCGGTTCGCCGAGCGGACCCGCGCGCTGCGCCTGGGCGGCGGTCTGGCCTACGGCGCCGACATGGGCTCGCTGGTCTCCGAGCGCCAGCTGGAGACCGTCACCCGGCACGTCGAGGAGGCCGTCAAGGCGGGGGCCACGGTGTTGGCCGGCGGGCAGGCCCGCCCGGAGATCGGCCCGCTCTTCTACGAGCCGACGATCCTGGACGGGGTGACCCCCGAGATGGCGATCTGCGGCGAGGAGACCTTCGGCCCGGTCGTCTCGGTCTACCGCTTCGACACCGAGCAGGAGGCGGTCGCCGCCGCCAACGGGACGCCGTACGGCCTGAATTCGAGCATCTGGACCAGGGACACCCGGCGCGGACGGGCGATCGCGGCCCGGCTGCGCACCGGCACCGTCAACGTCAACGAGGCGTTCGCCGCCGCGTACGGCTCGGTCGGCTCGCCGATGGGCGGGATGGGCGAGTCCGGGCTCGGCCGGCGGCACGGTGCCGAGGGGATTCTGCGCTTCACCGAGGCGCAGACCATCGCGACCCAGCGGCTGGTGCCGCTCGCCCCGTCGTTCGGGCTGGACGAGGAGAAGTTCGCCGCGTTCTTCACCACCGGCCTGCGGGTGCTCAAGTCGCTGGGGTTCAAGTGACCGACCAGGAGCAGCAGATGGACGACCTCGACCACGACCGGGATCTCGACGGCGACCTCGACCACGACCTCGACCACGGCTTCGACTACGACGTGATCGTGGTCGGTTCGGGCTTCGGCGGCTCGGTCAGCGCGTTGCGCCTCACCGAGAAGGGCTACCGGGTCGCGGTGCTGGAGGCCGGCCGGCGGTTCACCCGGGACGAGCTGCCGAAGACCTCCTGGGACGTGCAGAACTACCTCTGGGCGCCCGCTCTCGGCCTGTACGGCATCCAGCGGATCCACCTGCTGGCCAACGTGCTGGTGCTCGGCGGGGCCGGCGTCGGCGGCGGTTCGCTGAACTACGCGAACACGCTGTACGTGCCGCCGAAGGCGTTCTTCGAGGACCGCCAGTGGCAGCACATCACCGACTGGCAGGAGGAGTTGGCGCCGTTCTACGACCAGGCGCAGCGGATGCTCGGGGTGCGCACCAACCCGACCGTCACGCCCTCGGACGTCCACCTCAAGGCGGCGGCCGAGACGATGGGCGTCGGCGACAGCTTCCACCTGGCACCGGTCGGCGTCTTCTTCGGCGACGGGCGGGACGCCGACGGCTCGGCGAAGACGACGCCCGGCAGCGAGGTCGAGGACCCGTACTTCGGCGGAGCGGGCCCGCGCCGCAAGGCCTGCACCGAGTGCGGCGAGTGCATGACGGGCTGCCGGCACGGCGCGAAGAACATGCTCACCGAGAACTACCTGTACCTGGCCGAGGCGAACGGCGCCGAGATCCACCCGCTCACCACGGTGGCCCGGATCCGGGAGCTGAGCGGTGCCGACGGCAGCCAGGGCTTCGCTGTCGACGTGAAGCGCACCAACGCCCGCTCGGCCGCCGCCCAGCGGGCCGGGGCCCGGACCCTGACGGCCGCCCGGGTGGTCGTCGCGGCCGGCACCTACGGCACCCAGACGCTGCTGCACCGGATGCGGGACTCGGGCCGGCTGCCGCGGATCTCGGACCGGCTCGGCGAGCTGACCCGGACCAACTCCGAGGCGCTGGTGGGCGCGCAGACCACGCCGCGGCGCTACGGCGCCCCGGTGGACTTCACCAAGGGGGTGGCGATCACCTCCTCGATCCACCCGGACGAGAACACCCACATCGAGCCGGTCCGCTACGGCAAGGGCTCCAACGCGATGGGGTTCCTGTCGATCATGCAGGTGCCCGGCGGCGGCAGCGGCCCGCGCTGGCTGCGGGCCGGTGCGACGGCCGTCAAGCACCCGGTCACGTTCGCCCGTTCGCTGAGCAACCGGAAGTGGTCGGAGCGGACCATCATCGGCCTGGTGATGCAGTCGCTGGACAACTCGATCACCGTCTCGCTCAAGCAGAAGGGCCTCGGCAAGGGCGCGCTGACCTCCCGGCAGGGCCACGGCGCGCCGAACCCGACCTGGATCCCGGCCGCCGAGGCGGGCGCGAAGGCGCTCGCCGCCGAGATCAACGGCTTCGCCGGCAGCACGGTCGGCGAGATCTTCGACATCCCGATGACCGCGCACTTCATCGGCGGGTGCCCGATCGGTGACAGCCCCGAGCACGGCGTCGTCGATCCGTACCAGCGGCTGTACGGGTACCCGGGGATCAGCGTGGTGGACGGCTCGACCATCTCCGCGAACCTCGGCGTGAATCCCTCGCTCACCATCACCGCGCAGGCCGAGCGGGCGATGTCGATGTGGCCGAACAAGGGCGAGCCGGACCGGCGCCCGGCCCAGGGCGAGGCGTACCGGCGGGTGGCGGCGGTCGCGCCGGTGCGTGCGGCGGTGCCGAAGGGCGCGTTCGGCGAACTGCTGCTGCCGGTGCCGGTGGTGCCCGCGAAGCAGTAGGGGAACGGGAGCCGACGCACTGTTACGGAGTCGGCCGACGGGTGTTACACGGCTGACGGAGGACCGCGCGGGGCGCTTCCTAGCGTGGGCTCCGCCGACCCCGGCCGCAGTGGCCGGGGCGGCGGACTCTCGGAGGTTTCGCTATGTCAGGTGTCCCGCGTTCGGGTGCCGTCGCGCTGCGGCGTGCGGTTCGGCTGTCGCTGGTCTCCGCCGGTGTCGCGGCCGCGCTCGTCGGTTCCACCTCGGCCGCCTTCGCCGACGGGCCGATGGCCACGCCGTCGGCGGTGCCGTCGGCCGCGCCGACCGGGGTCATGGTCACGCCGGCCGCGACCTCGCCGGCCGGGGCACAGCCGAGTGCGAGCCCGAGTGGGCCGGCCACGGCCATGAGCACACCGGTTCCGAGCGCGCCGGCCACGACCAGGCCGGCTGTGACCGCGCCGGCCGCCGCCGGGGTGAGCGCGACCCCGACCACGCGGGCCGTCGCCCAGCCGAGCTCGGCCCCGAGCGCCGCCCCGACCGCGTTCCCGAGCGCGGCCCCGACCTCGTCGGCCGGCGGCCAGGTGAAGGTCGTCCCGAAGGGTGGCGCGCAGACCGGTGAGGGCAACACCGGTGACTCCACCGGCACCACGCTGGCGGGCTCCGGCCTGGCCGCCGTGGGTGTGGCCGGCCTCGGCTTCGCCGTGCTGCGCCGCCGCCGGACTCGTGCCGGTGCGCGGGGCTGACCGCCCCCGTCACCGCCGGCGCCCCCGCTGGGCGCCGGCCGCGGCGGGCGGTTCCCTGACACTGCTGCTCGGCGTGGCGCTGCTCGCCACGCCGCACGCCTCGCCGCCTGCGGTGCGGATCAGCACGGCGGCGGCGCCGGCCGACCCGGCCGCCGGGTCCCCGGCAGGCGCGGCCACGCCGTCGCCGTCGCCGTCCGCGCCCGGGTCGGCAGCGTCGGCGCCCGCCGCGCCGCCGGTCGCTCCGCCCGAGCGGCTGCTGATCCCGCGGATCGGGGTGGACGCCCCGGTCGCCGCCGGCGGCCTGAACCCGGACGACTCCGTGGGGGTCCCGCCGATGGACCGTCCCGACCAGGTCGACTGGTACAGCAAGGGCCCGGCGCCCGGCCAGGTCGGGCCGGCCGTCCTGCTCGGTCACCTCGACACCACCAAGGGGCCGGCGGTCTTCAGCCGCCTGCCGCAGCTGCGCCCCGGCGACCGGATCGAGATCCGCCGCACCGACGGCAGCACGGTGGCGTACCAGGTCCGCGAACTCCACCAGGCGGCGAAGAACGCCTTCCCGACCGCCATGGTCTACGGGGACACCCCGACCCCGCAGCTGCGCCTGATCACCTGTGGCGGAGTGCTGGCGAAGGACGGGCACTACACCGACAACATCATCGTGCTGGCCGACCTGGTGTCCTGACCCGCGCGATGGCGGCCCGCCCGCTGCAACCGATGACCCCGCCGGGGCCGTGTTGCAGGTGACCGGGTGTTCGAATCGAGAGAGGCGGTCCCCGTGCGTGCGTGGCTAGGCCGGGTTCTGGTCGCGGTACTGGCACTGCCGGCGGTGTTCGCGCTGGCCGGGTGCGGGGCGTCGGGCGGTCTGCGGGACGAAGGCGTGAGCCCGTCGATCTCCGTGCGCCCGAGCGCCCTGGCACTCTGGCCGGCCGCCGCCCTGCCGGCGCCGCAGGCCTCGGCGACCGGGGAGCCGGCCGCGCCGGGCCCGGTGCCGGGGATCACCGTGGCCGGGGACGACATCAGCAAGGTCGACGTCGGCAAGGTGCTGGCACAGGACCCGGAGACGGCCGCGCACCCGGACGAGCAGCGCGCGCTGGCCGGCTGCCACGGCTGTCAGGTGCTGCCCGCGCAGTACCGGGACCTCATCGGTGACGGCCACGCCGAGCTGCTCACCGCCGTACTGACGGACGACCGGCAGGCGTTCCTGCACGCCTACCGGCTCCAGGACGGCAAGCTACTGCCGATCCTGGCGCTCTCCGTGCAGCCCGGCTTCACCGCCGACACGGTCGGCCTCGACCTGGTGGTGCACGAGCCGACCGGCGCGGCGATCGAGACCGACAGCACGTACCACTGGGACGGCGCGCGGCTGGCGTTCAAGGGCCGGGAGATCAAGGTGACCGGACCGGCCGCCGACGCTCCGGGCTGCCTGCCGGCGCTCTCCCCGTCGGCGTCCGCCAGCCCGGACGGCGGCCTGATGACGCCGTCCTCGGGCAGGTGGCCGTCCGTCTCGTCGGCGCCCACCCGGACACCGGGCGGGCCGATCGCCACCGCCCGGCCCGTGCCGGCGCCCTCCGCCCCGGCCACCGCGGGGCGGCCCGCGCCCGGCGCGGTAGCCTCGGCCGCACCCACCGCGGGGTTCTCGGCCGTGCCCTCCACCTCGGTGGGTACGGGGCAGCCCGTGTCCGTGCCGTCCGCGGGGTTCTCGCCCGCGCCCACCGCCCCCGCCACCGCGGGGTCCGCGGCCATGCCCACCCCATCGTCGCGTCCGACGGAGCAGCCCTGATGACCACCCCGCCGACCGCCGCCGCCGTACCGCGGATCCTGCTCGTCGAGGACGACGAGGTGATCCGGGAGGCGACCCGGATGGCACTGGAGCGCTACGGGTTCCCGGTGGACACCGCCGCCGACGGCCTGGAGGGACTCGAGCGCTTCCGATCCGGGCGGCCCGACCTGCTGCTGCTCGACGTGATGCTGCCGCTGCTGGACGGGGTCGGGCTCTGCCGGCGGATCCGGGAGGAGAGCCAGCTGCCGATCCTGATGATGTCCGCCCGCACCGACCCGATCGACGTCGTCTCCGGGCTGGAGGCCGGCGCGGACGACTACCTGGTCAAGCCGTTCGAGACGGCGGTACTGGTGGCCCGGATCCGCACCGTGCTGCGCCGCACCGGGCTCGGCGGGCAGGGCGGCTCGGGTGGGCATGCCGTGCAGGCCGCGCAGGCCGCGCAGGCCGCGCCGTCGGTCGTGGCGGGCGGCGCCCCGGGCCGGCCCGGCGAGCCCGCTGCGGCGCCGACGACGCTGCCGACGGCCGCGCCGGCCCCCGCGCCGCAGCGCACCGTGCGCGAGGTGGACGGCCTGGAGGTGGACACCGAGGCGATGGAGGTCCGGGTCGACGGCCGCCAGGTCCTGCTCACCCCCACCGAGCTGCGGCTGCTGCTGGAGTTCACCGCGGCGCCCGGCGTGCTGCTGGAGCGGCAGACGCTGCTGGAACGGGTCTGGGACTACTCCTGGGGCGCCGACACCCGGGTGGTGGACGTGCACGTGCAGCGGCTGCGGGCGAAGATCGGCGCGGAGCGGATCGAGACCATCCGCGGCTTCGGCTACAAGCTGCGCCGACCGCGCGCCGCGGGCCTCTCCGCCGCAGGCCTCTCCGCTGCGGACCCCTCGGGCACGGCCCGGTGAACCTGCGCCGGCAGATCGCCGCCACGGTCGCCGTGGTCTCCCTCCTGCTCGCGCTCACCCTCGGCCTGCTGGTCCACCGGGCGTCCGTCGGCCAGCACGTCTCGCAGGCCCGCAACGCCGCGATCGCCGTGCTCAGGACCCAGATCGACAGCTTCAACGCGACCGGTGAGGTCTCCTCGGCGTCGAACGTCGGGAGCTGGAACACCGCGGGCGGCGGCGACCCGCAGCTGCCCGCCACGCTGCGCCGGCTCGCCGAGCAGGGCCGCCAGGGCTCCATGCTCGGCCCCGGCCCCGCCCGGCACCCCGGCCCGGTGATGTGGGCGGCGGCCGGCAACGGCCACGGGCAGTTCTTCTCGGTCTGGCTGGACTACACCGAGGACCAGCGGACGATCGCCGACCTGGACCGCACCATCCTGGTCTCGGCGGTGCTCTCGGTGCTGGTCACGGTGCTGGCCGGGGTCTTCGCCGCGCACCGGATCAGCAGCCGGCTGCGCACCGCGGCCCGCACCGCCAGGACCATCGCCCAGGGAGACCTGGCGGCGCGGATCGGCCCGCTCGGCCGCCCGCGCGACGAGGTGGCCGAGCTGGCCGCCGCCGTCGACTCGATGTCCGCCGTGCTGCGCAGCAAGCTGGCCAACGAGCAGCGCTTCACCGCCGACGTGGCGCACGAGCTGCGCACCCCGCTGACCGGTCTGCTGACCGCCGCCGAGCTGCTGGAGCCGGGCCGGCCCACCGAACTGGTGCAGGACCGGGTCCGGCTGCTCTGCCGGCTGACCGAGGACCTGCTGGAGGTCTCCCGGCTGGACGCCGGCGCCGAGACGCCGGAGCTCTCGGTCGTGCCGCTCGGCGCGCTGGTGGCCGGCATCCTCCGGGCGTCCGGCCTCGACGCCGAGCTGCGGATCACGGCGGACGCCCAGGTCACCACGGATCCGCGCCGGCTCGACCGGGTGCTCGTGAACCTGGTGGCCAACGCGCTGCGGCACGGCGCGCCCCCGGTGCTGGTGGTGGTGGACGGCCGCACCGTGACGGTTCGCGACCACGGGCCCGGCTACCCGTCGGACGTCCTGCTGGAGGGCCCGCAGCGCTTTCGCACCGGTGCGCGTGAGCGGGGGCACGGGCACGGGCTAGGGCTCACCATCGCGCAGGGACACGCGGGGGCGATCGGCGTCGGGCTGCTGCTGCGCAACGACCCGGCGGGTGGTGCGGTGGCCGAGCTGCGGCTGCCCGGGGCCGAGCTACTGGCGAGCCGGCCCGATCACACCTAGGCCCTCCCACACGTAGGCGTCGGCCCACCGGATCCTGCCGGAAAAGGGCAAAGGGCCCCGCGGGGGAACGGGGCCCTTTGTCGCTCAGCACGCGGCGTCAGGGCTGCGCCGGTGCTGGGGCGACGGCGCCGGGGGAGGAGCGCCGTCTCTTCGGTTGGCTTCGGTTCGGACTGTGCGGCTGGTCGCCGCCGGGGCGCGTGGCAGCGGTGTGCATGGCCGCCGGGCGCCGCCGCGCGGGCAGCCGGACGGTGGTGTGGACCGTCATCCGGGCGCCCAGCGCTCACTGAGTGTGAGCAGCTACGTGCTGTCACCGCCGGTGGGCGGAGTCAGCAGAGCAGGCGGTCCGTCGGCCGGTTCCGGCCCCCGGTGAACCCCCTCCCCTGCATCGTGGTGGACGGAGGCCATGCTCTGCAACCGATTCGGCCGAGTTCGGCACATTCCGATTTTCGCCCGGGCTGTTCTTGACGGCGTGTCAGCAGTCGCGAAACCCGGACGTCACACCTGTCCCGCCAGTGTCGGCAATGGTCACGTTCGGTAGTCGAGTGGGGTGTGCGCCGGGCGGTGCGGCGGTGGCCCGGGCGTCCCCGGGAGCCGCCGCCGCACCTCCTGACGCAGTCGTGGGCCGGCTGCTGTCCCCTGCCGCCGGCCCATCACACCCGAGCGCGGTCCCACGGCGCTCCGGACGGCCGTCCAGTCGGCCGCCGGGCGCCACGCGCGCGAGTGGACTGTGCGTACTTCCACGCGTGGTCCTGCCGGACCGTACGAGGCGCGGGCCCGGTGCGCCGGTCGTTGTGCCGCACCTGGAGGGTGCGGCGCGGTCGTGCGGTCCGGCAGTGAAACGAGCGCCGCGGCGGGCGGACACGGCCGGGCGGCAAGCGGGTGAATCTCGGCACGCGGACAGCGCCCGGTAGACTCAGGAGGGACACCCCCACATCGCTGCCGGAAGGCCGTCTGTGTCCTCTGCTACCCCCGACCAGTCCGCAGCGCCTGTCGACACCGTTCTGGTGGTCGACTTCGGCGCTCAGTACGCCCAGCTCATCGCCCGCCGGGTGCGTGAGGCCAGGGTCTACAGCGAGATCGTGCCGAGCACCATGCCGGTCGCCGAGATGCTCGCCAAGAACCCGAAGGCGATCATCCTCTCCGGCGGGCCCTCCTCGGTCTACGAGGAGGGCGCACCGCGGCTCGACCGTGCGATCTTCGAGGCCGGGGTGCCGGTCTTCGGCATGTGCTACGGCTTCCAGCTGATGGCGATCACGCTCGGCGGGACGGTCGACGACAACGGCGCGCGTGAGTACGGCCGCACCCCGCTGCACGTCACCAAGAGCGGTTCGACGCTCTTCGAGGGCACCCCGGCCGAGCAGTCGGTGTGGATGTCGCACGGCGACGCCTGCTCCGCCGCGCCGACGGGCTTCACCGTGACCGCGTCCACCGACGTGGTCCCGGTCGCCGCCTTCGAGAACGACGAGGCGAAGCTCTACGGCGTCCAGTACCACCCCGAGGTGCTGCACTCCACGCACGGCCAGCAGATCCTGGAGCACTTCCTCTACCGCGGCGCGGGCATCGCCCCGACCTGGACCACGCACAACGTGGTGGACGAGCAGATCGCGCTGATCAAGGAGCAGGTCGGCGACAAGCGCGCGATCTGCGGCCTGTCCGGCGGCGTGGACTCCGCGGTCGCGGCCGCCCTGGTGGCCAAGGCCATCGGCGACAAGCTGACCTGCGTGTACGTCGACCACGGTCTGATGCGCAAGGGCGAGACCGAGCAGGTCGAGAAGGACTTCGTCGCCGCCACCGGCGTCAAGCTCAAGGTCGTGGACGCCGAGGAGCGGTTCCTGACCGCGCTCAAGGGCGTCAGCGACCCGGAGGAGAAGCGCAAGATCATCGGCCGGGAGTTCATCCGGGTCTTCGAGCAGGCGCAGGCCGAGATCGTGGCCGAGGCCGGCGCGCACGGCGAGTCGGTGGACTTCCTGGTCCAGGGCACGCTCTACCCGGACGTGGTGGAGTCCGGTGGCGGCACCGGCACCGCGAACATCAAGTCGCACCACAACGTCGGCGGCCTGCCGGAGGACCTCCAGTTCGCGCTGGTCGAGCCGCTGCGCAAGCTGTTCAAGGACGAGGTCCGGATGGTCGGCCAGGAGCTCGGCCTGCCGGAGGAGATCGTCCAGCGCCAGCCGTTCCCCGGCCCCGGCCTGGGCATCCGGATCGTCGGCGAGGTCACCAAGGAGCGCCTGGACCTGCTGCGCGAGGCCGACGCGATCGCCCGCGAGGAGCTGACCGCGGCCGGCCTGGACCGCGAGATCTGGCAGTGCCCGGTCGTGCTGCTGGCGGACGTGCGCAGCGTCGGCGTGCAGGGCGACGGCCGCACCTACGGCCACCCGATCGTGCTGCGCCCGGTCTCCTCCGAGGACGCCATGACCGCGGACTGGTCGCGGCTGCCGTACGAGGTGCTGGCCCGCATCTCGACCCGGATCACCAACGAGGTCAAGGACGTGAACCGGGTGGTGCTGGACTGCACCAGCAAGCCCCCGGGCACCATCGAGTGGGAGTAGTCCTCCCCTTCGGCCTCCGGCTTTTGAACGGCCGCACCGCCACCCGCGTACTCGTGGGTGGCGGTGCGGCCGTTCGCGTCAGATCCGGCAGGTTCGCGGGTGTGGTCGGGTCTGACGCCCGCTGACCGGGTTACCGTCGAAAACATTGCCGGACCGGGCAGAATGCGGACCGGACCAGATCGCGCGGACGGGTCGAACGGGAAGGTGACGGGATGATGGAGGGGACCAGGGACTCGGTCGGTGCCGAGGACCCGGAGTCGACCGGACCTGTTCCGGGTGCACCGTCCGGCCCGCAGCCGGCCCACTCCGCACCGCCCGGCCCGGCCGGTCGGGCAGCCCGGGCGGCCGAGCGCAGGGCGCTGGCCGGCCGGTACGCGCTGCTGCCGCTGCGGCTCTTCCTCGGTGTGACGTTCGGCTACGCGGGCCTGGACAAGCTCGCCGACAGCCACTACCTGGCCGGCCAGGGCGACCCGCTCTCGTTCTACGGGCAGACGATCGCCGCCAAGGCGCACAGCCCGATCGGCTTCCTGCTGGAGCCCACGCTGCACGCGCCGACCCTCTTCGCGCTGCTGATCGCGTTCGGCGAGCTGGCGGTCGGCCTCGGCACGCTGTTCGGCCTCTGGGGCCGGGTGGCCGCGCTCGGCGGCGCCGTGCTCAGCCTGAGCCTCTTCCTGACCGTCAGTTTCAACGTCTCGCCGTACTACCTCGGCAACGACCTGCCGTACCTGATGGCCTGGACCGCGCTGCTGCTGGCCGGGACGCCGTACCTCTCGGTCGACGGCTACCTGGCCCGCCGCGCCGAGCGCGACCGGGCCCGCGGTCTGCACGAGGACGCGGTCCGTCGCCGGACCTTCCTGGACGGCTCGATCGCGGCCGTCGCCCTCGGCGGCGCCGGGCTGCTGGCCGGCTCGCTGACGGCCACCTTCGTGCGCCGCAAGCCGAAGCCGGTGGCCGCCGCGCCGGCGCCGACCGGGTCCGCCGCCCCGCAGAGCGGCGGCGGATCGACGGTCTCGGTCGCGGCCACCGACGTCCCGGTCGGCGGCTCGGCCACGGTCAAGGACCCGGCCAGCGGCGACGCCGTCTACATCGTGCAGCCCGCGGCCGGCCGGTACTGCGGCCTCTCCTCGGTCTGCACGCACGCCGGCTGCACGGTCGACCCGCCGCGTGGCGGCAAGCTGGTCTGCCCGTGCCACGGCTCGTCCTTCGACGCCGCGACCGGCGCGGTGCTGACCGGACCCGCCGTCAAACCGCTGCCGAAGTACACCGTGACGAAGGACGGCGACCGGCTCGACCTCGGCGCGGTGCAGTCCTAGGGGCGGTGCAGTCCCAGGGCTGCACCGGACTTCCTAGGCCGGTGGGTCGTCGTCGGAGGAGGACCGGCCGCGCCGGGACATCGCGGCGACCGCGCCGGCCAGACCGGCGGTGCCGAGCACGATCAGGGTGACCGGCACCACGATCCGCCCGCTGACCGAGAAGCCGTTCAGCGAGGCGGCCAGGTAGATCACGGCGAGCACCGTGAACAGGCCGCCGGCCATGAACGAGAAGAGATCGAACCGATGCCGCTTCATCCCTGCACCACCTGAATGTCGCCGAGGCCGACCTCCACGCTGAGGTCGATGGTTCCCTTGGACTTCGCGCCGCCGACCGGATCGAGCTGCTCGCTCTGGTGCGCACCGAAGCCGCCGCTGAGCGTCCGGTCGGGCAGTGTGACGTTGCCGACCAGCGAGCGGACGGTGAGCTGCACGTCCACGTCGGGCGGCAGGGTGATGTGCACGTCGCCCGCGCCGACCCGCACCGCGGTGTCGATCGTGCCGCCGCCCGGGTCGATCGCCGACAGGTCGAGCGAGACGTCGCCCGCGCCCAGGTTGTAGTGCGGCTGCACGGCCGCCGCGTTCGCCGGGACCCAGCTGCGGTCGCCGAACGAGCTGCCCGCGCCGCCGGCGCTGCCCACCGCGGCCAGCGTCAGGGTGAGCAGCAGCGCGGGGACGGCGAGCACCCGGGCCCGGCCGACCTTCGCGCCCAGCAGCATGGTCAGGCCCAGGCCGAGCAGGCAGGTGGCCAGCACGGTGGAGATCAGCGTCGTGGTGGCGAGGTGGCGGTTGGTGGACCAGACCGCCCAGGCGGCGCCGACCGAGAGCACCAGTCCGATCGGGGCCAGCGCCGAGTGCGGGCGGCGCTCGCGGCGGACCGGCGGCGGCGCGGTGCGCTGCGGTCCCGACTTGCGCAGCGGGTCGCCGGCCGGCAGGTCGGTCCGCTGCCACCAGGCCTGCGCGGGGGCGCCGGGCGGCGGGGTGGCGAAGCCGGCGCCGTACGGGTTGCGCTCGGGGTGGCGCGGATCCCAGAGGTAGCCGCTGCGGCCCTGCGGGCCTGCGGGCGAGGGTCCTGCGGGCGGCGCGTCGGCCTGCGCCGGGTCGGCCGCCGCGCTGTCGGTCGGCACCTCGTCGGTGCGCACGCGGTCGGTCGGCGTCCGTTCGGCGTCCGGCCGGGTGGCGCCGGTGGCCCAGGAGGAGGTCTCCTTGGCGATCGCCTCCTTGGCGAGGTTCACCTGCTCGTGCAGCTCGGCCTTGCGGGCCGTCCACTCGGCGTGGAAGTCGGCTCGCCAGGTCTGCCAGTCCGCCATCGGGGACGGGCCCTCGGCGGTCAGGCCGCCGGCCGGGGTGGTGGTCGGCCGGTCGTACGGCCCGCCGGGGCGCGGCGGGGTGCCGAGCCCGCGGGCCCGGCGCAGCCGCTCCGGGTCGTGCCGGACCGCGAAGAAGATCATCGCGCCGAGCAGCAACAGCGGGAGCAGCGAGTCGCCGCTGCCCATCCAGGAGAAGAAGACGCCGGTGCCGATCACGGTCAACAGCACGGCTCCTATCGACTGCCCGTCCACCCGCCCGGTCAGCACCCGCTGGAGCTCGGTCCGCCCGTGCTTGCCGTCCGGCACCTCGGTCGGCACGATCAGCCAGGCCAGCCCGTAGATGAAGAGCCCCAGGCCGCCGGTCAGGCAGAGCACCGCGGTCACCACCCGGAAGACCACCGGGTCGATGTCCAGGTGCCGCCCGAGGCCGCCGCAGACGCCGGCCACCACGCGGTGCTGTTCGGACCGGGTCAGTGGTGGCCGGCCGCCGGTCTGCTCCTGGGCGCCTCGCTCCGGCGCCTCGCTCTGCTCGTCGGTCATGCCTCCATTCTTCGGGGCGGCGGCGGTGTGCGGGAGCGGGGGCGGCCCGGTTCGGACCCTGATCTGACCCTGAGACGGGCTCAGGGGCGCGCGCGGCCGCCGCGGTCGACGGGCGCGGCGACGACCGGTGCGGCGACGATCGGCCCGGCGGGGACCGGCGCGGCGACGACCGGGGCGAGCCGCGGCACGGCACGGAACCAGCCGGCCTGGATGGCCAGGTCGAGCCCGTCGAAGTAGACCTGGGCCATCCGCTCGTACCCGGCGTCGTCGGGGTGCAGGCCGTCGGCGAACTCGGTCGGGGCCAGCGCCGGCGCGTCGAGGTAGCCGAGCCGGTGGCCGGCCTCCTGCTCGTCCGCTTCGAGCGACCGGGCCCGGTCGTTGAACCGCTTCACCAGGCCGGGCAGCGTCGCGGCGCCGGAGCCGCCGATGTCGACGGTGGTCGGGATCAGCCCCTGGAGGATCACCGTGACGCCCGGCCGGTCGGCGAAGATCTGGTCCGCCAGGTGCTTCAGGCGGCCGGCCGCATCGGTCGGCGTGACGCCGGCCCGCAGGTCGTTGATGCCGATGTGCAGCAGCACGATGTCCGGCCGCGACTGCTTGAGCCAGCCGTCGACCTGGCCGCTGATGTCGTTGATCTTCCAGCCGCTGTGGCCCTCGTGGTGCGGGGCCGGGCAGGCGCGGTTGCTCTGCGAGCCGACGAAGTTGGCGGCGTACCGGTGCTGACCGGCGATCAGGCGCCAGAGCGGCAGGCGGTAGCCGCAGCCGGTGCTGCTGCCGTCGCCGGCGGTGATCGAATCGCCGAGCGGCATGATCTGCAGCATCGGCGGGCCCGCCGGCGGGGGAGTGGCCGCGCTGGTGGCGGTGTCGGCGACGGTGGTGGTGTCGGCGGCGGTGGCCGAGACGGTGGGGGCCAGGACCGCGCCGACCGTCAGACTGAGCAGAACGGCCAGGGCGGCCGCGATGCGTCCGTGCTTCACGGTGACTCCTCTGGAAATATGACAATCCGTCAGAAGTCATGCGAGCATAAGTCGTACTGGCTCTGAGTCAGCAGATCGACACTCAGGGTGATTTCCCTGAGGGTGTCGCGACGATCTTCACCATGACCACCGGCCGCCGGGCAGGCATTAGGGGCCGAACCCTGATGCGCCCGCGCCCGCCCGCGTGTGACCATCGGTGGCGTGGCAGCCCCAGGTACCGATCCGCAGCTTGGCAACACCGCCCCCGACACCCCGCCGGCCGGCGGCGCCGAGCCGAGCCCGCCCGGCGCCCGGCAGCCGTACCGCAAGCTCTACCGCAGCCCGCACTCGCGGATGCTCGGCGGTGTCGCGCACGGTCTGGCGGTGCACCTCGGGCTGCCGGTGGCCTGGGTGCGGGCGGCCTTCGTGCTGCTCTTCTTCGCGAACGGGATCGGGGTGCTGCTGTACGCGGCGTTCTGGTTCGTGGTGCCGATCGGGATCGGCGAACCGGCCCCGGGCGGCGGTCCCGGTGGCGGCGCGGGGGGCGGTTACATCTGGGCGAACGGCGCCTTCGTGCCGGCCGACTCGGGTGCCGTCCCCGATCCGCTGCTCAAGGCCCGGCGCGGCCGGCTCGGCCGGCTGCGGGACGTGCTGCAGGGCACCTTCCAGGGCGAGCCGATCGTCCCCGCGCAGTCGGCCGGCGACGCCACCGGGACCCCGGCGGCCGCGAGCCGGCAGAACCTGGGCCAGCTGGCCGCGCTGCTGATGCTGGTGGTCGGCGTGATGGCGCTGCTGAACGCGCTCGGCATCCAGTCCTCGAAGCCGTACGCCTGGCCGCTGCTGGCGATCGGGGTCGGCGTCGCGCTGGTCTGGCGGCAGGCGGACGACTCGCGCTGGCAGCGCTGGTTCGGCCTGGAGGGCGGCGGCAAGCGGCGCAGCGCCGTGGTCCGGGTCGGCACCGGTGTGCTGCTGGTCAGTGCGGGCATCGTCGGGTTCCTGATCCTGCAGGGCGCCGGCAGCACGCTCGCCTCGGTGCTGGAGGCCTCGGTCGCCGTGCTGGCCGGCGTGCTCGTGCTGACCGGACCGTACGCGCTGCGGATGTGGCAGGACCTGGGCGCCGAGCGGACCGCCCGGATCCGGGCCCAGGAGCGGGCCGAGATCGCCGCGCACATCCACGACTCGGTGCTGCACACGCTCACCCTGATCCAGCGCCGGTCCGAGGACCCCAAGGAGGTGCAGCGCCTCGCCCGCGCCCAGGAGCGCGAGCTGCGGCTCTGGCTCTACCGCCCCGAGGCGGCGGCCGAGGCGGCCCCCGACACGCTGGCGGAGCGGCTGCGCGAGGTGGTCGCCGAGGTCGAGGACCGGCACGGCGTCCCGGTCGAGCTGGTCTGCGTCGGCGACTGCCCGATGGACGAGGGTATTGCGGCGCAGATGCAGGCCGCGCGTGAGGCGATGGTGAACGCCGCCAAGTACGGTGGCGGAGGACCGGTGCAGGTCTACGCCGAGGTGGAGGGGAGGACGGTGTCGGTGTTCGTGCGCGATCATGGACCCGGCTTCGATCCGGACACCGTGCCGGAGGACCGGATGGGCGTACGGGAGTCGATCATCGGCCGGATGAAGCGCCACGGGGGCACCGCACGCGTGCGCCCGGCGCCGGACGGCGGCACCGAGGTCGAGCTTGAGATGGAGAGAGCTGCTGATGACTGACGCTGTTGCGCCCGAAACCGCGCAGGGTGGGCCCGAGAGGGTGGCGCGGGTCGTGCTGGTCGACGACCACCGGATGTTCCGCACCGGCGTCCGGGCAGAGATCGGCCGCACCGAGGCCACCGGCATCGACGTGGTCGGCGAGGCCGACGACGTGGAGTCCGCCGTCAGGGTGGTCGCCGAGACCCGCCCCGACGTGGTGCTGCTCGACGTCCACCTGCCCGGTGGCGGCGGCGTCGAGGTGCTGCGCCGCTCGGCCGGTGTGATGGGCGAGCCCGGCGGCGTGAAGTTCCTCGCGCTCTCGGTCTCCGACGCGGCCGAGGACGTGATCGGCGTGATCCGCGGTGGCGCGCGCGGCTACGTCACCAAGACCATCACCGGTACCGACCTGGTCAACGCGATCTTCCGGATCTCCGACGGTGACGCGGTCTTCTCGCCCCGGCTGGCCGGCTTCGTACTGGACGCCTTCGCCGCCACCGACACCCCGCCGGTGGACGAGGACCTCGACCGCCTCACCCAGCGCGAGCGCGAGGTGCTGCGGCTGATCGCCCGCGGCTACGCGTACAAGGAGATCGCCAAGCAGCTGTTCATCTCGGTCAAGACGGTGGAGAGCCACGTCTCGGCGGTGCTGCGCAAGCTGCAGCTGAGCAACCGTCACGAGCTGACCCGCTGGGCGACGGCGCGCCGGCTGGTCTGACCGGGCTGCCGGACGCAAGCGGGCCCCCTGGCGTGAGGTGCGCCAGGGGGCCCGCTGTTGCTCTGCTGCCGGTGCGTCAGCCGCTGTAGGCGGGGGACAGCTCCTGCTCGGCGTCCTCGGAGGAGGTGTCGGAGGCGACCTGCGTCGAACCGGTGCCCGCGGGCGTCTGGTAGCCGGCGAGGCGGGGGAAGTACGCCCGGGCGACCAGCACGCCGGCCACGATCACGTTGAGGACCATGGTGCGGTACGGCATGACGAACTCGGGCCAGAAGGGCGTCTCCAGAGCCGGGTAGAGCGGCAGCATGGCCGCCCAGAACCACGGCGAGCGGGACGCGGCGCCCGGGATCACGACGCCGGCGATCAGCGGCAGCACGATGATCAGCGTGTAGTGGTCGAAGGACGGCGTGGTGACGAGGAACGCGGTCACCTGCAGCATGCAGGCGGTCTCGACCACGCGCAGCCGCTGCTCGCCGCCGTTCTGCCAGCGCCGCCAGGCGCCGACCAGGACCACGAGGCCCATGGTGTAGCCGATCGCCACGGCGGGGGTGTGCCCCATCACGTTGCGTTCGAGGATGTTCGACACCGAGGAGTCGTACGGGGCCGCGAAGCCGCCCTGGCCGCCCAGCAGGTACGGCAGGGTCTTGGTGATGAACAGGCCCGGCTTGGGCATCAGCGCGGCGGAGCCGAGCGAGATCACGGTCGGCAGCGCGATGGCGAGCGCGAAGGCCTTGTACTTGCGGGCGAGCAGGAACAGCAGCACGACCGGTGCCAGGATCGGCTTGAACGCGATCGCGACGCCGAACACGGCGGCGGCCCAGAGCCAGCGCTCCTTCAGCGCCAGCAGCAGGACGATCGGCAGGACCAGGACGTACCCCGAGGTCCAGTTGCCGATCGTGACCACGTTGGCGAACGGGTACCAGATGACCATGGCGGCGGGGATCAGGAAGGCGAGCCGGCTGCGGGCCGAGATGCCGAAGATCCGCAGTGCGACGATGAAGCCGCCGATGACGAAGGCCATGCCGAGCAGCGGGATGATCCAGCTCAGCGCGTCGTCCGAGAACCAGGCCTGCGGCAGCCCGATCAGCACGGCGGCCGGCAGGTAGAGGAAGCGCTTCTCGTCGTAGGGCGCGCCGCCCTTGACATAGGTGCGGGCGGCGTCAGTGACCCAGTGGTTGTCCAGGTTCAGGTTTCCGTTGTGGCGAACCTGGTACAGACGGGCGGCCAGCAGCGCCACCGTCATGAGCATCAGCGGTATGGAAGCGGGGCCTCTCAGCCACTCGACCAGCCCCCCCACCTGCGCATTGAACTGTGAGGTTACGCGCAGGCCCTTTCTGTCCGTCGAGACGGTCCGCATCATCGTCCTTCAGTTGAGGTCATCGGGCGCGGCTCTGTCGTCATCGCGCCGGTACGCTCGACCTGCGTGGCGACCGCCCGCACTGCACCGTCTGGCGGCGCAGGTGTGTTCGAAATGTGGGAAGCATATCGAGAACTGTGTGTCTAGGAAAAGGCGGCTGCTCAGTGTGCTGACGGTCAGTGAGGGTCGCGAGTTGTTCGGGAACAGTTGGTGTGTCGGCTTGCGCTGACGGGGCGGAGTCTGCCTTGCCTATACTTGCGACGGCTGGGTAGCCTCGCCTGCTGTCTGCCCACCTTCGATCTTTGCCCTGGCCCCGGTGTGGCGGAGTGGGCGATGCCCCGCACCCCCCGTTCCTCGTCGAGAGCTTCCTGATGACCTCCACCGTCATGCCGCCGTCCGTGGACGGCGCTGCTTCTCCGGCCGAGAAGGGAGCCCCGCAGAGCGGTAAGCGCCCCCGGCTGTACGTTCTCGACGGCCTTCGCCTCATCGCGGCCCTCGGTGTCCTCGGCTGGCACTGGCTCGGAGTCGAGCGCTTCCCGGACGTCTGGCACGGCCTGCCGAGCAAGCTGATGCCGTTCGGTCACCTGATCGGCGCCTACAGCTGGATCGGGGTGGAGCTGTTCTTCATCATCAGCGGCTTCGTCATCTGCATGTCCTGCTGGGGCCGCTCGGTCGGTGACTTCGTCACCTCCCGCATCACCCGGCTCTTCCCGGCCTACTGGGTCTGCGCGCTGATCACCGCGACGGTGCTGGAGATCGTCCCGAAGATCTGGGGCGACGACACCAGCTCGCCGACGATCAGCCGGATCCTGACGAACCTGAGCATGATGAACACGCCGCTCGGGGTCTCCGACCTCGACCCGGTGTACTGGACGCTCTGGGCCGAGATGCGCTTCTACGTGCTCTTCGGTGTCCTGCTGCTCTGGGGCCTGACCTACCGTCGCGTGCTGGCCTTCTGCGGTATCTGGGCGTTCCTCGCGCTGATCTCCGGCCCGTCGAACTTCGCGCTGCTGGACACGATCGTGCAGCCCACCTACGCCTGGTACTTCATCGCCGGCATGGTCATCTACCTGATGTACCGCTACAAGGCCAACCTGATGCTGTGGGCCATGCTGATCTTCTGCTGGCTGATCGCCCAGGACCAGATCCGCGGCGTGATCGGCGGCTACGAGTACGGCACCCGGCACCACATCAAGTGGACGTACATCGTCATCCTCAGCACGCTCTGCTTCATCGTGGTGACCGCCGCCGCGCTCGGTGCGTTCAACTGGATGCAGTGGAAGTGGCTGACCGTCGCCGGTTCGCTCACCTACCCGCTGTACCTGCTGCACCAGGAGATCGGCTTCCAGCTGATCACGCGCTTCCGCCCGCACATGGCGCCGTACCCGACGCTCTTCCTCACGCTGGGGATCATGCTGCTGGCCGCCTGGCTGGTGCACCGCCTGGTCGAGCGCCCGCTGGCGCCGGTGCTCAAGCGCAAGCTGGACAGCTCCTTCCAGGAGATCCGCAAGTTCAGCGAGCCCGAGCTGCGGTCCGAGCGGTCCGCGGCGAAGTCCGAGGCCAAGCGCTGAACCACGGCGCCGGGTCGGTATCCTCGGGTTTTCGACCCGGCGGGACCGGCCCGGCGCCGTTGTCGTCCGCCCGACCAGCGGTCCCGGACCGTCGGCGAATCCCGAGCCAGTGACCGGAGAGAGTTCAGCCATGACCGCGCGCGTCGCAGACGCTGTTCAGCACGAGGACCCGGCCGGGGCCGTAGGGAACGGTGCCGGTGGCCCGGCTGCCGCCGAACGCGGCCTGGCATTCGTCAGCCGGACCGTCTGGCTCTGGCCGGCGCTGCTGACGCTCGCCCTCGGGATCAGGGGCAGCTGGCGCCCCGAGCTCTGGCGGGACGAGCTGGCCACCTGGAGCGCGGCGAGCCGCAGCACCGGCGAGCTGTTCAGCATGCTGCAGCACGTCGATGCCGTCTCCGGCACGTACTACCTGCTGATGCACTTCTGGATCTCGGCCTTCGGCGACTCGCCGACGGTCTTCCGGCTGCCGTCCGCGCTGGCGATGACGGCGGCCGCGGTCTTCGTGGTGCTGGCCGGGCGCAAGCTCTTCGGGACCTGGCCGGCGCTCTTCGCCGGGCTGCTGTTCGCGGTCTTCCCGAGCGTCTCGCGGTTCGCCCAGGAGGCCCGGTCCTACGCGTTCGCCGTGATGGCGGTCTCGGCCGCCACCTGGCTGCTGCTGCGTGCGCTGGAGCGGCCCACCGTGCTGCGCTGGCTGCCGTACTCGGTGGCCGTCGCGGCCGTGGGCCTGTTCCACATGGTCGCGCTGACCGTGCTGGCGCCGCACGCCGTGGTGGTGCTGATGCGCTGGTGGCGCGAGCGCCGGCACGCGCTGCTGATCGGGTTCCCGGCCGCGGTGCTGGTCGCGCTGGCGCCGGTGATCCCGGTGGCCCTGCTCGGTCACAAGCAGGTGGGGCGGCAGATCTCCTGGCTGCACTCGCCGAACCTGCAGGACTTCGTCAACACCTGGCACGGCATGTTCGGCTCCGCGCTGATCAGCGGCTGCATGCTCTGCCTGTGCGCGCTGCCCGCGGCCTGGCCCAAGGGCCGCCGGCCGGCCGTCGAGATCGGCCTGGTGGCCGCGGTGCCGGTGGTGCTGATCTGGGAGGTCTCGCAGGGGCAGACCTCGTACTTCCTGGACCGCTACCTGCTCTTCACGCTGCCCGCCTGGGCCGTGCTCGCCGGCGCCGGCCTCACCGCGCTGCGGCCGCGGGTGCTGATCGCGATCGGCCTGATCGGCACCGCCTGGCTCGGCCTGCAGGACCAGCAGGGCATCCGGACCAGGACCTCGCACGAGTGGTCGGACGAGAAGGGCGCGGCCGCGATCGTCGCGAAGGGCTACCAGCCCGGCGACGGCATCGTGCCGGTGCGCGGCGACGCGTCGTACATGATGCTCGACTACGCCATGGACTACTACCTGCCGAAGAAGGTCCACCCGAAGGACGTCTTCGTGCAGAAGACGGCCGTCGCCAAGGACGACCTGTTCGCGGACGAGTGCTCGGACCCGTCCGGCTGCGCCGCCGGCGTCAACCGGCTCTGGCTGGTCAGCTACGGCTCGCCCGACAACCCGTTCAAGGACCTGCCGCAGCCCGAGGTCAAGATGCTGAACGCGCAGTTCGACAACAAGGGCGTCCAGCACGTGCAGGGGCTGACCGTCATGCTGCTGGAGCGCAAGCCGGCGGCCAACGGGTAGACACAATTCGCCGCAGGACTAGATCCTTTGGCGCCCGCGGGGTCGGGTGGTGCACAATCTGACGCACCGACAGCTCAGCTGAGGTGCGCTGGGTGCCACTGACCGACATGCGGGGGACGAGTGTCAACGGGACTGACGAGCTTGGCGGGCCGGGTGCCGGGGGGCGCCGGCGAAGCCCCTGGTGACCCTCCCAGACCCGGCCGGTGGCGTGGCCTGCCCGCCCGCTGCACCGCCTCGGTCCGCCGCGCGCTGCCGGCGCTGCTGGCCTACACGGCGGTCCGCGCACTGGGGGTGCTGGCCGTGGTGATATGGGCGCACCAGTTGCACGAGCGGGGACTGAACCGGCTCAGCGTGCTCTGGGACGCCCGGCTCTACCAGCTGGTCGCCGTGCACACCTATGCCGGGGTCGCGCCGATCCCCGGGCCGCACGGCGCGTACGAGATGTACGCCTTCTTCCCCGCGTACCCGGTGCTCACCCGGATCGTCTGGTGGGTCCTGCCGGTGAAGGTGAACGACGCGGCGCTGCTGGTCGCCTGGGGCGCCTCACTGGCGGCCGCCTGGGCCGTCTTCGCGGTGGTCGCCAGGATCCACAAGCCCCGGACCGGGGTGATCGCGGCGGTGCTCTGGGGCATGATGCCGGTCGCCGTGGTCGAGAGCATGGCCTACTCGGAGTCGCTGTTCACCGCGTTCGCCGCCTGGGCGGTGTACGCGCTGCTGGCCCGGCGCTGGCTCTGGGCGGGCACGCTGTCGGTGCTGGCCGGGCTGACCCGGCCCACCGGCAGCGCGGTGGCGATGACCGTCATGGTGTCGGCGGCCTGGGACCTGGTCGAGCGCTGGCGCGACCGGCGTGGGCGGAGCGCCTCGCGCGAGGGCGATGCGGGCGGTACGGGCGGTGACGGCGGTACGGAGCGTGACCAGCGGCGGCCGAGTTGGTGGCGCCCGGTCCTCGGCGGGCTGATCTCCCCGCTCGGCTTCGTCGGCTACATCGGCTGGGTCGGCCTGCAGAAGGGGCACTGGGACGCCTACTTCAAGATCCAGGAAGCCTGGGACTCCAAGTTCGACTTCGGGCGCAACACGCTCAGCTCGTTCACGGCGATGGTCAGCAACAGTGGCACCGTCTGGCTGGCCGACGTGGTGGTGGCCATAGTGCTGCTGGGCAGTCTGGTGCTGCTCGGCGTCTCGGTGATCCAGCGCCAGCCGCTGCCGCTGGTCCTGTTCAGCCTCGGGATACTGGTGCTCGCGATCGGCGACGCCGCGTACTTCAACTGCCGGGCGCGGTTCCTGCTGCCGGCCTTCGGCCTGCTGATCCCGATCGCGATGGGCCTGACCCGGCTGCGCAGCCGGGCCACGCTGGTGCTGATCCTGGGCTGCGGGGCGCTGTTCTCCGCGGTCTACGGCGGCTACATCGCGCTGATCTATCCGAACGCGCCCTAGGGCTTGCCTCCGGTGCGTGAGAGGCGCCGGTTTTCCGGGCCGCCCGGTTCTGTCACCGTCGGGTCATAGACTCGGAGGGCCATGAGTAGCCTCTTTGACGACCTCCCGCTGCCCGGCTTCGAGCCCCTGCCGCCGAAGTCGAAGCCGACGCCCGCCGATGCCGCCGCCACCGTCGACTTCGCCGAGGAGCCTCCGCCGGAGGACTACTCCGGCTACGACGAGGGCGGCTACGACGGCGGCTACGAGGAAGAGATCCCGGCGGACCTCTTCCAGACCGACTACGCCGCCCAGGCCGCCCGCGACGCCTACCACCGCAACGGCGCGCACCGCACCGTGGTGGACCCGGCGCAGCTGCTGGAGGGGATGAACGACCCGCAGCGCGAGGCCGTGCTGCACGCGGGCTCGCCGCTGCTCATCGTGGCCGGCGCCGGCTCCGGCAAGACCCGGGTGCTGACCCACCGGATCGCCTACCTGCTCGGCGCGCGCGGTGTGCAGCCGGGCGAGATCCTGGCGATCACCTTCACCAACAAGGCGGCCGGCGAGATGCGCGAGCGCGTCGAGCAGCTGGTCGGGCCGCGTGCTCGGGCGATGTGGGTGTCCACCTTCCACAGCGCCTGCGTGCGGATCCTGCGCCGGGAGAGCAAGCGGCTCGGCTTCACGTCCAGCTTCTCGATCTACGACTCGGCGGACTCGCAGCGCCTGATGGGCCTGGTCTGCCGCGACCTCGACCTGGACCCGAAGCAGTTCCCGCCGAAGTCCTTCACCGCCAAGGTCTCCAACCTCAAGAACGAGCTGATCGACGAGGAGACCTACGCGGCCCAGGCCTCCAACCCGATGGAACGCAAGCTGGCCGAGGCGTACGCGCTCTACCAGGCCCGGCTGCGCGAGGCCAACGCGCTGGACTTCGACGACATCATCATGACCACCGTCAACCTGCTGCAGGCCTTCCCGGACGCGGCCGAGCACTACCGGCGGCGGTTCCGGCACATCCTGGTGGACGAGTACCAGGACACCAACCACGCGCAGTACATGCTGGTCCGCGAGCTGTCCGGCGGCGCGGCGGGCTCGGCGCCCAAGCGCACGGTGGACGGCGACTTCGTCAACCCGGCCGCGGCCGGCCTTGCCGAGGTGCCGCCCGCCGAGCTCTGCGTGGTCGGTGACGCCGACCAGTCGATCTACGCGTTCCGCGGTGCGACGATCCGCAACATCCTCCAGTTCGAGGAGGACTACCCGAACGCCGTCACGATCCTGCTGGAGCAGAACTACCGCTCCACCCAGACCATCCTGAGCGCCGCCAACGCGGTCATCGAGCGCAACACCAGCCGCCGCGAGAAGAAGCTCTGGACGGCCGGGGAGCACGGCGAGAAGGTGGTCGGCTACGTCGCCGACGACGAGCACGGCGAGGCGCAGTTCATCGCCGACGAGATCGACCGGCTGACCGACGCGGGCGACGCGCGCCCCGGCGACGTGGCGATCTTCTACCGCACGAACGCCCAGTCCCGGGTCTTCGAGGAGGTGTTCATCCGGGTCGGCCTGCCGTACAAGGTGGTCGGCGGGGTGCGCTTCTACGAGCGCCGGGAGGTCCGGGACATCCTGGCCTACCTGCGGGTGCTCTCCAACCCCGAGGACACCGTGCCGCTGCGCCGGATCCTGAACGTGCCCAAGCGCGGCATCGGGGACCGCGCGGAGGCGATGATCGAGGCGCTCGCGTCCCGCGAGCGGATCTCGTTCGCCCAGGCGCTGCTGCGGGTCGACGAGGCGTACGGGATGGCCGCGCGCTCGGCCAACGCGGTGAAGAAGTTCAACGCGCTGCTGGCCGGGCTGCGCGAGGTCGTCGACTCGGGCGCCGGCCCGGCCGCGATCCTGGAGGCCGTGCTTGAGGAGACCGGCTACCTGGCCGAGCTGCAGGCCTCGACCGATCCGCAGGACGAGACCCGGGTGGAGAACCTGCAGGAGCTCGCCTCGGTGGCCCTGGAGTACGAGCAGGACCCGGGCGAGCGGCCGGACGCCGGCGAGGACGGCGCGCCGCCGGTCGGCTCGCTGCCCGACTTCCTGGAGCGGGTCGCGCTGGTCGCGGACTCCGACCAGATCCCGGACGACGAGGAGGGCCAGGGCGTCATCACGATGATGACGCTGCACACGGCCAAGGGCCTGGAGTTCCCGGTGGTCTTCCTGACCGGCATGGAGGACGGGATCTTCCCGCACATGCGGGCGCTCAGCCAGGTCAAGGAGCTGGAGGAGGAGCGCCGGCTCGCCTACGTCGGCCTGACCCGGGCCCGCGAGCGGCTCTACCTGACCCGCAGCGTGCTGCGCAGCGCCTGGGGGCAGCCGGCGTACAACCCGGCCTCCCGGTTCCTGGACGAGATCCCGGTCGAGCTCGTGGAGTGGAAGCGCACCGGCGCGGCGGCCGTGCCGCCCGCGCGCGGGCTCGCGATGGGCGGCTCGCGCGGCTCGGGCTCGTCGGGGTCGTTCTCCTCGTCGGGCTCGGGCTCGGGCTCGGGTTCGGGTTCGGGCTCGGGCTACGGATCCGGCGGCGGTTCGGCCTCGCCGAAGGCGGGCTGGGGCAAGTCGGCGCGCAAGGTGACCGAGCGCGAGGTGGTCGCGCTGGCGGTCGGCGACCGGGTCAGCCACGACACCTTCGGCCTCGGCACGGTGGCGGGTGTGGAGGGCTTCGGGGACAAGGCGAAGGCGACCATCGACTTCGGCTCCTCGGGCCGCAAGGTGCTGCTGCTGCGCTACGCACCCGTCGAGAAGCTCTGAGGTCGGGCCCAGGGCTCTCGGGCGCGGGCGGCGGGCCGTCCGGCCTGTGATTTTCCCCTCCTCTCGGGCCCGGCACCGATGGCCGGGCCCGAGGAGCGCTAACCTCCCCTCAGGTCTGTTATTGCTGGTTAACGTGGAGGCAGTGATGGGTGTGTCTGGCCCGATCCGGGTCGTGGTCGCGAAGCCGGGGCTCGACGGCCACGACCGTGGCGCCAAGGTCATCGCGCGCGCCCTGCGCGATGCCGGCATGGAGGTGATCTACACCGGCCTGCACCAGACGCCGGAGCAGGTGGTGGACACCGCGATCCAGGAGGACGCCGACGGCATCGGCCTGTCGATCCTCTCCGGCGCGCACATGACGCTCTGCGCGCGGGTGATAGAGCTGCTCAAGGAGCGCGACGCGGCCGACATCAAGGTGTTCTGCGGCGGGATCATCCCGGAGGCGGACATCGCCGAGCTGAAGGCGCTGGGTGTCGCCGACATCTTCACGCCGGGCACGCCGACCCGCGACGTGGTGGCCTGGGTCGAGGCCAACCTGCGCACCGCGAGCTGACGCCGGTAGGGCCGGACAGGTCCTGGCGCTGCGGGCCCGTTCCTCCTCGGGAGGGACGGGCCCGCAGCGTTTCAGCCGGTAGAGCTGGTGGGTGCGACGGCTTCGGCCAGTTCGGCGAGCATCGCGGCGCGGAAGCGCAGCGTCCCGGCCAGCCGTCCGAAGGTCTCCGCCCACGCGGTGTCCGGGGCCGCGTCCGCCGCGAGCGCCTCGACGGCGGGTGCCGTGCCCGGCGAGAGCGAGCGCTCGGTCAGGCCCAGCACCCCGCTGTGGCTCCACGGGTACGCCCCCGAGGAGGCGGCCCGCTCCAGCGCGGCGACCACCGCCGTGGAGAGCGGCGGCGTCCACGGCGTGGCGCACGCACTGAGCAGCTGGAACGCGTCGCTCAGGCCGTGGCTGCGCAGGAACGAGGCCACCCAGCCGGCCCGCTCGGCCGCCGGCAGCACGGCGAGCAGCTTGGCCGACGCCCCGGCGGTGCCGGTCATCCCGGCGGTGCCGCTCGCCCCGGCGCGGCGTGGTGCGGGCCCGAGCAGCACCCGCGCCCAGCCGGCGTCCTGCTGGCGGACGGCGGCCCGGGCCCAGGCCTCGCGCAGGTCCTCGCGCCAGCTCTCGGCACGGCCGGGGTGCCCGTCCCCGTCCCCGCTCCCGTTCCCGCTCCCGTGCGCGGTGTCGGGCTCGGGGGTCGGTGAGGCGTCCACCACCGGGAGGGCGAGTAGCTGGGCGGGCGTCAGGCCGAAGGTCCCGGTCCAGACGGCCAGCGGAGCGGCGGCCAGCACCTCGCCCAGCCACCAGGCCCGCTCGCCGCGCCCGGTGGGCGACTTGGGCGCTATCCCGTCCCGCTGGAGCGCGCTGTCGCACTCGCTCGGCGGGCTGACCAGCAGGCCCGAACCGTCGGCGGAGAGGCGGACCGCGACCAGGGCCCGCTCGGCCATCCGGGCACCGAGCGCGGAGCCCGGCAGGGTGGAGAGCAGCTCGGCGGCGGTGCTGCGGACGTTCTTGCTGCGGTCGCCCAGGGCGGCCTCCAGGAACGGCTCGTCGCCGAGGGAGAGGCGCTCCTGCAACGAGTCGAGGAAGAGCAGCCGGTCCTCGGCCCGCTCGGTGGACCAGGTGCCGGCGAGCAGCGCGAGTCCGGCGGCCGGGTCGCGGCGGCGCAGCCGGGTGAGGTGGGTGACCCGTTCGGCGAACAGCCCCTCCTGCCAGATGTCATCGCTGCCCGGCGTAGTGGTGGCCGAGTCGCTCGCGGTGCGCAGCACGTAGCGCCAGTCGGGGTTGCGCTCGGCCAGCCAGCGGCCGAGCGGGCCGGTCAGCGCGACCACGTCCCCGCGCAGTTCGCTGCGCGCGCGGGCGGCGTCCAGCAGCGCCGGCACCTGCGCGGCCGGTGGCCGCAGGCCGCGTTCGCGGGCCTCGGCCAGCCACTGCGGCAGCAGCTCGGTGAGGTTGGCCGGCGTGCCGCCGCCCGCGCCGGCCCGTCCGGCCAGCAGGACGGCCAGCCGGCGGGCCGCCGCCGGTGGCAGCTCGGGGCGCGGGTCCGGTCCGGCCGGGTCCGAGGTGGTGCCGGCGGCGGCCGTGGGCAGCAGACCGGCCCGGTGCCGGACGGTGGCCAGGGCGGCGAGCTCCAGCAGCGCGGTCGCCGGATCGCCGCGCTCCACCGCTCCGGCGGTCGCCAGGTGGGCCGCGGAGCCGCCGAGTATGGCCGGGTCGGGCAGCGGCCGGCGGTCGGTACCGAGCAGCGCGGTGCTGTGCAGCTCGCTCCAGTAGGCATCCTGAGGTGTCGTCACTGTCGCACTCCGATCGCTCGGCCGTTCCGGTCCCAGACGGTGACGGGCGTGAAGCCCCGGTGGCCGCAGGTGCCGAAGACCGTCACCGGGCGGCCGCCGGAGACCGCCGCGAGCCGCCACAGCGCACTCTCGCCGCCCGGCGAGCGGATCGGCAGCAGCTCCCGGCCGCTCGCCAACTGCCATCCCTGTGGCCCGGGTAGCGGCGCGACCCCGGCCAGCACCACCGGCCAGCTGTCGGTCCACGGATCCTCGGCGACCGCCTCGCCGTACTGCGCGAGCGCCTCGCCCGGCGCCAGTCCGGCGGGCACGGCCGACGGCCCGGTCGCGGGCTCCGGCGCGCCGAAGCGCTGCCCGAGCACGGCGCGCAGCGGGCGGGCGCCGGGGTGGAAGGCCAGCTCCGCATCCAGCAGGTAGCCGGTGGGGATGGCGAGTTCGGGTGCCTGGCCGGGGCGTCCGTAGGACAGCAGCAGGGCCGGGCGGTCGGTTCCGGTGCCGTGCAGCCAGAGCCGGCGGGTGGTCAGCTTCTCATCCGAGCTGTCCTCGCTGCCCAGTACCAGCCAGCGGTCGCGGACCGTCGGCCCGGCCAGCAGCTCGGCGGCGTCGGTGCTGAACCCGACCCGGGCGCGGACCGTCGCGGCGAGTGGTCCGGGCAGCTCGTCCACCCGGTCGAAGGAGGCGGCCAGCAGGTGCAGCAGGGCGTACTCGGCGAGCCGCTCGTCCTCCGGCAGAGCATCCAACTCCCGGGCCCGCAGGGCGAGTCCGGGTGCCTGTGCGTCCACCATCCGGGCCGCCACCGGCCCCCAGGCGGCGTCGCCGGCCAGCCCCTGGCGGACCTGGTCGGCCAGCCGCAGCCGTAGCTCCCGAGCGCCCTCCGCCACCCGCGCGGACCGCCGCTCCGCCCGCCGCCGCGCGGCCGCCGGATCGGCCGGCGCCCTCGGCCCGGCCGCGCCGGTTGCCCTGGTCGCCTCGGCCGCCTCGGCCCGACTGCGCCGCGCCGCCAGCCACGCGGCGGCCCAGTCCACCGGCTCGGACCCGTCCGGCACCGCCTGCCCGCCGCCGCTCCAGAGCAGCAGCAGCCCCAGCGCGTGCTTGCACGGGAACTTCCGGCTCGGGCAACTGCACTGGTACGCAGGCGTGCTGAGCTCGATCACGGTCCGGTACGGCGTACTCCCACTGCCCCGGCACGACCCCCAGAGCGCCCCCTGCCCGCACCCGGTCTGCGACCAGGACGCGGCGGACGAGAGCTTGCCGGCCGCCTTCCGCGAGGCGGCATCGGGTGCGAGGGACAGGATGTGTTCGGTGCTCCAGCGTTCCTCCATGCCTCGCACGCTAGAGCGGGGGACTGACAGTCCTTCAGTGCTCAGCGCTTCGGCGGGTAGACCTTGAAGGTGGAGGTGCCGAGGGGGAAGGAGAACGGCTCCGGTAGCTCGATCTCCTCGCCGAACTTGCCGTGGGCGACGGTGCGGTAGTCGCCGTTGCGGGGCTGCGAGTGCAGCTCCCAGATTCCCTCGTTCGGGTCAACGATCAGGTAGAGCGGGATGTCACTGAGGGAGTACCAGAGCCGCTTCTTCGCGTAGTCGCTGTCGCGGTCGGTGGAGACGATCTCGATGCTTATGGCGACCCGGCCGGCGGGGAACGGGTTGGCGTTGTCGGCTGCCTGTTCATGGGTGGTGACGGTGAGCGCGGGTTTCGGCTCGCATGTCGGCTCGGCGAAGATAAGTGCCTGACCAGCCATCGGAAACCAGTGGTCAGGCAGGAGCTGCGCCGCGATAGCGCTCTGGATGAAGTTGTGGAACGGAGGCGCCGAGGGGGAGAGCACCAGCCGGTCGTCGATGAGTTCGACCCGGTAGGCATCGAGCTCCGGAAGGCGCTCCAGTAGACGAACCAAGGGGTGTCCGGCCATCGGTGATCTCCTCCACTGTCGCCCCTCGCAGCCTATCGGCCGATTGTCAGTGGTACCCGGCAGAGTGGTTCTTGCAGGTCGGACGGGAGCTTCCTCCCGGGCCTGTCATCTGCGCCGATGCTCCCTGACTCCCCACCGCCCGGGCATTGCCGTGCCCGGAGTCGGCCGATCCGAAGGAGAGCCCGAACATGACGACGACCACCACCACCGAGGTGCTGCGGGCGCATGCCGAGGACGCGTTCGCGGGCGAGCTGGCGGCGCTGGCCGCGCAGGACGAGCGGGTGCGGCCGGAGCGCTGGCGGCTGTCGCCCTGGGCCGTGGCGACGTACCTGCTGGGCGGCGAGCTGCCGGACGGGACGGTGATCACGCCGAAGTACGTGGGACCGCGGCGGATCGTCGAGGTCGCTGTGAGCACGCTGGCCACCGACCGGGCGCTGCTGCTGCTCGGGGTGCCCGGGACGGCCAAGACCTGGGTGTCCGAGCATCTGGCGGCCGCGATCAGCGGGGACTCCACGCTACTGGTGCAGGGCACGGCCGGCACGCCGGAGGAGGCGGTGCGGTACGGCTGGAACTACGCGCAGCTGCTCGCGAACGGGCCGAGCCGGGAGGCGCTGGTGCCCTCACCGGTGCTGCGGGCGATGGCGGACGGCAAGATCGCCCGGGTCGAGGAGCTGACCCGGATGCCGGCCGACGTGCAGGACAGCCTGATCACCATCCTGTCGGAAAAGACGTTGCCGCTACCCGAGTTGGGCGGGGAGACTCAGGCCGTTCGCGGGTTCAACCTGATTGCCACGGCCAACGATCGAGACCGGGGCGTCAACGAGCTCTCCAGCGCACTGCGCCGCCGTTTCAACACCGTCGTCCTACCGCTGCCGGCGACCCTCGACGAGGAGGTCGAGATCGTCGCGCGGCGGGTCGAACAGCTCGGCCGGTCGCTCGACCTGCCGGAGCTGCCCGGTGGTGCGGCGGAGATACGGCGGGTGGTCACGGTCTTCCGTGAACTGCGCGACGGCATCACCGTGGACGGTCGGACCAAGGTCAAGACGCCGACCGGCACGCTCTCCACCGCCGAGGCGATCTCGGTGGTCACCAATGGACTCGCCCTCGCGGCGCACTTCGGCGACGGCGTGCTGCGTGCGGGTGACGTCGCGACCGGCGTGCTCGGTGCGGTGGTCCGCGACCCGGTCGCGGACCGGCTGGTCTGGCGCGAGTACCTGGAGGGCGTGCTGCGCGAGCGCGAGGGCTGGGGGGACTTCTACCGGGCGGCCCGCGAACTCGCCGGATGACTGATGGATCGTCAGAAACGAGAGAGGGGTGGGGACATGAACAGTGCAGTGACCCTGCTGGGTGTACGGCACCACGGGCCCGGTTCGGCCCGTGCGGTGGGTGCGGCGCTCGACCGGCTGCGGCCGGACGTGGTGCTGATCGAGGGGCCGCCGGAGGCCGATCCGATCATCGCGCTGGCGGCGCACAAGGAGATGGCACCGCCGGTGGCGCTGCTCGCGCACGTGGTGGACGACCCGGCCAGGGCGGCGTTCTGGCCACTCGCGGCCTTCTCCCCGGAGTGGGTGGCGATCCGGCACGGCCTGGCGGCCGAGATCCCGGTGCGGTTCATCGACCTCCCGGCGGCCGGCGGCTTCGCGCTGCTGGCCGAGGCGGAGGCGGCGGAGGTACACACGGAGGCCGAGGCCGAGGCCGAAGCCGAGCCGGCGGCACGGCCGGTGGACCCGATCGCGCTGCTCGCGAACGCCGCCGGCCACCAGGACGCGGAGGCCTGGTGGGAGGACGTGATCGAGCACCGGCTGCCCGGCAGCGACCCGCTCGCGCCGTTCGAGGCGCTCGCCGAGGCGATGGCGGTGCTGCGCGAACCGCCGGTCGGCACCCCGGGTTCGCCCGGTGCCCACCCGGCCGAGCTCCACAGCGAGGGCCCGCGGAGCGCGGGCCCTCGCCCCGCTCCCGAGCACCGGCACCACCGCGAGCAGCACCAGCACCAGCACCAGCGCCGCGAGCAGCTCCGCGAGGCGTACATGCGCCAGCAGATCCGCGCCGCCCGCCGGGCCGGCCATCAGCGGATCGCCGTCGTCTGCGGCGCCTGGCACGTCCCGGCGCTGGCCACGATGCCCACCGCGGCCGCGGACCGCGCACTGCTCGCGACGCTGCCCAGGAAGCCGAAGACCGAGATCACCTGGGTGCCCTGGACGCACCGAAGACTCTCCCAGCAGACCGGTTACGGTGCCGGGATCGAGTCGCCGGGCTGGTACCAGCACCTCTTCGAGAGCGCCGACCTGGTCCGCTGGCTGACCCGCGCCGCCGAGCTGCTGCGCGCCGCGGACCACCCGGTCTCCTCCGCGCACGTGATCGAATCGGTCCGGCTCGCCGAGACGCTGGCCGCGATGCGCGGCCGCCCCGCCGCCGGGCTGGCCGAGACGCTCGACGCCGTCCGGTCCGTCCTCTGCGAGGGCTCGGACGTCGCGCTCGCGCTGGTCCGCGAGCACCTGGTGATCGGCGACGCACTCGGCCGGGTGCCGGACGAGACCCCGACCGTCCCGCTGCAGCGCGATCTGACCCGGCTGCAGCGCTCGCTGCGCCTGCGGCCCGACACCGAGCCGCGCGAGCTGGCCCTCGACCTGCGCAAGGAGCTGGACGCGGCCCGCTCGCTGCTGCTGCACCGGCTGCGACTGCTCGGCGTCGGCTGGGGCACCGAGTCGCACTCCGCGATCCAGGGCACCGGCACCTTCCGGGAGAGCTGGCGGCTCCGCTGGGATCCGGAGTACGCCGTCCGGGTGGTGGAGGCCGCGCAGTGGGGCACCACCGTCGAGGACGCGGCGACCGGCAGGGTCGCGGCGCTGGCCGGCTCGACCGCCGAGCTGGCCGGGCTCACCGCGCTGGCCGAGCAGTGCCTGGTCGCGCGGCTGCCCGGCGCGCTGCCCGCCGTGATGCGCGCGCTGGCCGACCGGGCCGCGCTGGACACCGACGTCGCTCAGCTGGCCGACGCGTTGCCCGCGCTGGTCCGGGCGCTGCGCTACGGCGATGTGCGCGGCACCGACAGCGGCGCGCTGGGCGAGGTCGCGCGCGGGCTCGCGGCCCGGATCTGTGTCGGCCTGCCGCCCGCCTGCACCGGGCTGGACGCGGACGGCGCCGGCGCGATGCTCGCCCGGCTGGACGCCGTGCACACCGCGATCGGCCTGCTGGCCCAGCGCGACGGTGACGGCCTCGCCGACCGGTGGGCCGCCGCGCTCGCCGCGCTGGCCCGCCGCGAGCCGATCGGCGGCCCGGCCACCGGCGTGGCCGGCCTGCTGCGCGGCCGCGCGGTGCGGCTGCTGCTGGACGACGGCCGGCTGGACGCGGCCGAGGCGGGCCGCCGGATGCGCCTGGTGCTCTCCGGCGCGAGCGCGCCCGCCGACGCGGCCGGCTGGATCGAGGGCTTCCTGGCCGGCGGTGGCGCGCTGCTGCTGCACGATCCGCGCCTGCTCGCGCTGCTCGACGAGTGGCTGACCGGCGTCCCGGCCGACGCGTTCATCGACGTCCTGCCGCTGCTGCGGCGCACCTTCGCCGCGCTGGAGGCGGGCGTGCGGCACACCGTCGGCGCCCGGGTCGCGGCCGGACGCCTGAGCGGCGGCGCCCCGGACCGCGCCGACGCCCCGGCGCTGGACGAGCGTCGCGCCGACGCGGCGCTGCCCACGATGGCCCGGCTGCTCGGGCTCGCCGTGCCGCCCGTACCCGTCCCACCGGGCCCGGCGCCGGACCCGGACCCGACACCGGACCCCACCGATCTCGACCCCGGGAGCACCCGATGAACGCCACCGCGACGGGCGGGACGGCCGCGACGGAAGCGACAGACGGGACGCAGGAGCGCCTGCGCCGCTGGCGTCTGGTGCTCGGCGGCGAGGCCGACGGGACCGGCCACCGGCCGACCGGCCGCGACGCGGGCATCGACCGCGCGCTCGCCGCCCTCTACCGCGGCGCGCCCGACCGCGGGTCCGCGGCCGCCGCCGGCGCCCGCACCGGCAGCCGCAGTGCGGGCCTCGGCGGCAGCGCGCCGCAGGTGGCCCGCTGGCTCGGCGACATCCGGGAGTACTTCCCGACCACGGTCGTCCAGCTGATGCAGCAGGACGCGATCTCCCGGCTCGGCCTGGACCGGCTGCTGCTGGAGCCGGAGATGCTCGCGGCCGTCGAGCCCGACGTGCACCTGGTCGGCACGCTGCTCTCGCTCAAGCACGCGCTCCCCGAGACGACCAGGCAGAGCGCCCGGGCCGTGGTCCGCAAGGTGGTGGCCGACCTGGAGCGCCGGCTGGCCGACCGGACCAGGGCCACCCTGGGCGGCGCGCTGGACCGCAGCGCGAAGGTCAACCGCCCGCGCCACCGCGACATCGACTGGGACCGCACGATCCGGGCCAACCTGAAGAACTACCTCCCGGACGCCGGGCCGGACGGGCGGGGCACCGTCGTGCCCGAGCGGCTGGTCGGCCACGCGCGGGCGCAGCGCGCGGTGCGCAAGGAGGTGATCCTCTGCATCGACCAGTCCGGCTCGATGGCGCCGTCCGTCGTCCACTCGGCGGTCTTCGGCGCGGTGCTCGCCTCGATGCACTCGCTGGCCACCCGGCTGGTCGTGTTCGACACCGCCGTGGTCGATCTGACCGAGCAGCTGTCCGACCCGGTGGACGTGCTGTTCGCCACGCAGCTCGGCGGCGGCACCGACATCAACCGCGCGCTCGCGTACTGCCAGTCCCGGATCACCCGTCCGGCGGACACCGTGGTCGTCCTGATCAGTGATCTTTACGAGGGCGGCATCCGGCACGAGATGCTCCGCCGGGTGGCCGCGATGAAGGCGGCCGGCGTGCAGTTCATCGCACTGCTCGCGCTCTCCGACGAGGGTGCCCCGGCCTACGACCACGCGCACGCCGCCGCGCTCGCCGAGCTCGGCGCCCCGGCCTTCGCCTGCACGCCGGACGCCTTCCCGGAGATCATGGCCGCGGCCATCGAGAAGCGCCCGCTGCCTCTCCCCGACCCGCGGTGAGCCGTCAGGTGAACAGCCGTCGCGCGACCGGGCCGGACACGGCCGCTGTGACGGTTCTCACCAAGGCAGGGCCGACCCCGGGCGAAACAGGCACCTCGTCCGGGGATAACCTGCCAGACGGACGTGACGCGCGTGTTGATTGACGTGTGCGCCCGTGGCTGAGTGGGCCGCAAGGCCAGAAACTCTGCGTACCCGCGCAGCCCCGACGACCCGCAGCGAAGATCCTGCCGTGGCACGCTCGTAGAGACACAATCCGCGACCACGAACAAGGACGAACACACGTGGACCTGTTCGAGTACCAGGCGAGGGACCTCTTCGCCAAGCACGGTGTACCCGTGCTCGATGGCGAGGTCATCGAGAACGCTGAGGATGCTCGCGCGATCGCCGAGCGCTTCGGCGGACGCGCCGTCGTCAAGGCTCAGGTGAAGGTTGGTGGCCGAGGCAAGGCCGGTGGCGTGAAGCTCGCCGCCGACCCCGCCGACGCCGTCGCCAAGGCCGATGCGATCCTCGGCATGGACATCAAGGGCCACACCGTTCACAAGGTGATGCTGGCCGAGACCGCGGACATCAAGGAGGAGTACTACGTCTCCTTCCTGCTGGACCGCGCCAACCGCACCTTCCTGGCGATGGCCAGCAAGGAGGGCGGCGTGGAGATCGAGGTCGTCGCCGAGGAGAACCCCGAGGCGCTGGCCAAGGTCGCCGTTGACGCGAACGAGGGCTGCACCGCCGAGAAGGCCGCCGAGATCGTCGCCGCCGCGAAGTTCCCGGCCGAGATCGCGGACCAGGTCGTCGAGGTCCTGCAGAAGCTCTGGGTCGTCTTCATCAAGGAAGACGCGCTGCTCGTCGAGGTCAACCCGCTGGTCAAGACCGGCGAGGGCAAGATCGTCGCGCTCGACGGCAAGGTCTCGCTGGACGAGAACGCCGACTTCCGCCAGCCGGAGCACGAGGCGCTGGTCGACCACGCCGCGGCCAACCCGCTGGAGGCCGCTGCCAAGGCCAAGAACCTCAACTACGTCAAGCTCGACGGTGAGGTCGGCATCATCGGCAACGGCGCGGGTCTCGTCATGAGCACCCTGGACGTCGTCGCCTACGCCGGTGAGAAGCACGGCAACGTCAAGCCGGCCAACTTCCTCGACATCGGTGGCGGCGCGTCCGCCGAGGTGATGGCGAACGGCCTGGAGATCATCCTGGGCGACACCGACGTCAAGTCGGTCTTCGTCAACGTCTTCGGTGGCATCACCGCGTGTGACGCGGTCGCCAACGGCATCGTGCAGGCCCTGGCGCTCCTCGAGAGCAAGGGCGAGGCCGTCACCAAGCCGCTGGTCGTCCGCCTGGACGGCAACAACGCGGAGCTGGGTCGTCAGATCCTGACCGACGCGAACCACCCGCTGGTGGAGCAGGTGGACACCATGGACGGTGCCGCTGACCGCGCCGCCGAGCTGGCCAACAAGTAAGGAAGGGGACGAACAACAATGGCTATCTTCCTTACCGAGGACAGCAAGGTCATCGTCCAGGGCATGACCGGCTCCGAGGGCATGAAGCACACCCGCCGGATGCTGGCCTCTGGCACCAAGATCGTCGGCGGCGTGAACCCGCGCAAGGCCGGCACCACGGTTGACGTGGACGGCACCGAGGTGCCCGTCTTCGGCTCCGTCGCCGACGCGATCAAGGAGACCGGCGCCGACGTCACCGTCATCTTCGTGCCGCCGGCGTTCACCAAGAGCGCCGTGGTCGAGGCGATCGACGCCGAGATCGGCCTCGCCATCGTCATCACCGAGGGCGTCCCGGTGCACGACAGTGCGTCGTTCTGGGCCTACGCCGGTGAGAAGGGCAACAAGACCCGGATCATCGGCCCGAACTGCCCCGGCCTGATCTCCCCCGGGAAGTCGAACGCGGGCATCATCCCGGCCGACATCACCAAGGCCGGCAAGATCGGTCTGGTGTCGAAGTCCGGCACCCTGACCTACCAGCTCATGTACGAGCTGCGCGACATCGGCTTCTCCTCGGCCGTGGGCATCGGTGGCGACCCGGTCATCGGCACCACGCACATCGACGCCCTCAAGGCGTTCCAGGAGGACCCCGAGACCGAGCTGATCGTCATGATCGGTGAGATCGGTGGCGACGCCGAGGAGCGTGCCGCGGCCTACATCGCCGAGCACGTCACCAAGCCGGTCGTCGGCTACGTCGCGGGCTTCACCGCCCCCGAGGGCAAGACCATGGGCCACGCCGGCGCCATCGTCTCGGGCTCCTCGGGCACCGCGCAGGCCAAGAAGGAGGCCCTGGAGGCCGCGGGCGTGAAGGTCGGCAAGACCCCGTCCGAGACCGCCCGCCTGGCCCGCGAGCTCATCGCCGGCTGAGGCTGAGCCGGCTCCTCGCCGAGCCCCGGACCGGATCACCGGTCCGGGGCTCGGTGTTTTCACCGGCCGGCCCGGAGAGCAGGCCGGACAGCAGGTACGGACGCCAGCCGCTCGTACCGGTCACGCCCGCCTCGTTGGGGCCCGCCGCCGGTGGCAGCGGGCGGGCGGCGCTCCCGCGGGTGCCGCCGGGACCGGGCACGGGACCGGGCGCCGGGGCAGGCGTGGGGGCCAGCAGCACGGCCGGCAGCCCCGGGGTGCGCGAGCACCAGGCACTGTGCACGCCAGGCACCCGGTGCGGGCGGGCCGGCCCCGCGCTGCCGTGCGCGGCGTCGGTGCAGCGCGGCAGCGGGCCCGGTGCCGCAGCGGCGAAGAGCGCCGACGGGCCGTGCCCGGTCAGCTCGCCGGCCAGCCCGCCCACCGTCGCCAGCGCCAGCAGCCCCGAGGCGAGCGGCAGTGCGACGGCGTGCAGCCGTCCGACCGACCGGGCCGTGGCGGCCGAACGGCCCGGCGGCGCCGCCGGGCAGCCGTGCACGGCGGCGCGGTAGAGCAGCCCGCCGAGCCGGTCCGCGAAGCCGGGCGCGTCGGGGTCGGCGCCGACCAGCTCCGGTACCTCGCGGGCCAGCTCGGCGTGCGCGGACCGGACCCGGCGCTGGACGGCCAGCGTGCTCGCCTCAACCTCGACCGCGATCACGGCCGGCGGCAGGCCGAGCGCGTCGTGCAGCACCAGCGCGCGGCGGCGCGGGCGGGAGAGCCGCAGCAGCGCGGTGAGCAGCGCGCGGTCGCGGTCGGTCGGGCGCAGCGGCGAGAGGGGAGCGGCGCCGAGCGGGGCGACCGGGATCGGGCTGCGCGGCAGCCGCAGCGGGCTGTGCCGGCGCGGGCCGCCGCGGCGGAACGGGCCGAGCGCGAGGTCGAAGGCGCGGGCGCGCAGCCAGGCGCGCGGGTCGGGCTCGGCGGCCAGTTCGGCCCGGCGGGTCCAGCCGGAGCCGAACGCGCGGTCGACGGCCCGGGCGGCGCGGCGTGGATCGCCGGTGAGCAGGAAGGTCTGCTGGAGCAACTCGGTGTACGCGCGTGCGTACAACTGATCGAAGCCGGTGGCCGTCGGGGTGAACGGCGGCTCGGTGAACGGCGGCTGGGCCTCGTATGACGGCCCGGGCTGCCGGTGTTCGGGCTGCTGGTGTTCGGGTGGCTGTTCGGGCGGCGCGCTCGGTGCGGGGAGCGTGATGCGGACGGCGGGCTCGGCCGGGGCGGGCGCCGGCGGCGTGGGGCGCTCGCGGCGTGCCGGGCGCTCGCTGTGTCGGAGCAGCGCGATCGCCTCCGCCCGGGTGGCCACCCCCAGCTTGTGGACGGCCCGGCGCAGATGCGCCCGTGCGGTGTCCGGCGCGATCCGCAGCGCAGCGGCGACCGCCCGGACGTCGTCGCCGGCCGCCAGCCGGGCCAGCGCCTGCGCCTCGCGCGGCGACAGCCGGGCCAGCAGGACCGCCGGGTCGGGCGGCACGACCGCCGGCCGCCCGGGGGGCGTCACCGCTCGCCCCTGGGACTCCGTCCGGTGCCGAACGGGCTCTTCTGCGCGGAAATCTGACACATGAACAGATAATCCGGGACACGGCGAACATCCGCTCCTGCACAGGGCAGGACGGGTGACGCTGCACCATGGGGGACCATGACGCACCACCTGATGGGCCGTCCGATCCCGCGCGGTGCCGGCTCGCCCGCGTCCGGCCCGGTCCTCGCCGGTGCCACCGCGGCGCTGATCGGCCTGGGGCTGACCGCCGCCCCGGTCCTGCTGCTCTGGGTACTCGCGGCCACGCCGCAGGACAGCGCGGCCGACGCCGCCAGGCTGGTCGGCGCGCTCTGGCTGCTCGCCCACGGCGGGCCGCTGACCAGGGGCGCCGCCGCGCCGCTCTCGCTCACCCCGCTGCTGCTCACGCTGCTGCCGGTGCTGCTGCTGTCGCGGGCCGGTGCCCGCGCCGCCCGGGTGAACGGCGCCCGCACCGCCACGATCCCGGCCATGCTCTGCGCCGGGTACCTCGCGGTGGCGCTGCCGGTCGCGCTGGCCTGCACGGCGGCCGGTGCGCTGCGCGCCCAGCCGCTGCCGGACCTGCTGGCGGTGGCCGTGCTCGGCTACGCCTCGGCCGCGTTCGGCGCGCGGACCGGCCCCGCCTGGTGGCCCGCGCTGCGCCGGCGGCTGCGCGGCCTCGCCGCCCGGTACGGCAGGCCGCTGCCCGACTGGGCCCGGGCCACCGGCGGCGCGGGCGAACTGCTGCGGGCCACGGCGGCCGCGACGCTGACGCTGGTCGCGGGCGGCGCGGTGCTGCTCGCCCTCGCGCTTGCGCTGCGCACCGACACGGTCGATCCGCTGGTGCGGGGACTGACCGGCGGCAGCCTGCCGGGGCTGCTCGGGTTGCTGCTCAGCTGCCTGCTGCTGGTGCCGGACGCGGTGCTGTGGAGCGCGGCGTACGCGCTCGGCCCCGGATTCCTGCTCGGTTCGGGCACCGTGGTGGCCCCGGACCGGCTGACGGTCGGCGCGGTGCCGCAGTACCCGCTGCTCGCGCTCGCCCCGGCGACCGCGTCGGGCTGGCAGCAGGCCGTCTTCGCCGTGCCGCTGCTGGCCGCGGTCGCCGCCGCGGTGCTGCTGGGACGGGCCGCGGTGCGCGGGTGTGACGACGGGTCGGGGACGGCCGCGCCGGCGGTGGGCGGTGCGGCGGCGGGCGCGCCCGAGGTGGCGCAGCCGGCGGCCGACGAGGTGTCGGCGGCGTGGCATCCGGCGGCGACCGCGCTGCTCGCGCTCGCCGCGGCGGTGCTGGCGGGCGCGGTCTCGGCCGCCGCCGGCTGGCTGGCCGGCGGGGCGATCGGTGGCGGCCGGATGGCGCAGCTCGGCCCGTCCGGCTGGACCGGGGTGGCGGCGGCCGGCTGGCTCGCGGCGGTCGCGGTGCCGCTCGCGCCGGCCGTCCGCTGGTGGCTGCTGCGCCGCGCCCGGGCCCGCGCCGAGGCGGCGGCCTGGGCGCCGCCGGCCGACTGGGACGATCCCGGCTACGACGCCGGGGTGCCCGAGCCGGCGGCGGAGCCCTCGGCCGCGGACCGCTGGTGGGAGTGGGCGCGCGGCCGGCGGCTGCCCGGCCGGTGGGCGCCCGGGTGGCGGGTGGGGCGGGGCGGTGCGGCGGGGGAGGAGTGAGCCGGTGGGGCGGCGGCCGGGCCGGACGGGGTCGGTGCCGGACGGGGTCGCTGCCGGGTGGGTCAGTTCTGCGGGGTGTTCATGGCGACCACCCACTGCGGCGCCAGGTTCGAGCAGCCCTGGGTGCCCACGGTGGTCAGTGCGTCGTTCACGCAGTCGAAGTACGGCCGGTAGGCGAGCTGGACCCCGAAGCTGCCGAGCACCAGCGCGACCGCGACCCCGCCGGTGATCAGCCCGCCGACCGCGGCCGGCGTCTGCGGGCGGCCGGCGCGCCCGGCGTACGGCCAGGGGGCCGGCGCGCCGGGCTGCGGTGCGGCCTGCGGCGCGGTCAGCGGCCGGTTGGTCACAGGCCCGGTCACACCACCGGTCACACCGCCGGGCGCGCCCGCGCTCGTGGCCGCGCTCGCGCCGGCCGCGGCGCCCGTTGCCGGTGCCTTCTCGGGGGCCCGCAGCGCGCTGATGCCCCAGTACAGCGCGAGCGCGCCGAACAGCAGCGCGAGGTCCATGAACCCGTTGAGCCCGCTGAACATCGCCGCCATGCCACCGGCCAGCGCGTACCGCGAGCGGCGGTGCACCGGGTCGTTCGGGTCGAACCGCGACGGCTGCGGCTGCGGCGCCTGCGGCCGCTCCGGCCAGCCGGGGCCGCCGCCGCCCTGCCAGTTCGGGCTCCACGGGTGCGGCGGCGGGACCTGCGGGCGCGGCTCGCCGCCCGTCGCCGGGCCGTCGCTCGTCCCCGACCCGTCGCCCTGGGCGCCGTCCCCGGCCGGGGCCTGCGGCAGGCGCGGGCGCCACGGCTGGTCCGGAGCGTCCTGCGGCGGCGGCGCGAAGGGGTTGCGCTCGTCGCTGCTGTTGCCGCTGCTCATGGAGGTCGTCCTCATCGTCGTCAGGCGTCCGTCGGGTGGCCTTCGGGTGGCCGTCGGCTCCCCGGCGTCGCACCGCGAACCAATGATCCCGCAGGCCGCTCACCGGCTGCGATCGGCCTGCCGGTTGCGGTTCGGCGGGCGGTGGCGAGATCCCGCTCTCATCTACGCGCGTCAAGCAGAATCCCAGGTACAGACCCCGTTCAACCAGCCGTTATCGTGGTGACGGTCAGCAGCTCTCCCAGGTTCCCGGGGCCCGCAGTGTGGCGGGACCCACGCGTACCCAGCCGACCGCCGACCTGCCGCCTGTCCGTAGTGGCCCCACCACCGGTGGATGTACCAGCGGGCGGGCACCCGACTTACGGAGACCCGCGCCGTGGCCGCCGCTTCCCCGCAGCTCTTCCCGCCCCCGTCCGACCGTCCGGCCCGCCTGGTGGTGCTGGTTTCCGGCTCGGGCACCAATCTGCAGGCGCTGCTCGATGCCGCCGCGGACCCCGGCTACGGTGCCGAGATCGTCGCGGTGGGCGCCGACCGGGACGGCATCGCCGGTCTGGACCGGGCCGAGCGGGCCGGTGTGCCGACCTTCGTGCACCGGGTCAAGGACCACCCGGACCGGGCCGCCTGGGACGCCGCGCTGACCGCCGCCGTCCAGGAGTGGCAGCCCGACCTGGTGGTCACCGCCGGCTTCATGAAGATCCTCGGCGCCGGCTTCATCACCGCGTACACCGGACGGATCGTCAACACGCACCCCGCGCTGCTGCCCTCGTTCCCCGGCGCGCACGGTGTCGCGGACGCGCTCGCCTACGGCGTGAAGGTCACCGGCTGCACCGTCCACCTGGTCGACTCCGGGGTGGACACCGGTCCGATCATCGCGCAGGGCGTCGTCGAGGTCACCGACGCCGACCACGCCGATGGCGGCGAAGCGCTGCACGAGCGCATCAAGACTGTCGAGCGCGAGCTGCTCGTCGACGTCGTGGGCCGACTCGCCCGCGAAGGCCACCGCATCGAGGACCGAAAGGTTTGGATCCCGGCATGAGTTCCGCCTCCAGCAGCACCCCGCCCGTCTCCGAGAACGTCCGCCCGATCCGCCGCGCGCTGATCAGCGTGTACGACAAGACCGGCCTGGAGGAGCTGGCCCAGGGCCTGCACGCCGCCGGGGTCGCGATCGTCTCGACCGGCTCCACCGCCGGGCGGATCGCCGCCGCGGGCGTCCCGGTGACCGAGGTCTCCGAGCTGACCGGCTTCCCCGAGTGCCTGGACGGGCGGGTGAAGACGCTGCACCCCCGCGTGCACGCCGGTGTGCTCGCCGACCTGCGCCTGGAGTCGCACCGCGCGCAGCTGGCCGAGCTCGACATCGAGCCGTTCGACCTGGTCGTGGTGAACCTCTACCCGTTCACCGCCACCGTCGCCTCCGGCGCGACGCCGGACGAGTGCGTCGAGCAGATCGACATCGGCGGCCCGTCGATGGTCCGCGCCGCCGCCAAGAACCACCCCTCGGTCGCGGTCGTGGTGGACCCGGCCCGCTACCCGGACGTGCTCGCGGCCGCCCAGGGCGGCGGCTTCGACCTGCTGACCCGCAAGCGGCTGGCCGGTGCGGCGTTCGCGCACACCGCCGCGTACGACGTCGCGGTCGCGCAGTGGTTCGAGGGCTCCGGCTACACCGAGTCCGAGACCCGGTTCCCGGACTTCCTCGGCGCCACCTGGGAGCGCTCGAACGTGCTGCGCTACGGCGAGAACCCGCACCAGAGCGCGGCGCTGTACGTGGACACTGCATCGACGAGCGGCTCTGCCGCGGGCGGCGGCCTGGCCACCGCCGAGCAGCTGCACGGCAAGGAGATGTCCTACAACAACTACATGGACACCGACGCCGCCCGCCGGGCCGCCTACGACCACGAGGGCCCGGCCGTCGCGATCATCAAGCACGCCAACCCGTGCGGCATCGCGACCGGCGCCGACGTCGCCGAGGCGCACCGCAAGGCGCACGCCTGCGACCCGCTCTCCGCGTTCGGCGGCGTGATCGCCGTCAACCGCCAGGTGACGGTCGAGCTGGCCGAGCAGATCGCGCCGATCTTCACCGAGGTCGTCGTCGCCCCCGACTACGAGGACGGCGCCGTCGAGGTGCTCGCCCGCAAGAAGAACATCCGGGTGCTGCGCGCCCCCGGTGCCCCGGGCGACGAGCTGGAGGCGCGCCGGATCAGCGGCGGCCTGCTGCTCCAGCAGGTCGACCGGATCGACGCCGACGGCGACGACCCGGCCAACTGGACGCTGGCGACCGGCGAGGCGCTCTCCGCCGCCGAGCTGGCCGACCTCGCCTTCGCCTGGAAGGCCTGCCGGGCCGTGAAGTCCAACGCGATCCTGCTCGCCAAGGACGGCGCCTCGGTCGGCGTCGGCATGGGTCAGGTCAACCGCGTGGACTCCGCCAAGCTCGCCGTCGAGCGGGCCGGCGAGCGGGCGAGCGGCTCGTTCGCAGCCTCGGACGCGTTCTTCCCGTTCGCGGACGGCCTGCAGATCCTGCTCGACGCGGGCGTGAAGGCCGTCGTGCAGCCGGGCGGCTCGGTCCGCGACGAGGAGGTCGCGGCCGCCGCGGCCGCCGCGGGCGTCACGATGTACTTCACCGGGACGCGGCACTTCTTCCACTGACACCGGCACCACACCGATGTGACAGGGCCTGACGGGCCGTGGGATCCCTCCCAC
>NZ_JBWXUE010000013.1:0-121607 GCF_057158765.1 Kitasatospora sp. NEAU-69
CGAACCCCCTTCTGCTCGGCGACGCCATGCACGCACTCTCGCCGCGCCGGGCACAGGCCCAAGTACGTCCAGTACGAGGGCCTGCGCCCGGCACGCCGAGAGCCCGCACCTGACGCCGCCAAGCCGCCCTTCGGGCGACGAAGGGGGTTCGACGACAGGCCCGGCGGGCAGAGCACGGTTGGGTGACGCCGCCGTCATCGTTCAGCACGGACCGTACGGCCGGGCACGCGCCCGGCCGTACGGTCCGTCAGAACGCCGGCCGCTCCCGGTGGTCCGGGTGCGGGTCCAGCTCGGCGCGCCCGGCCATCGCCGAGGAGGCCTCGGCGTGGAAGCGGCGCGGGATCCGGCCCGCCCGGTAGGCGAGCCGGCCGGCCTCGGTGGCCCTGCGCATCGCGTCCGCCATCAGCACCGGCTCCTGCGCCCGGGTGACCGCGGAGGCGAGCATGACGGCGGAGCAGCCCAGCTCCATCGCGAGAGCGACGTCGGAGGCGGTGCCCGCGCCGGCGTCCAGGATCACCGGCACGCCCGCGCTCTCCACGATCAGCTGGAAGTTGTGCGGGTTGCGGATGCCCAGGCCCGAGCCGATCGGCGAGCCGAGCGGCATGATCGCCGCGCAGCCGACGTCCTCCAGCTTGCGGGCCAGCACCGGGTCGTCGTTCGTGTAGGGGAGCACGGTGAAGCCGTCGTCCACCAGCGTCTCGGCGGCGTCCAGCAGCTCGATCGGGTCGGGCAGCAGGGTCCGCTCGTCGGCGATCACCTCCAGCTTCACCCAGCTGGTGCCGAGCGCCTCGCGGGCGAGCCGGGCGGTCAGCACCGCCTCGCCGGCGGTGAAGCAGCCGGCCGTGTTCGGCAGCACCCGAATGCCGTTGCGGGCCAGCACGTCGAGCACCGAGCCCTGGGTGTCGGCCTTCACCCGGCGCATCGCGACCGTGGTCAGCTCCGTCCCGGAGACCCGCAGGGCCTGCTCCAGCACCTCCAGGCTCGGCGCGCCGCCGGTGCCCATGATCAGGCGGGAGGTGAAGGTGGTGTCGGCGATGGTGAAAAGGTCGTCAGCCATCGTGGCGTCAGCCTCCCTGCACGGCGGTGAGGATCTCGACCCGGTCGCCGGCGGTCAGCCGGGTCCGCGGCCAGGAGCCGCGCGGCACCACGGCCTCGTTGAGCGCGGCCGCGACGCCGGTGTTCGCGTTGCTCAGCTCGGCGACCAGCTCGGCGAGGGTGGCGGTGTCCGGCACCTGGCGCGGCTCGCCGTTGACGGTCAGGGGGATCGGGCTCATGACTGGCTCCTGGCGGCCGCGGCCGTGGCGGTGTGATTGGCGGTATCGGCGGTATCGGCGGTATCGGCGGTGAAGCGGGCGGGGGAGAACGGGGTCGCGAGCTCCGGGACGCTCCCGGTGGCCAGGTACTCGGCGACCAGGTCGCCGGTGACCGGGGTGAGCAGCACGCCGTTGCGGTAGTGCCCGGTCGCGGCGACCAGGCCGGGCAGCGCGGTCGGGCCGAGCAGCGGGGCGTTGTCCGGCGAGCCGGGGCGCAGGCCCGCGCCGGTCTCGACCAGCGGCAGCTCGGTGATCCCGGGGACCAACTCGTGTGCGTCGCGCAGCAGTTCGTAGACGCCGCCGGCGGTGACGGTGGTGTCGTACCCCTGCTCCTCGCTGGTCGCGCCGATCACCAGCTCGCCGTCGGCGCGCGGCACCATGTAGAGGTGCTGCCCGCGGACCACGGCCCGGACGTTGCGCGAGAGGAACGGCGCGTACGCGGACGGGATCCGCAGCCGCAGGATCTGGCCCTTGACCGGGCGGATCGCCGGCAGCACGCCGGGCGGCAGGCCGGGCAGCCGGTGGCTGTGGCAGCCGGCCGCGAGCACGACCTGCCCGGCCGTGACCCGCTCGCCGGTGGACAGCCGGGCACCGACCGCGCGGTCCTGCTCGACGAGCAGTTCGGCCGCCTCGGCGCGGTGCAGCCGCACGCCCGCCCGCTCGCAGGCGAGGACCAGCGCTGCGGCCAGCCGGCGGCCGTCCACCTGGTGGTCGTCGGCGACGTGCAGGCCGGCCCGGATGCCCGGGGCCAGCATCGGCTCCAGCCGACGCGCCTCGCGGCCGGTCAGCCACTGCGAGTCCAGCCCGAGCCGCTGGTGGAAGGCGTGCAGTTCGCTCAGCTCGGCCTTGTCGTCGGCGTCGAGCGCGACGGCCAGCGTGCCGGTCGCGCGGTAGCCGGTGGGTGCGCCGGTGGCCTGCTCCAGCTCGGCGGCGAACGCGGCGTAGCGGGCGTTCGAGGCCATGCCCAGGCGCAGCAGGGGCTCCTCGCCGTACTGCAGCTCGGTGACCGGGGCCAGCATGCCGGCCGCGACCTGGGCCGCGCCGCCGCCGGGCACCGGATCGGCCACGGCGACCGAGAGCCCGCGCTGCGCGGCGCGCCAGGCCACCGCGAGGCCGATGATGCCGCCGCCGATCACCAGCACGTCGGTCGGCTGTGGTTCGGGGTGGGATGCGCGTGACAAGAGAACGGTTCTCCCTTCGCCGGAATGACCCGGATCAGGTTCGGACGGTCGCAGGCCGCCGCAGCCCGCCTCTCAGCCCGGTGCACCGGGCTCCCGTGAGGATGCCCCCACCATAACGCCGGGTGACGGTGGCGCTGAAGGTCGGTCTGAGCCATGGACACCCCCAGGGAGGCAACCCCTAGGCTGGCCCGGTGACTGAGGTGAATCGGGCGGGGCGAGTGGTCGTGGTGGGCGCCGGTATGGCGGGGGCGCAGTGCGCGGTGGCGTTGCGGGACGGGGGGTGGCAGGGCGAGCTCTGCCTGGTCGGCGCCGAGCCGCACCTGCCGTACGACCGGCCGCCGCTCTCCAAGGACGTGCTGCTCGGCAAGGCGGACCGGACGGCGTTCGAGCTGGACTGGGCGCGGCTCGACGTCAAGCTGCTGCCCGGCCGCCGGGCCACCGGCCTGGAGCCCGGCCTGCTGCACACCGACGCCGGTGAGCTGGCGTACGACCAGCTGGTGATCGCCACCGGCGCGGGCGCGATCCGGCTGCCGGGCGCCGCCGACGAGAGGGTGCTGCGCACCGTCGACGATTCGCTCGCACTGCGTTCGGTGCTGACCCCCGGGACCAGGCTGGTGCTGGTCGGCGCCGGGTGGATCGGGGCCGAGACCGCGACCGCCGCGCGCCGGCTGGGCTGCGAGGTGACGGTGCTGGAGGCCGCGTCCGCGCCGCTCGCGGGAGCACTGCCGGCCGAGCTGACCGACCCGATGCGGCGCTGGTACGCCGAGGCCGGCGTCGAGCTGCGGCTCGGCGCCCGGGTGGCCGCGGTGGAGCCGGGCGCGGTGCTGCTCGCCGACGGTGAGCGGGTGCCCGCCGACCAGGTGGTGGTCGGTGTCGGGGCCCGCCCGGACACCGGCTGGCTGGCCGGCTCCGGCATCGAGCTGGACGCGGCCGGTGCCGTGGTCGCCGACCGGCTGCTGCGCACCTCGCTGCCCGGGGTCTGGGCGGCCGGCGACTGCGTCAGCTACCCGTCGAGCCGGTTCGGCGAGCGGGTCAACGTCCAGCACTGGGACCACGCGCTGCACTCGGGGCGGGCGGTGGCCGCAGCGCTGCTCGGCGGGCAGGAGCCGTACGACCCGGTGCCGTACTTCTGGTCCGAGCAGTTCGGGCGGATGGTGCAGTACGCCGGCCGGCACGCGCCCGGCGATCAGCTGCTCCTGCGCGGCTCGACCGAGGAGTCGGCCTGGACCGCGCTCTGGCTGCGCGAAGGCGCACTGGTCGCTCTGCTGACCGTGGACGTGCCGCGCGACATGGCGCAGGCCCGCCGGCTGATCGACCGCGCCGCGGTGCTCGACCCGGTGCGCGCCGCGGACCCCGCCGTACCGCTGAAGTCGGCCGTCTGACGGCTGTCGCGACGCCTCGCCGGCGGTCGTCCGACGCCTGTTCGAGGGCCGGCGGGCGACCGATCGGCGGGCCTTTGGTGCGCGGCGGCCCCGCGAGGTGGCAGGCTGGTGTCGTGAGCGAGACGGAATCGAAGATCGAAAACCTGGTCCAGGACTGGGTGTACCTGCCCGACATCTCCGAGCGCTGGAGGGTCCCGGTCACCGTGGTCCGCCAGATGGTGAAGGACCGCGAGTTGATCGCGGTGCGCCGCGGGCCCAACAAGTCGCTGCAGGTCCCGGCGGCCTTCATCGAGGACGACGGCCTGGTGAAGCACCTGCCCGGCACCCTGAACCTGCTGCGCGACGGCCACTTCACGGACGAGGAGGCCCTGGAGTGGCTCTTCACCGAGGACCCGTCGCTGCCGGGCAGCCCGATCCAGGCGCTGCGGGAGAACCGCGGCACCGAGGTGAAGCGGCGCGCCCAGGCCGAGCTGCTGTGACGTCCGTCGCGGACGGCGCCCGCCGGCAGCTCGACGACGCCCGGCTCTACCTGTGCACCGACGCCCGGCGCGAGCAGGGCGACCTGCCCGAGTTCCTGGACGCGGTGCTGGCGGGCGGTGTGGACATCGTCCAGCTGAGGGACAAGGGGCTGGAGGCCAAGCAGGAGCTGGAGTACCTGGAGGTCTTCGCCGACGCCGCCCGCCGGCACGGCAAGCTCTTCGCCGTGAACGACCGGGCCGACGTCGCGCACGCCGCCCGTCCCCAGGTGCTGCACCTGGGCCAGGACGACCTTCCGGTCCCGGCGGCCCGGGCGATCCTCGGCGCGGACGTGCTGATCGGCCGCTCCTGCCACGCCGAGGCCGAGGTGGCCGCGGCGGTCGCCGAGCCGGGCGTGGACTACTTCTGCACTGGGCCGGTCTGGCCGACCCCGACCAAGCCCGGCCGGCACGCGCCGGGCCTGGGCCTGGTGGAGTACGCGGCGAAGCAGCCGACCGACCGCCCGTGGTTCGCGATCGGCGGCATCGACCTCGGCAACCTGGACCAGGTGCTGGCGGCCGGTGCCCGGCGGGTCGTGGTGGTCCGGGCGATCACGGCGGCCGAGGACCCGGGCGCGGCGGCCGCGGAGCTGGCCCGTCGCGTGCGCGAGTCCCTCTGAACAGCTGTCAGTAACGACGGACCGTGGCGGCCCGGGCAAGCGCGAGCAGCGTTTCCCGGGCCGCTTCGTCCGCGAGCGGCGCGGCCTCCAGCGCGGCCAGCGAGCGGGCCATCAGCTCGTCGATCCGCTGCTCGACCAGCTCGGCCGCACCGCTGCGGGCGACCAGCGCGCTCAGCTCGGCGATCTCCTCCGGGGTGAGCCCCGGTGCGCCGAGCCGCTCGTCCAGCCGGCGCGCCTCGGCGGCCGGCAGCGCCCGCAGCGCGAGCGCGACCAGCAGCGTGCGCTTGCCCTCGCGCAGGTCGTCGCCGGCCGGCTTTCCGGTGACCGCCGGGTCGCCGAAGACGCCGAGCAGGTCGTCGCGGAGCTGGAACGCCTCGCCGAGCGGCAGCCCGAACTCGCCGTACGCCTCGACCAGCTTGTCGTCGGCGCCGGCCAGCCGGGCGCCGACCTGGAGCGGGCGCTCGATCGTGTACTTCGCCGACTTGTAGTGCAGCACGGTCTGCGCGCGCTCCAGCGCCAGCTCGTCGGTGGAGTCGCCGGCCACCGGCTCCAGCACGTCCAGGTACTGGCCGGCCATCACCTCGGTGCGCATCAGGTCGAAGACCGGCTTCGCGGCCAGCACCGCAGCGGGCGCAAGACCGCAGCGGACGAAGAGCTCGTCGCACCAGATCAGCAGCATGTCGCCGAGCAGCACCGCCGCCGCCGCGCCGTACTGCTCGCGGTCGCCGCGCCAGCCGCTGTCGCGGTGCAGCGCCTCGAACCGGCGGTGGATCGAGGGCAGGCCGCGGCGGGTGTCGCTGCGGTCCATCAGGTCGTCGTGCACCAGCGCGCTGGCCTGCAGCAGCTCGAGTGCGGCGGCCGCGTGGACCACGCCGGTGCTGTCCGCCGCGCCGCCCGCGCCGCGCCAGCCCCAGTAGCAGAACGCCGGGCGCAGCCGCTTGCCGCCGTCCAGCAGGAAGTCCCGCAGCGCGTCGGCGGCCGGCACCAGCCCGGGGGAGATGGCGCCCAGCCGCTGCTGCTGCTCCGCCATGAACTCGGCGAGCGCGGCGTCGACGCGTGCGCGGACCGCCTCGACGTCGAGGGGAAGCACGGGCGCGGGGCTGGACGAGGTCACGTGGCTCTCCGGGATGGTTGGTGTTGTGATCAGATTATCTGGGTAGCTGAGCGACGGTCGGTTGTGCTGCTCCCGGGCGTACGCCGACGGCCGCCCGGCCGTGCGACCGCTGGACGGCGGCCGGCGCGATTGAGCCAGCTAGCGGACATTTTGTCTCAATAGCTGGACTTCGTTTGTCCGGCCCGCTGCCCTGACGGCTAACCTGCCAGCATGGCACTCGGGACCCCCTCCACCAGAACCGACCGCGCGCTCACGGTCCGCGAACTCCTGGCGGCCGGGAAGCGCTCCTACTCCTTCGAGTTCATGCCGCCCCGCAGCGAGACCGCCGAGCAGAAGCTCTGGGACGCGATCCGCCGGCTGGAGCCGCTGAACCCGAACTTCGTCTGCATGACGTACGGCGCCGGTGGCTCGACCCGCGGCCGCACCGTCAACCTGGTCGGCCGGATCGCGGCCGAGACCACCCTGACCCCGGTCGCCCACCTCACCGCCGTGGACCACTCGGTGGCCGAGCTGCGCAACATCATCGGCCAGTACGCGGACCAGGGCGTGCGCAACGTGCTGGCGGTGCGCGGCGACCCGCCCGGCGACCCGAGCGGCGAGTGGGTGCGCCACCCGCAGGGCGTCACGTACGCGTACGAGCTGGTCGAGCTGATCAAGGGGATCGGCGACTTCTGCGTGGGCGTCGCCGCCTCGCCGAACATGCACCCGCGGTCGACGAACTGGGACGACGACATCCGGCACTTCGTCGGCAAGGTCCGGGCCGGCGCCGACTACGCGATCACCCAGATGTTCTTCGAGGTCGAGGACTACCTGCGGCTGCGCGACCGGGTGGTGGCGGCCGGCTGCGACGTCCCGATCATCCCGGAGATCATGCCGGTCACCGTCGCCAAGCAGCTGGAGCGCTTCCCGCAGCTCTGCGGGGCGCCGTTCCCGCCCGCGCTGGAGGCCCGGCTGCGCGCCGTCGTCGACGACCCGGCGGCGCTGCGCGAGGTCGGCATGGAGCACGCCACCGCGATGTCCGAGCAACTCCTCGCGGAGGGCGCCCCGGGGCTGCACTTCATCACGCTGAACGGCTCGACGGCGACGCTGCAGATCTACCAGAACCTCGGACTGCACCGGGGCTGACACAGCCCGTGCACAGCGCCTGTCGCACCTCTTGTCACACCTTGTACGCGGATGTGGGGCACCGGCCGGACAACCGGTACAGTCGCCGCACAAGCGCGCCGCGCGCCGGGCTGTGGAAGAGGTCGCAGATGGGCATCGGGATGCTGCTGTTGTATGCGGCGCTCGCCGTGGTCGCGCTCTGGCTGCTCGCGGAGCTGCTGCTGCAGAGCCGTGCGCCGCTGCACTGGCGCGGTGTCGCGCTCGGCGGCTTCGTGCTGGTGGTGGCCGGGATGGCGATCCGCTCGGTGCCGGTGATCGGCGTGGGCGCGGCGGCCTTCGCGGCCGGCCAGGTGCTGGTGACGCTCTCGGTCAAGCGCGGATTCAGCGACGGCTGGTCGCTGCGCGCGGCCGACGGTTCGCTGCCCGGGCCGCTGGCCAAGGTGCCGCTGCTCGCCGCGATCACCGGCGGCGCGGCGGTCGCGGTGGCGGCCGGGGCCGGGCCGACGGTGGGCGAGGTCGGGCCGGTCGAGGAGGCCGACGAGGAGCAGCTGCCGACGCCGGTCGAGGCGGAGCTCGCCGAGGGCGACTACGGGATCTACGAGACCGTGGGCTACCAGGAACAGCAGCAGGCCCAGCACCAGCAGGCCCAGCAGCTGCCGCACGGCGTCCCGATGGAGCAGCAGCCCGCCGGCTACCCCTACGCCGACCAGTGGCAGCCGCAGGAGCCGGGCCACATGCCGGTGCCGCCGCAGCCCGACTACGGCTACCAGCAGGCGTACCAGGACGGCTACCAGGAGTACCAGCAGCAGCAGTACGTGCCCTACGCCGATCCGCAGCTGGTGCAGCAGCAGTACCAGCAGCAGGCGTACGACCCGGCCATGTACCAGCCGGACTACGGCTACGGCGTGGTGCCGCAGCAGCAGGGCTACGAGCAGTACCAGCAGCAGTACCAGCCGCAGCCGCAGCCGGAGGCCTGGCAGCACGGGATCTGAGCCGGGGCCGAAGGATCCCGGTCGGTCCAGACCTAGGCCGGACCGATCAGCCCCGCCGTCACACAGGCCGACATCCCGGCCCGGGCCAGCCCGCCGCCCGGGTGGGCGGCGCCGCCGGTGAGGTAGTGGCCGGGGGTGCCGGTCGCGTTGGGCGGCTGGAGGAACGCGCCGCCGGCGCCGGCCAGCGCCGGGCGCGGCACCGCGCCGCCGGCCGCGCCGGTCTCCCGCTCGGTGTCCGCGGGCGTCCGCACGACCCGCCAGAGCAGCCGCTCGCGCAGGCCCAGCCCGGCCGCGTCCACGTGGGCCAGCAGCTGGTCGGCGAACCGGTCGGCGACGCCGGGCACCGTCCAGTCGAACCGGGCCTGCGAGGGCACGGTCACGGTCAGCGTGACCGTCTCGTGCGCGTCGTCCGGGCGCAGTGACGGATCGTCCGGGCGGAGCACCTGGACGGTCGGGCGGGCGCAGAGACCGGCGCTCCGCCCGAACAGCGCGTCCAGCTCGGCGGCCCGGTCGGCGGCGTGCACCACGGTCCGGTGCGCGGTGCCGGGCGGCGGGGTGCCGCGCAGCGCGAGCAGCACGCTGACCCGCCCCGGCACGTTCGGGTCGCCAGGCGCGGGGCGCAGCACCACGTCGGCGTCGGCCGGGTCCTCGCCGACCCGGGTGTCGAACCGGAACTCCACCCCGCGCTGCTCGCAGCGCCGGTACACCGCCTCCGCCAGCGCCCGCATCCCGCCGCGCACGTACCAGACGCCGAAGCTCTGCTCCATGTACGGGATCACGGTCGCCCCGGCCGGCGCGGTGCGCGGGTCGAAGCCGAAGCGCAGCGCGTACTCGGTGAGCAGTGCGGTCAGTGCGGGGTGGCCGCCGAGCTCGCGTTCGGCGACCTGGTCGAGGGTCGGGGCGCCGCCACCGCCGAGCAGCCGGGCCAGGCCGCGGCGCGGCGGCGCGGGGTACGGGTCGGTGCCGAGCGGGGTCGGGTCGGCGGGCAGCGGCTCCTCGAGCAGCGGGCGGCGGGTAGCCTCCCAGACGGTGCGGCCGCGGTTCATCACCGCGCCCCAGCGCTCGCCGGCGCCCGCGCCGAAGGTGGTGTCGAGCGCCTGGGCGACGCCGCCGCGGGAGGCGTTGGGCAGCGTGAGCGCCGAGCCGTCGGCGAACAGGTGCCTGCTCTCCGGCTCGACCGGGGCGAGCTCGACGAGCTGCTCCAGCGGCTCCCGGCCGCTCTTCAGCGCGAGGTCCCGGTAGACGGCGGGCAGCGTGAGCAGCGTCGGGCCGGTGTCGAACGCGAAGCCGTCGCGGTCGTACCGGCCGAGCATCCCGCCGTACGTCCCTGCCGCCTCGCAGACCGTCACCCGGTGGCCGATGGTGGCCAGCCGCGCCGCGGCGGCCAGTCCGCTGATGCCTGCTCCGATGATGACGATCCGTGCCATAGCGGCTGATCCTAGACCGGCCGGGACCCGCCCGGTCTCAGTCGGCCAGCGCCGCCGCGAGGGCCGCCGCGAAGCCGTCGGGGTTGTCCAGCATCAGGTTGTGCCCGCTGTCCGGCACCGGGAGCAGCCGCACGCCCGGGCCCGGCAGCTGCGTCCCGTCCTCGTCGGCCGGGTACACGAACGCCCGCGGCAGGTCGAGCGCCAGCAGCTGTTCGCGCATGGTCGGCGAGCTGCCGCGGGCCAGCCCGACGGCGCTGCGGTGCAGCGCCACCCGGCCGGCCAGCCGCATGGTGGACCACCAGTGCGGGCCGACCCGGTCGCGCACCGCGCGCCAGCCGCCGGCCAGGAAGTCCGCTTCGCTCCAGGTCGCGATCCCGCTGCTGGTGGCGCCGGCGCCGGGCGGGGCCGGGTCCAGGTTGGCGTCGGCCAGCACCAGCTTGCCGACCAGCTCCGGGTGCCGGGCCGCGAGCAGGATCGCGACCGCGCCGCCCATGCTGTGCCCGATCACCTCCGCCTGCGCCACCCCGGCCGCGCGCAGGGCCGCGGCCACCGCGTCGGCGTGGGCCTCCAGCGTGTACGGAAAGTCCGCGGGCCGGTCGCTCAGCCCGAAGCCGAGCAGGTCCAGCAGCAGCGAGCGGCGGCCGGCGAGCAGCGGGTGGACGGCGGTGGCGGCGAAGTACGCGGGCGAACTCGCGCCGAGGCCGTGCAGGTAGACACGGGCCGGGGCGGCGCCGGGCAGCTCGACCCAGCGGATCAGATCGCCCTGTTCGGTGACGGGGGCTGCGCGCATGACTGACTGCTCCTCAGTTCGTCGGATCGGCTGGGATCGATACATCGTCATCGATACATCGTCGCCAAGATACCTCGTGATCGAGGTATGGCACAGTGGCCCCCATGCTGAAGCTCGCGATCCTCGGATTCCTGCACGAACGCCCGATGCACGGCTACGAGCTGCGGCGCCACCTGGCCGCGCTGACCGGGCACATCCGCCCGATCAGCGACGGCACGCTCTACCCCGCGATCAAGCGGCTGGAGAGCGCCGGTCTGCTGCGCCGGGAGACCGAGCCCGGCAGCGCCGCCGCGCCCCGGCACACGCTGCACCTCACCGCCCGTGGCCGCTCCGAGCTGCTGGCCGCGCTGCGCGAGCCCGACGAGCTGGACATCAGCGATGAGAACCGCTGGTTCACGCTGCTCGCGTTCCTGAGCCGGCTGGCCGACCCGGCCGCGCAGCGGGCGGTGCTGGCCCGCCGGCTGGCGTTCCTGCAGACCCCGGCGAGCTTCTTCTACGACGGGGACCGGCCGATCGCCGCCGAGGAGCTGGACGACCCGTTCCGCCGCGGTGTGCTGCTGGTCGCCCGGGCCACCACCCGGGCCGAGCTGGCCTGGCTGCACGAGACCATCGACGCCCTCGGCGCCTCCACCCAGCCTTGAGCCCCGCCCGCTCCAGCGCGCCTTGAGCCGAACGGGGGACGGACTGTCAGTGCCGCGCGCAAGCATGGAGGCACGCGGACCAGCCGGCCCGCGCAGTCCGCCTCGGCCCGGGGGAGACCATGACCGTTACCGACCTCCCGAACCTCCCGAACCAGATCCCGCTGCGCTCCGTCGACGTCCACCCGGTCCTGCTGAAGGCCGGAGCCCCGCCCGCCGCCCGTGACCTGCTGGCCCAAGCCGCCCGCACGCTGGCCGAGGCCCGCACCGCCGAGGACCCGCTGGTGCGGTACGCGACCGCGCACCTGGCCGCACTGCGCTGCACCGCCGCCGTCCTCGCCGTGCGCGGCCGCCCGGAGCGCGATCCGCGCAAGCGGCGGGCGATCCGCAGCGCCTGGGAGGTGCTGCCCGAGATCGCCCCCGAGTTCGCCGAGTGGGCCCAGTACTTCGCGGCCGGCGCCCGAAAACGCGCGGCCGCCGAGGCGGGCCTGCACGGCGCGGCCTCGGCGCGGGACGCCGACGACCTGATCCGCAACACCGCGCTCTTCCTGCGGCTGGTCCAGCGCGTGCTGGGGATCGACGGTGACGACTGATCCCAGTCGATCCGTGCTGACCCACGCCGATCCATGCCGATCGGTGCTGATCCGCAGCTGATCGACAACGCACCCCTAGGGCCTGTCGTCGAACCCCCTTCGTCGCCCGGAGGGCGGCTTGGCGGCGTCAGGTGCGTGCTCTCGGCGTGCCGGGCGCAGGCCCTCGTACTGGACGTACTTGGGCCTGTGCCCGGCGCGGCGAGAGTGCGTGCATGGCGTTGCCGAGCAGAAGGGGGTTCGACGACAGGCCTTGGTGGAGGGCGGTGGCGCCGAGCCGAGGCAATAGGGTGGTGGCATCTGGTCCGCCGCCCGCCCGAGGAGCCCCCTTGTACCCGACGCGTCCCCGCAGCGCCCTGCGTACCGCCGTGGTCTGGGAGGTGGTCCGCAGCGCGCTGGAGCGCCGGGCCGCCGAGCTGGACCAGCCGGTGCTGGACGTGCTGGACACCGGTGGCGGCACCGGCAACTTCGCCGTCCCGGTGGCCCGGCTCGGCCACCGGGTGACCGTGGTCGACCCCAGCCCCGACGCGCTCTTCGCACTGGAGCGCCGGGCCGCCGAGGCCGGTGTCACCGACCTGGTCCGCGCCGTCCAGGGCGACACCCAGACGCTGCCCGCGCTGGTCGCGCCCGCCTCGGTGGACGCGGTGCTCTGCCACGGCGTGCTGGAGATGGTGGACGATCCGGCCGAGGCGCTGAGCAACCTCACCGGCACGCTGCACAAGGGCGGCCTGGTCAGCCTGCTGGCCGCGAACCGCAACGGCGCCGTGCTGGCCCGTGCGCTGGCCGGCCACTTCGACGAGGCCCGCGCCGTGCTCGCCGCGCCGGACGGCCGCTGGGGCACCGGCGACCCGATGCCGCGCCGGTTCACCGCCGAGGAGCTGGACGGGCTGGCGGCCGGTGCCGGCCTGCGGGTGGAGTCGGTGCACGGCGTGCGGGTCTTCGCCGACCTGGTGCCCGGTGTCCTGGTGGACACCGAGCCGGGTGCGATGGAGGCGCTGCTCAGGCTCGAGGAGGTGGCCGCCCGGCAGCCCGCGTTCCACGCCGTGGCCACCCAGTTGCACCTGCTCGGTGCACTGGTCTGAGCCGCTCGCGCTCCGTTCGTGAGCCGTTTGTGAGCCCACTGTGAGAAACCGGGCACTCGGCGGCGGTCGGGCGCGTTGACACCGTGCGGGGTGGCCGTCGATGTGGCGGACACGACGGATCGTCGCCCATCCCGGAACCTGCCGATGGACCGTATGATCTGGGTAAAGCCAGAACGCATGACGGCCAGACGCATGGGGCATATGGACCACGACAAGGCCAGGTGGCAGACCGGTCGCCCAGCGACCGACGAGTAGGAGGACTCCGTGCCGCTCTCGGAGCACGAGCAGCGACTGCTCGACCAGATGGAGCGAGCGCTGTACGCCGAAGATCCCAAGTTCGCGTCGGCGCTTGAGGGAACCGGGCTGCGCACCTACACGCGCCGGCGGGTCTACCTGGCCGCGCTCGGCTTCGTGGTCGGGGTGGGCGTGCTGATGGGAGGCATGGTCGTGCCCTCGATCCCGTTGGGCGTCGTGGGCTTCCTGGTCATGCTGGTCTGCGCGGTGATCGCGGTCGCCGGCTGGCGACGGCACCCGGACGCGGGCCCCGCGACAGGTCTGCGGACGGCTCCGCCGGTCCGCAGGGCCGGCGTGATGGACCGGATGGAACAGCGCTGGCAGCGCCGCCGGGACGAGCACGACGGCCGCCTGTAAGGCTCACAGTCGCAGATGGGCGGGTGATCCCCTCGGGGACCACCCGCCCATCCGTCGTTTTCCGCCCGGCCCGACCGCCTGGCCCGAGCTCCCCGCCCGACCGCCTGGTCCGACCGCTCCGCCCGACCGGGGAGCCCGGCCGGGCGGAGCGCTGTCCGTGCGGTTACGGCTCCTGCCGCTCCTGCCCGCCCCGGCGCGGCCGCCGTGCGAGCCGTCCGCCCGCGCGGCGCACCGGCCCGGTCAGCCGTGCACCGGCCCGGCCGAACGCCGCCCGGGTGCCCAGCCGCACCGCGAGCAGCCGGTCCGCCGCCCGCCAGACCAGCCGTGCGGCCGAGGGCGGCAGCAGCAGCGCCCGCACCCGCCGCCGCCGGCCGGCCGAGGCCCGCAGGCCGTCGCGCACCGTCCGCACGTCGCTGCCCAGCGGCGCCGCGACTCCGGGGTCGCGGGCGTACAGCACCCGCTCGGTGGCCAGCGCCACCCGCCCGACCGCGGCCCGGGCCGGCTCGTCCAGCTCGCCGGCCTCGCTGATCCGCCGCACGGTGTACCGCGGGCTGCGCGCCTCGTCCGGCGGGATGCCGAGGTCCCAGGCGGTGTCGATCAGCTCGGCCCAGGCGGCCAGCACCTGCCCCTCGGTCAGTCCGCCACCGGGCCCGCCGGCCCGCCGCCGCCCCTCGCCGAGCCGGCGCCGGCGCAGCCGGGACCGCCAGACCATCGGCGCCAGCAGCAGGGCCAGCACCAGCCCGGCCCCCGCCAGCAGCGCCAGCACCTGCGGGGTGAGCCACGGGTCGGCCTTCTTGACCGCCACGGTCGCGGTCGGCTTCTCCGCCGGGCACTCGCCCAGCTTGCGCAGCTGCACCGGGCAGCCGCTCTGCGGCTTGGGCGCCGCGCTGCCCGGGTCGGACGGCGCGGCCGAACTCTCCGCCGCGCTGGGCGAGGCGGTCGGCGCGGTAGCGGCACCGGAGTAGTCCGGCGCGACGCCGCGGCTCGGGGTCGGCTCGAACCGCAGCCAGCCGGCGCCGTCGAAGTACAGCTCGGGCCACGCGTGGTAGTCCTTGGTGCCGACCTCGTAGTCGCCGTTGCCCAGCGACTGGCCGGGGGCGAAGCCGACCGCCACCCGGGCCGGGATGCCGAGCGAGCGGGCCATCGCCGCCATGGTGGCGGCGAAGTGCACGCAGAAGCCCCGCTTGTCCTGGAGGAACTTCAGGATCGCGGTCGAGCCGCCGGTGCCCGGGTCCACCGAGGCGTCGTAGGTGAAGCCGCCGGAGACCGCGAACCAGTCCTGCAGCGCGACCGCCTTGTCGTACTCGCTGCCCTTGCCCTCGGTGATGGTGACCGCGGTGTCGTGCACCGCCGCCGGCAGGTCGGCCGGCAGCTTGAGGTAGCGGTCGGTGATCGCGGCGGGTGCGGGGGCCGCCGACCGCAGCTGGTCAGCGGTCGGCTTGGTGATCAGCGAGCTGACCGAGTACTGCAGCCCGGTGGCCTTCTGGCCGTGGTCGCCGATGATCGAGCGGACGTCCGGCTCGTAGCGCCAGCTGCCCGGCACGGTGGCCCGCTGCAGCGCGTACGGCGCCGGCAGCCACTCGGTGCTCAGCGAGCTGGAGACGTTGATCTGGGTCTCCATCGTGTGCTGGGCGATGTTCTCCGACAGGCCGTCGGGGTAGGGCAGCGAGGAGGGCACCGCCTCGACGTTCTGCACGCCGGGCTTCCAGGACGTGCCGTCGAAGTCGTCCAGCGCGGTGATCCGCAGGTACGCCGTGCGCAGGTCCGGGTCGTCGCCGTGGTAGCGGATCAGCTCCTGGTTGTTCGGGCGGCGCAGGCCGTCGGCCAGCGAGACGACCGGGTTGAGCGCGTTGATGCTGCCGCCCTTCCCGTCGCCGCTGCCCGAGCCGAACCGCCCGTTGACCAGGTCGAGGTTCCAGTTCGGCGCCACGGCCGGCAGCAGCATCGCGATCGCCAGGGCGATCAGGCCGATCCGGTGGCCGCCGGCGGAGAGCGTGCCGCTGCGGTTGTCCGGGGCGGCGCCCCGGAACACCCGTCCCCAGCGGGAGAGCCGGTCGCGGCCCTCGGCGAAGAGCAGCCCGAGGAAGCCTGCGGAGGTCAGCAGGAACCAGAGCCAGTCCGGTCCGCTGTCGGCGGCCAGCCCGGTGCCGACGGAGTAGAGCGCCAGCAGCGGCAGGCCGGCGAGCGCGGCCCGCCGGTAGCTGACCGCCAGCGTGTCCACCACGACGGCGACCGCGGCGACCGAGGCGATCAGCAGCAGCCGCAGGCCGGGGGTGGCGGGCGCCGGGATCGCGTAGGCGCGGATGTCGTTGCCGGCGCTGACCAGCAGGTCGTTCGCCGCGCTCATCGCGTTCGGTCCGGGCAGCACGCCGAGCGTGAAACTGGAGCCGACCGCGTCGAAGAGCAGCAGGTAGCAGACCACCACCAGCTCGCCGAGCGCGATCAGCGGCCGGGCCACCGAGAGCCGGCGCAGCCCGGCGCCGACCAGTGCCACCACGGCGACCAGCAGCCCCGCCCCGAGCAGCCAGCCGGCCGGCCGGAGCAGCGGGCTCAGCGCGAACATGGCGAGCCCGGTGGCCAGCGCCGCGTACACCGTCAGTCTCGCGCGCGTCGTCATGCGCCCGCCCCGTTCCTGGTCGATCGACGGCCGGTCGATCCGCCGTCGGCGGCGGACTGGGCCGGTGGCTGGGCCTGGGCCTGGGACTGCGCCTGGACCTCGGCCTGGCGGTCCGCCAGCCGCCACAGTTCGGGCAGCGAATCGCCGGCCCGTGCGGTCAGCACGGTCCAGCCGGCCTCGCGCAGCAACCGCACCGAGCGCTCCACCGCCGGCTCGGAGCCGTCGGGGAACGACTTGCGCAGGCCGGCCCAGCTCGCGGTGTCCAGCACGATCGCGACCGCGGCCCCGGTCCGCCGGCGCAGCCGGCCGAGCGCGGCCACCTGCTCGTCGTCGAGCGTGCCGAGCAGCGCCACCACCAGGCCCTCACCGCCGAGCCGCAGCACCTCGTCGGCGCGGTTCAGCCCGCCTCCGGAGGAGTGCTGGACGACCGCGAGCGAATCCAGCAGCAGGCCGATCGACTCGCTCACCGAGACGCCGCCGGCCGAGCTGGTCGCCGGCGTCTGGGCGCCGGTGTCGGTGAGCAGCCTGGTCTGGTAGCCGCGCTCCAGCAGGTGGACGCCGATCGAGGCCGCCGAGCCGACCGCCCATTCGAACGAGGAAGCCGGGCCGCTGCCGCGGTGCCCGATCTCCCGGGTGTCCAGCAGCACCGTGGCGCGGGCGCGCTGCGGCTGCTCCTCGCGGCGGACCATCAGTTCGCCGTACTTCGCGGTGGACTTCCAGTGCACCCGGCGCAGGTCGTCGCCGTGCCGGTACTCGCGCGGCACGGTGTCGTCGTCGCCGGCCAGCGCGACCGCGCGCGAGGTGCTCTCGCCGTAGCCGCTCCACTCGCCGGCCAGCTTCACCGCCGGCAGCGCCTGCACCTGCGGGACCACCGTGAGCATGTCCGCGGAGCTGAACGAGCGGGTCAGCTCGCACATCCCGAACGGGTCGGTGAGCCGCAGTTGCAGCGGCCCGAGCGGATAGCGCCCGCGCAGGTCGGAGCGGACCCGGTAGGAGACCTCGCGGTAGCCCTGCGGCTCGACCCGGTCCAGCACGAACCGCGGCCGCGGCCCGAGCACGTACGGGACCTTGTCCTCCAGCATCAGCAGTCCGCTCGGCACCCGGGAGATGTTGTCCACCCGCAGGTGGACCCGGGCCTCCTGGCCCGCCTGCGCGCGGTGCGGGGCGAGCCGGCGGCCGCTGGCCACCCGGTAGCGGGTGCGCAACAGCAGCAGCGCGGCGACCAGCGGCAGCACCGCCAGCAGCGCGCCGACCCGCAACAGGGCGCCCTGGCCCAGCGCGTAGGAACAGAGCACCGCGGTCACGCCGGCGGCGAGGAAGGAGCGGCCCCGAGTGGTCAGGCCGCGCAGTCCGGTACGGATCCCGGACTGCTCACCGCTTGACGACACGTCAGGCCCTCCGGCCGGGGCCGGTGCCGTGCGGGCCCTGCGGGCGGGGGAGCGGCAGCCGGGCGACCAGCTCCTGGACGATCTGCTCGGCGCCGCGGCGGCTCAGCTGGGCCTCCGCGGTCGGCAGCAGCCGGTGCGCGAGCACGGGGACGGCGAGCGCCTGGACGTCGTCCGGCAGCACGTAGTCGCGGCCGGCCAGCGCGGCCGCGGCGCGGGCCGCCCGGACCAGGTGCAGGGTGGCCCGGGGCGAGGCGCCGAGCCGCAGCTCGGGCGAGGTCCGGGTGGCGGCGACCAGGTCCACGGCGTAGCGGCGGACGCTGTCGGCCATGTGCACGCTGCGCACCACGTCGATCAGCTTGAGGATGTCGTGCGCGTGCGCGACCGGCTGGAGGTCGCTCAGCGGGTCCGCGCCGCCGTGCACGTCGAGCATCGCCAGCTCGGCCTCGGGGCTCGGGTAGCCGATCGAGATCCGGGCCATGAAGCGGTCGCGCTGGGCCTCCGGGAGGGGGTAGGTGCCCTCCATCTCGATCGGGTTCTGGGTCGCCACCACCATGAACGGCGAGGGCAGCTCGTACGTGGTGCCGTCGATCGTCACCTGGCGCTCGGCCATCGACTCCAGCAGCGCCGACTGGGTCTTCGGCGAGGCCCGGTTGATCTCGTCGCCGACCACGATCTGCGCGAAGATCGCGCCGGGCCGGAACTCGAAGTCCATCCGCTGCTGGTCGAAGACGTTGGTACCGGTCACGTCCGAGGGCAGCAGGTCGGGGGTGAACTGGATCCGGCGCACCGTGCAGTCCACCGACTTGGCCAGCGCCTTGGCGAGCATGGTCTTGCCCACGCCGGGGACGTCCTCCAGCAGCAGGTGACCCTCGGCCAGCATCACGGTCAGCGCGAGGCGCACCGCCTCCGGCTTGCCCTCGATCACGCTCTCGACCGAGGCCCGCACCCGCTCGACCACCGCGCTCAGCTCGGGCAGACCCGCCGGTCCCATCGGGACCGTCCCCGGCCGCGGATCCGGCCCGCGCCCATCGAGACCGGTCTGCTCGTTGTAGGTCGTCACGCGTCCGCTCCTCGCCCCTGCTCCATTGGTCTGCGGCGCATTCTTCCCTGAGCGGTGGCCAGAAGTCACCCGACGGGGTGACACGGGGGGCGCCTGAGCAGTGCGGGACCGTCCGTGTCAGTACGGACGGTCCCGGAATCGGTGCCCGCGGGGGAACGGGCGGACTGCCCGATCGGGCAGCCAGTGGCCGGAAGGCTGGGCGGACGGCCGGTCGGACGGCCGGTCAGACGATCTCGCGGAGCAGGCCGGTGTGCACGTCGAAGACGAAGCCGCGCACGTCGTCGGTGTGCAGCAGGAACGGCGAGGTGCGCACCCGCTGCATGGACTGCCGGACGTCGCCGTCCAGGTCCACGAAGGACTCGACCGCCCACTGCGGCCGCTGGCCGACCTCCAGCTCCAGCTCGCGGCGGAAGTCCTCGGTGAGCCCGAGCAGGCCGCAGCCGGTGTGGTGGATCAGCGCGATCGAGCGGGTGCCGAGTGCCCGCTGGCTGATGGTGAGCGAGCGGATCGTGTCGTCGGTCACCACGCCGCCGGCGTTGCGGATCACGTGGGCGTCGCCCAGCTCCAGCCCGAGCGCGGCGAACAGGTCGAGCCGCGCGTCCATGCACGCCACCACGGTGACCTTCTGCACCGGACGGGCGTCCATGCCGCCGTCCAGGAAGCCCACGGCGTACTCGCGGTTGGCGGCTACGAAGCGATCGATGATCGTCTCAGTAACCGGGGCGGTGGGGTCGCTGGGGGACGACCGGTCGGGGGTCACTGTCATAACTCCGACGGTAGTAGGAATTGGCTGCTCGTGGTGAGGTCAGGGGCGATCCGGTGGGCCGGTGTGACGCAGCACATAGGAGCGCAGATAGCGCGTGCGCGGCGCGCGTGGCGCCCCCGGGCGGTGCGGGCGCCCGCTGTAGTCTGACGGTCCGTACGCAGCCTGCGGCCTCCTCCCGCTCCGTGCCACCTGGCGCACCTTCCCCGGCGCCGGGCGGTATCGCCTTCCCCCGGTGAGCGGGTGGGGACCATGGGCGGCGTCCGGCGTGCTGCCCGCCGTGGGCGAGAATGGTCCGAGCTCCAGCTCCAGCTCCCCGGCGCCGTCACGCGATTCTCGGGCGGCTCCGCACCCGAGGAAAGGCGCCCGCGCGCAATGGCCACCGGCAGTCCCGCCCCGAAGCACGTCCCCGTCATGCTGCAGCGCTGCATGGACGCCCTGGCCCCGGCGATCGCCGAGCCCGGCGCGGTGGTGGTGGACGCGACGCTCGGTCTCGGCGGCCACAGTGAGGCGCTGCTCACCCAGTTCCCCGAGGTCCGGCTCGTCGCGGTGGACCGCGACCCGGCCGCGCTGCGCCTCGCCGGCGAGCGGCTGGCGCCGTTCGGCGAGCGGGCCACCCTGGTGCACGCGGTCTACGACGAGATCCCGGATGTGCTCGCCGAGCTCGGCATCGCGAAGGTGCAGGGCCTGCTCTTCGACCTCGGCGTTTCCTCGATGCAGCTGGACGAGGCCGAGCGCGGCTTCGCCTACGCGCAGGACGCACCGCTCGACATGCGGATGGACCAGACCCGCGGTCTGAGCGCCGCCGAGGTGCTCAACACCTACAGCCACGGCGACCTGGCCCGGATCCTCAAGGTCTACGGCGAGGAGCGGTTCGCCGGCAAGATCGCCTCGGTGATCCTGCGGGAGCGCGAGAAGGAACCGTTCACCAACAGCGCGCGTCTTGTCGACCTGGTACGCAATGCCATCCCGGCGGCCACCCGGCGCACCGGCGGCAACCCGGCCAAGCGGACCTTCCAGGCGCTGCGGATCGAGGTCAACGGCGAGCTGGAGGTGCTGGACCGGGCGATCCCGAACGCGCTGGGCGTCCTCGCGCTCGGCGGGCGGATCGCGGTGATGTCCTACCAGTCGCTGGAGGACCGCCTGGTCAAGGGCTACCTCGCGGCCGGTGCAACCAGCACCGCGCCGCCCGGGCTGCCGTTCATCCCCGAGGAGCACCAGCCCTGGCTCAAGCTGGTCACCCGCGGTGCCGAACTGGCCACGGAGGCGGAGATCGAGGAGAACCGGCGCGCCGCGCCCGTCCGGCTGCGGGTGGCGGAGAGGATCAGGAACACCCGGGGCTGAGGCCCGGTCGGGGGAGGGTGAGGGCGTGAGGGAGAACGTGGTGCAGGCGGCCGGCGAGGGCATCCATCGGGGCAGGCTGCTGCCGGGGCAACTGGGGCGGGCGCGGATCACCGTGCGGCCCGGGCGTTCGCCACGCGGCAACGGGCGCGGGCGGACCCCGTTCGCGGTGCTCGTCGTGGTGCTGCTCACGCTCGGTCTGCTCGGCCTGCTGATGCTCAACACCGCGCTCAACGAGGGCTCCTTCGAGCTGACGAAGCTGCAGAAGCAGACCACCCAGCTGACGGACCAGCAGCAGAGCCTGCAGCAGCAGATCGCCCAGCAGGCGGCGCCGGACGCGCTGGACCGCTCGGCCCGCCAGCTCGGCATGGTCCCCGGCGGTGACCCGGCGTTCCTGCAGGACGACGGCAAGGTGCTCGGCACGCCCAGCGCGGCCAAGGACAGCCCGCCGGTGAAGAGCACCGGCGCCGCGCTCTGGCCCGGCCAGAACGCGCCCACCCAGAACGCACCCGCACCGGCCGCCTCGCCGACGCCGTCCGCGTCGTCCGCCGCGCCCGCGCCGTCCGGCTCCGTCGCACCGCCGCCCCCGGCCGCCGATCCGGCGGCCACCGGTGAGGGCTCGCTGCGGGTGGACCCGGTCACGCCCTCCGCGGAGGCGAGCCGATGACCACGCCGCGCCGTCCCCGTGACCCCGGCGAGCGCCGCGAGCGCCCCGCCGCCCCCCAGCAGCGCCGGTCCGGCGAGAGGTCCGGCGAGCGCGCCGACCGGTCCGCGGCCGAGCGCCCGCGCCGGTCCGCGCCGGCCGGCGCCGCGCGGCCCAGGCCCGATGCCGGTGCCAGGCCCGCGGCGGCCAGGTCGGGGGCGAAGCCCGGTGCGCGCCCGGCCGCGCAGCCAGGCGCCCGCCCGGCCGTCAAGCGCCGCCCGCCGGCCCGTCCGCAGCCGCGCCGGCTCAAGCTCGCCGACCCCAGGCGCCGGCTGCGCGTGGTGCTGGTCGCGCTGGCCGTGGTCTTCTCGATCTTCGCGGCCCGGCTGGCGCAGATCCAGCTGTTCGACGCCGGCACGCTCTCCGCCGCCGCGAGCCAGTACCGCTACGCCGACATCCCGCTGCCCGCCACCCGCGGCTCGATAACGTCAGCCGACGGAGTGGCGCTGGCCACCACCGTGGACGCCTACGACATCGCCGTCGACCCGACCATGTTCACCCCCGAGGCACTGCACATCCCGGACGGTCCGGAACGGGCCGCCGACCTGCTCGCGCCGATCCTGAGCATGCCCAGGGACAAGGTGATCGCCAAGCTGCGCACGCCGAAGACCCGCGGCGTCACGCTCGCCCCGCGGCAGAGCCCGGACGTCCGTAACCAGATCATCGACCTGCGCGCCTCGCTCATCAAGAAGGTCGACACCAAGAGCTGCCGGGCGCAGAAGGCGCTGGCCGCCAAGCCCGCCGCCCAGGGCGGCGGCGGCACCATCGACGAGGCGTGCGTCAACCCGCTGGAGGGCGTCGTCTCGCAGGCCACCACCGCCCGGGTCTACCCGGCGGACGGCCTGGCCTCGAACCTGGTCGGCTTCGTCAACGGCAAGGGCGCCGGGGCCGGCGGCCTGGAACTCCAGTTCCAGCAGCAGCTGGCGGGCCAGGACGGTCACCGGATCTCCGCGGTCTCCGGCGGCCAGCCGATCCCGACCGGCGGCGGCACCAGCCAGCAGGACGCGGTGCCCGGCAGCGACGTCCGGCTGACCATCAACCGGGACATCCAGTGGGCCGCGCAGCGCGCCATCACCGACCAGGTCAGCGCGTCCGGGGCGGAGAAGGGCTATGTGATCGTCCAGGACGTGCAGAGCGGCCAGATCCTGGCGATGGCCACCTCGCCCGGCTTCAACCCGAACGACCTCAGCACCGCCAGCGCCGACCAGCTCGGCAACCCGGCGCTCCAGGACGCCTACGAGCCCGGCAGCACCGCGAAGCTGATGACGATGGCCGCTGTGCTGGACACCGGTTCGGCGAACTGGGACACCCACGTGACCGTGCCCGGCACGCTGCAGCGCTCCACCCAGGTCTTCCACGACGACGTGGACCACGGCACCTGGTACCTGACGCTGAACGGCGTGCTCGCGAAGTCCTCCAACATCGGCACCATCGAGGCGGCCGAGCACCTGGGCCAGAGCCAGCAGCAGTCCAACCAGATCCTGGACGGCTACCTGGACAAGTTCGGCATCGGCAAGCCGTCCGGTCTGGACTTCCCCGGCGAGACCCGCGGCCTGCTCGCGAAGCCGGAGGACTGGTCGGGCACCCAGCAGTACACGATCCCGTTCGGCCAGGGCCTGTCCGTCAACGCGCTGCAGGCCACCTCGGTCTACTCGACGATCGCGAACGGCGGCGTGCGGGTCGCGCCGAGCCTGGTGGCCGGGATCACCGGTCCGGACGGCCGGTTCACCCCGAGCGCGCCGGGTGCGCAGACCCGGGTGGTCAAGCCGGAGACCGCCAAGACGCTGGAGCAGATGCTGGAGTCGGTCGTCACCGACGACCAGGGCACCGGCAACACCGCGCAGATTCCTGGCTACCGGGTGGCCGGCAAGACCGGCACGGCCAACCGGGTGGACCCGAAGACCGGCAAGTACTCGGGCTACACCGCCTCGTTCATCGGCTTCGCGCCGGCCGAGGCGCCTCGGCTCACCGTCTCCTGCGTGATCCAGAACCCGGTCAACGGCCACTTCGGTGGCCCGCTCTGCGGACCGGTCTTCAAGCAGGTGATGGAGTTCGCACTGAAGACCCTCCAGGTGCCGCCGAGCAGCAGCCAACCCCCCAATCTGCCCGTCGACTGGAAGCCCTGAAGCATGCGCAGCGATGTGAACCCCGTCACAGTATCCCGGGTGTCCCAGGAGTCCGACGGGGCCTCACTTGGCCTCGACCGCCCCTTGGCCGATAGCCTGCCCGCCGTGCCGAAATCAGACCAAACCAGTGTGAGCCCCCCGCGCCCGACCACGGCGGTGCCGCTGCCGCTCGCCGAGATCTCCCGGATCCTGGGCGTGCCGGCGGTCGAGGGCGACCCGGCCCGCGGCATCACCCACGACTCCCGCGCGGTGCGTCCGGGCGATGTGTACGTGGCCTTCGCCGGGGCCAACCACCACGGCGCCGCCTTCGCGGCGCAGGCGGCGGCGAGCGGAGCCGTCGCGGTCCTCACCGACCCGGCGGGCGCCGAGCAGGCGGCCGGCCTGGCGGTTCCGCTGCTGGTCGTCGACCAGCCACGGGCCTGGATGGGCGCCCTGGCGGCCCGGATCTACGGCGAGCCCGCGCAGGCGCTGCTGACCATCGGCATCACCGGCACCAACGGCAAGACCACCACCGCGTACCTGGTCGAGGGCGGCCTGCTCGGCGCCGGCAAGGTCCCCGGTGTGATCGGCACCGTGGAGATGCGGGTCGGCGCCGAGCGGATCAAGAGCGAGCGCACCACGCCCGAGGCCACCGACCTGCACGCGATCCTCGCGGTGATGCGCGAGCGCGGGGCCGACGCGGTGGTGATGGAGGTCTCCAGCCACGCGCTGGTCTACGGCCGGGCCGACGGCGTCTCGTACGACGTCGCCGTCTTCAACAACCTGACGCCGGAGCACCTCGACTTCCACCCGGACATGGAGGACTACTACCTGGCCAAGGCGCGCCTGTTCGAGGCGGGCCGCAGCCGGGCCGGGGTGGTCAACCTGGACGACCCCTTCGGGCGCCGCCTCGCGGGTGAGGCCGCGATCCCGGTGACCTCGTTCTCCGCCAAGGGTGCGCCGGAGGCCGACTGGCGGGCCGTGGACGTGCAGCTCGGGCCGGTCAGCTCGACCTTCCGGGTGCTCGGCCCCGACGGCGCGACGGCCGACGCCGTGGTCCCGCTGCCCGGCCCGTTCAACGTGGCCAACGCGCTCGGCGCGATCACCGCGCTGGTGACCGCCGGCCTGCCGCTGGCCGACGCGGTCGCCGGCATCGCCGCGGTGCCCGGCGTGCCGGGCCGGCTGGAGCGGGTGGACGCGGGGCAGCCCTTCGTCGCGGTGGTGGACTACGCGCACAAGCCGGACGCGCTGCAGGCGGTGCTGGAGTCGCTGCGCGAGGTCACCAAGGGCCGACTGCACGTGGTGATCGGCTGCGGCGGCGACCGCGACCCGCACAAGCGCGCCCCGATGGGCGCGATCGCCGCACGCCTGGCCGACACCGCCGTGCTGACCAGTGACAACCCGCGCTCGGAGGACGCGCTGGCGATCCTGGCCAGCATGCTGTCCGGCGCGGTCGCGGTCCCCGAGGCGGAGCGCGGCGAGCTGCTGGTGCTGCCGGACCGCGCCGAGGCGATCGCGGGCGCGGTGGCCCGCGCGCACGCCGGGGACACCGTGCTGGTGGCCGGCAAGGGCCATGAGCTGGGCCAGTACGTCAAGGGCGAGGTCCGCCCGTTCGACGATCGCGAGGTGTTGCGCGAGGCCATCGCGCACGCCCACCGCGGCGACCGAGGAGTGGAGCAGCTGTGATCGCACTGACCCTGGCCGAGGTGGCCGCCGCGACCGGCGGCCGGCTCGTCGACGTGACCGACCCGCAGGCGCTGGTGACCGGCCCGCTGGCGGTGGACTCCCGCAAGGTGCAGCCGGGCGGCCTGTTCGCGGCCTTCCGGGGCGAGCACGTGGACGGGCACGACTACGCCGAGCGGGCGGTGGCGGCCGGTGCCGCGCTGGTGCTCGCCGAGCGCGCGGTCGGCGTGCCGTCCGTGCTGGTGGCGAACGTGCAGGACGCGATGGGCCGGCTGGCCCAGGCGGTCGTCGACCGGGCCAAGGGCGCCCGGGTGGTCGCGCTGACCGGCTCGGCCGGTAAAACCAGTACCAAGGACCTGATCGCCCAGCTGCTGGCCGGGCTCGGCCCGACCGTCTACACCGAGGGCTCGCTCAACAACGAGCTCGGCTTCCCGATCACGGCCACCCGGGTCGAGGAGGACACCCGGCACCTGGTGCTGGAGATGGGCGCCCGGCACAAGGGCGACATCGCCTACCTCTGCTCGCTGGCCCGCCCCTCGGTCGCGCTGGTGCTCAACGTCGGCAGTGCGCACCTGGGCGAGTTCGGCTCCAAGGAGGGCATCGCCGAGGCCAAGGGCGAGCTGGTCGAGTCGCTGGCCGAGGACGGCACCGCGGTGCTGAACGCCGACGATCCGCTGGTCCGTGCGATGGCCTCGCGTACCCGTGCGAAGGTCGTCCTCTTCGGCGAGAGCCGGGATGCCCACGTTCGCGCACAGGATGTTCGCCTGGACTCCACCGGTCGTCCATCGTTCACGCTGACCACCCCGGCCGGTTCCGCTCCGGTCCAGCTGCGCCTGTACGGTGAGCACCACGTCTCGAACGCCCTCGCCGCCGCTGCGGTGGCGATGGAGCTCGGGCTGTCCGTCGACGACACCGCCGCCGCCCTCGGCGCGGCGGGTGCGCTGTCCCGCTGGCGCATGGAGGTCGTCGACCGGGCCGATGGAGTCACCGTCGTGAACGACGCGTACAACGCGAACCCGGAGTCGATGCGGGCCGCGCTGCGCGCGCTCGCCACGATGGGCGGCCGCGGCCCGGAGCGCCGCCGTACCTGGGCGGTGCTCGGCGAGATGCGGGAACTCGGCGAGGAGAGCCTCGACGAGCATGACGCCATCGGGCGGCTCGCGGTCCGGCTCGACGTCACCAAGCTGGTGGCGGTCGGCGGGCGCGACGCGGCCTGCATGGAACTGGGCGCGAGGAACGAAGGTTCGTGGGGTGAGGAGTCGGTGCTGGTGTCCGACGCGAACGCGGCGGTCGAGCTGCTGCGTGGTCAACTGCGGCCAGGGGACGTGGTGCTGGTGAAGGCCAGCCGGTCGGTCGGCCTGGAGCGGGTCGCCGAGGCGTTGCTGGCGGACGGTACGGCCGGCGGTGCTGCCAGGTGAGGCAGATCCTCTTCTCCGGCATGATCGGCCTGGTGCTGTCGCTCTTCGGCACCCCGGCGCTGATCAAGCTGCTGGCCAAGAACGGCTACGGCCAGTACATCCGCGACGACGGCCCCAAGGCGCACCACAGCAAGCGCGGTACGCCGACCATGGGTGGTATCGCCTTCATCCTGGCCACGCTGATCGCGTACGCGCTGAGCAAGGTGATAACGGGCGAGCAGCCGCGGGCCTCTGGCCTGCTGGTGCTCTTCCTGATGACCGGACTCGGCGTGGTCGGCTTCCTGGACGACTACATCAAGGTGGTCAAGCGCCGCTCGCTCGGCCTGCGGGCCAAGGCGAAGCTGCTCGGGCAGTCCTTCGTCGGCCTGGCCTTCGCGATCCTGTCGCTCCAGTTCAGCGACAACCGCGGGATCAGCCCGGCCTCGACCCACCTGTCCTTCGTGCACGACTTCGGCTGGGCGATCGGCCCGGTGCTGTTCGTCATGTGGGCGTATTTCATGATCGCCGGCATGTCCAACGGCGTGAACCTCACCGACGGTCTGGACGGCCTGGCCACCGGCGCCTCGGTGATGGTCTTCGGCGCCTACACGTTCATCGGCGTCTGGCAGTACAACCAGAGCTGCGCCCGGATGATCACCGCGACCGCCAACTGCTTCGAGGTCCGCGACCCGCTGGACCTGGCCGTCGTCGCGTCCGCGCTGATGGGCTCCTGCTTCGGCTTCCTGTGGTGGAACACCTCGCCGGCCAAGATCTTCATGGGCGACACCGGTTCGCTGGCCCTCGGCGGCGCGCTCGCCGGCCTGGCGATCTGCTCGCGCACCGAGCTGCTGCTGCCGCTGCTCGGCGGCCTCTTCGTGATCATCACGCTCTCGGTGATCATCCAGGTCGGCTCGTTCCGGATGACCGGCAAGCGGGTGTTCAAGATGGCGCCGCTCCAGCACCACTTCGAGCTCAAGGGCTGGAGCGAAGTGCTGATCGTGGTCCGGTTCTGGATCATCCAGGGCCTCTGCGTGGCCGTCGGTCTCGGGATCTTCTACGCGGGATGGGTGACGAGTTGAGCACTGCCGACCTGACCACGCCCGACTTCAAGGGCCTGCCGGTCACCGTGGCCGGGCTCGGCCTCTCCGGCGTCAGTGCGGCGCGGGTGCTGCGCGACCTGGGCGCGGTCGTCACCGTCGTGGACGGCGGCGACAGCCCGGCGCTGCGCAGCAAGGCCGCCGAGCTGACGGCCGGCGAACTGTCCGGCGTGCAGGTCCGGCTCGGCGACGGCGCGACGCTGCCCGAGGGCACCCGACTGGTCGTCACCTCGCCCGGCTGGCCGCCGAGCAGCCCGCTCTTCGCGGCCGCCGCCGAGGCCGGCCTGGAGATCTGGGGCGACGTCGAGCTCGCCTGGCGGCTGCGCAAGCCGCTGCCCGCGACCGGCGAGCCGGCCCCCTGGCTGGCCGTCACCGGTACCAACGGCAAGACCACCACGGTGCAGATGCTCGCCTCGATCCTCACCGCGGCGGGCAAGCACACCGCGGCCGTCGGCAACGTCGGCGTCTCGGTGCTCGACGCGGTGCTGGCCGGCTTCGAGGCCGATACCGACGCCGACGGCCCGGCCGACCGACAGCCGTACGACGTGCTCGCCGTCGAGCTCTCCAGCTACCAGCTGCACTGGGCGCCCTCGCTGCGCCCGCACTCGGCGGCGGTGCTCAACCTGGCCCAGGACCACCTGGACTGGCACGGCTCGATGGAGGCGTACGCCGCCGACAAGGGCCGGATCTACCAGGGCAACCAGGTCGCCTGCGTCTACAACCTGGCCGACCCGGCCACCGAGGAGCTGGTCCGCGAGGCCGACGTCGAGGAGGGCTGCCGGGCGATCGGCTTCGGCCTCGGCGCCCCCGGGCTCTCCCAGTTCGGCGTGGTGGACGGCCTGCTGGTGGACCGCGCCTTCGTGCCGGACCGGGCCAAGAACGCGGCCGAGATCGGCTCGGTCGCCGACGTGGAGCCGCCCGCCCCGCACAACATCGCGAACGCGCTGGCCGCGGCCGCCCTCGCGCGCGCCTACGGCGTGGACGCCAAGGCGATCCGGGACGGGCTGCGCTCCTTTCGCCCGGACGCGCACCGGATCGCCCGGGTGGCCGAGGTGGCCGGGGTCACGTACGTCGATGACTCCAAGGCGACCAACACGCACGCCGCGGCGGCCTCACTGGCGGCCTACCAGCCGATCGTGTGGATCGCCGGCGGCCTGGCCAAGGGCGCGGTCTTCGACGAGCTGGTGCAGGGCGCGGCGGCGCGGCTCCGGGCCGTGGTGCTGATCGGTGCGGACCGCGCGCTGATCCGCGAGGCGCTGGCGCGACACGCCCCGGATGTACCAGTGATCGAAGCGGCCGCGGGCCAGACTGGCGCGGTGGCGATGACCGAGGTGGTCCGGGCCGCCGCGAAGCTCGCCCGTTCGGGCGATACCGTGCTGCTTGCCCCGGCCTGCGCCTCGATGGACATGTTCACCAACTACGGCGAGCGGGGCGACCTCTTCGCCGAGGCGGTGCGGGGTCTGACGGACTGACGGAAACGGCGCCCTCGCCATCCGGAGGCTCCGCCCCGAGCCGAAGGGCCCGCCGGTGCCGAAAGCGACGAGCGACAAGTGACCGAGGTACGAGGGAACGCCGGAGCGAGGAGCGTCGGCGCCGGGTCAAAGGGCCCGGAGGCGAGCGGGCGACAAGCACAGAGGGGCGGCGATTGTGGCGGGGCAGAGCAAGGCGGAGACGGCCGCACCGCCGGAGGGCGGCCCCTCGCCGGCCCTGATCTCGGCCACCAGCACGGTCTTCAAGGCCGAGGGACTGACCGGCCGGGTGAAGGCGCTGCGTGAGCGGCTGCGCTGGACGCTGAACCGTCCGCTGACGCCGTACTACCTGATCCTGGGCTCCGCCTCGCTGCTCGTGGTGCTCGGCCTGGTGATGGTCTTCTCGTCCTCCAACATCACCGCGATCCACCAGGGCCTGCCCGGCCTCTTCTACTTCCGCAAGCAGCTGGTCGCCGTGGTGCTCGGCTCGGTGCTGCTGATCGCGGCCGCCCGGGTGCCGGTGGCGGTGCACCGGGTGCTGGCGTACCCGGTGCTGCTCGGTTCGATCGGCGCGATGGCGCTGGTCGCGATCCCCGGCATCGGCATGACGGTCAACGGCAACCGGAACTGGCTGAATTTCGGCTTCTTCCAGGTGCAGCCCTCGGAGTTCGCCAAGCTCGCGCTGCTGCTCTGGGCCGCGGACCTGCTGGCCCGCAAGCAGAAGGCCGGCACGCTGACCCAGTGGAAGCACCTGCTGGTCCCGCTGGTGCCCGGCGCGCTGCTCCTGCTGCTGCTGATCATGCTCGGCGGCGACATGGGCACCTCGATGATCCTGGTCGCCATGGTCTTCGCGCTGCTCTGGATGGTCGGCGCCCCGCTGCGGCTCTTCGTCGCGACGCTCGGCATCGCGGTGGTCGCGTGCACCGCGCTGATCATCACGGTGCCGCACCGGCTGGACCGGCTCGCCTGCATCGGCATCACCAGGCAGGTGCCCGGACACGACTGCTTCCAGGCGCTGCACGGGCTCTACGCCTTCGGCCTGGGCGGACCGTTCGGGACCGGACTGGGCGCCGGCTACGAGAAGTGGGGCCTGCTGCCGGAGGCGCACACCGACTTCATCTTCGCCGCGACCGGCGAAGAACTGGGGCTGGTGGGGACGCTGTCGGTTATCGGTCTCTTCGCGGCACTAGGGTATGCGGGTATCCGTGTGGCGATCGGCACGAAGGACTCCTTCGTCAGGTACGCCGCGGGAGCCGCCACCACGTGGATCATGGCGCAGGCCATGATCAACCTGGGGTCGGCGCTGGGACTGCTGCCCATCGCGGGCGTACCCCTCCCGCTGTTCTCCTACGGGGGATCCGCCATGCTGTCGGCCATGTGCGCGCTCGGGATGCTGCTCTGCTTCGCACGCAGCGTCCCGGGGGCGAAGGCGGCTCTTGCCGCCCGGAGCTCGAAGTCCCGGTTCAGGACAGGTCTGCGCCGGGTGCTGCCACGACGAACCACAGCGCGCCCGGCCGCTCGGCCCGCGCGCAGGGAGCGGTGAATTTCGGTGCATGTCGTACTCGCCGGCGGAGGCACCGCCGGTCACATCGAGCCGGCGATGGCGCTGGCGGACGCGCTTCGCAGGCACGACCCCAGCATCGGCATCACCGCGCTGGGCACCGAGCGCGGCCTGGAGACCCGCCTGGTACCCGAGCGTGGGTACCAGCTGGAGCTGATCCCGGCCGTCCCGCTGCCGCGCAAGCCCACCCCCGAGCTGATCACCGTGCCGGGCCGGCTGCGCGGCACCGTGCGCGCCGCCCAGGAGATCATCGAGCGGGTCCAGGCGGACGCCGTGGTCGGCTTCGGCGGCTACGTCGCGATGCCCGCCTACCTGGCCGCCAAGCGGGCCGGTGTGCCGATCGTGGTGCACGAGGCGAACGCCCGTCCCGGCCTGGCCAACAAGATCGGCGCCCGGTACAGCGACTTCGTCGCGGTCTCCACCCCGGACAGCAAGCTGCGCGACTCGCGCTACATCGGCATCCCGCTGCGCCGCACCATCGCGACGCTGGACCGCAACGCGGTCCGCCCCGAGGCGCGGCACTACTTCGGCCTCGACCAGCGGCTGCCCACGCTGCTGGTCTCCGGCGGTTCGCAGGGCGCCCGCCGGCTGAACGAGACGGTCCAGGCGATCGCGCCTCGGCTCCAGCAGTACGGCGTGCAGATCCTGCACGCGGTGGGCCCGAAGAACGAGCTGCCGCAGATCGACGACATCCCCGGCATGCCGCCGTACCGCGCGCTGCCGTACGTGGACCGGATGGACCTCGCCTACGCCGCCGCCGACCTGATGCTCTGCCGGGCCGGCGCCATGACGGTCGCCGAGCTGGCCGCGGTCGGCCTGCCGGCCGCCTTCGTGCCGCTGCCGATCGGCAACGGCGAGCAGCGGTTGAACGCGCAGCCGATGGTCAAGGCGGGCGGCGGCCTGCTGGTGGACGACGCCGAGCTGACCCCGGACTGGGTGCTGCAGAACGTGCTGCCGGTCCTCACCGACCCGCAGAAGCTGTGGGACATGAGCCGGGCGGCGGCCGAGTTCGGCCGCCGCGACGCAGACGATCTGCTGGTCGGGATGGTGTACGAGGCGATCGCGGCAGCCAGGGGCGGCCGTCGTCGTGGCTGACGGTCTTGACGATCCGCTGGATGAGGGCGAGGACGAGGAGGAGCACCTGCCGCGACTGAAGCTGTCGCGGCGGGGCGTCGTCGTGCTCGCCGGTCTGGGGGCGGGGCTGCTCGGACTGGTCGGCTGGCTGGTCTTCTTCTCCTCGGCCCTGGACGTGCAGAATGTCGCCGTCCAGGGGCTGCGGGACGACAAGCTGACAGTCGACCAGGTGCGCGGCGCCATAGGGCAGATCCAGCACGGTCCGCTGGCCCGGGTGGACCTGGACGCGGTGCGCCGCCGGGTCCAGGCGATCCCCCGGGTGCAGAAGGTCGAGGTCTGGCGCGGCTGGCCGCACACCCTTCGAGTGAAGGTGATAGAGCGTCAGGCTGTCGCCGCTGTCAAGGGCAGTAATGGACAATTCACCCAGATGGATGCGCAAGGCGTGAGTTTCGCCACCGAGGCGACACCTCCGCCGGGCGTTCCGGTGGTGGATCTGCAGCTCAGCCAGCCCGCCCAGGACGCGGCGGCGGTCTTCTCGTCGGCCGAACTGGTCCAGGGCGCGGTCCGGGTGGCGGCCGCGCTGCCGCCCGAAGTGGCCCGGCAGGCCGGTTCCCTGCAGGTCCGTTCGTATGACGACATCGAACTCGGGTTGACCAGTGGCGCGACCGTTCGATGGGGGAGTCCCGAGCGCACCGAGCGCAAGGCGACGGTGCTGCTGGCCCTGCTGCACCAGCGGGCGACGACGTACGACGTGAGCGCCCCGGACGCCCCGGCGATCTCGGGCTGACGCGGTATCGGGTAGGTTCTCCTGGACTCGTCAGTGCATTGTTGACGACTCGTCGGTGATTGGCCGACCCTTGGTGGTTACCCCCGGTCCACAGGGCCGGTCAATGATCACATAGGCTCAAAAGAAAAAAGGGAAGCTCGGCGTGTTCGTTGAACACGGGCCGCCCGGCACTTAGTGTCCTGTGTCACCAGGCTGTGTCGCGTGACTATCTGACACACGCACAGCATGAACCCTCAACGTCAAGTTTAGGGTTCGGGTCGGCGGTCTCCATTTCGGACATTCAGTCAGGAACCGGGCTCCCCACCCATCGACATCCGTCGGTTTTCACGACCCCGAGAACCGACCCGGAAATATCGAGGCGAGAGGGCCTTCGACGTGGCAGCACCGCAGAACTACCTCGCAGTCATCAAGGTCGTCGGCATCGGCGGCGGTGGTGTGAACGCCATCAACCGGATGATCGAGGTCGGTCTCAAGGGCGTCGAGTTCATCGCGATCAACACCGACGCGCAGGCCCTCCTGATGAGCGACGCCGACGTCAAGCTCGACGTGGGCCGCGAACTCACCCGTGGCCTCGGCGCCGGCGCCAACCCCGAGGTCGGCCGCAAGGCCGCCGAGGACCACCGCGAGGAGATCGAGGAGGTCCTCAAGGGGGCCGACATGGTCTTCGTGACGGCCGGCGAGGGCGGCGGCACCGGCACCGGTGGCGCGCCCGTGGTCGCCAACATCGCCCGTTCGCTCGGCGCGCTCACCATCGGCGTGGTCACCCGCCCGTTCACCTTCGAGGGCCGTCGCCGGGCCAACCAGGCCGAGGACGGCATCGCCGGGCTGCGCGAGGAGGTCGACACCCTCATCGTGATCCCGAACGACCGACTGCTGTCGATCTCCGACCGCCAGGTCAGCGTGCTGGACGCGTTCCGCTCCGCCGACCAGGTGCTGCTCTCCGGCGTCCAGGGCATCACCGACCTGATCACCACCCCGGGCCTGATCAACCTCGACTTCGCCGACGTGAAGTCGGTCATGTCGGACGCCGGCTCGGCGCTGATGGGGATCGGCTCGGCCCGCGGCGAGGACCGGGCCAAGGCGGCCGCCGTGATGGCGATCTCCTCCCCGCTCCTGGAGGCCTCGATCGACGGTGCGCGCGGCGTGCTGCTCTCCATCTCCGGCGGCTCCGACCTCGGTCTCTTCGAGATCAACGAGTCGGCCCAGCTGGTCAGCGAGGCCGCGCACCCCGAGGCGAACATCATCTTCGGTGCCGTCATCGACGACGCGCTCGGCGACGAGGTGCGGGTGACCGTGATCGCGGCCGGTTTCGACGGCGGCCAGCCGCCGGCGATCGTGCGCGACCCGGTGGTGAAGTCCACCCCGTCCTCGGCCGCCGCGCCGGAGCGTCCGAGCAGCCGCCCGTACGGCGGCATGGGCTCGGTGACGGGCCGTTCGGAGGAGGCCGCCGCCGCGAAGACCGAGACCGCGGTCGCCCCGCCGGTGCCGCCGCAGGTCCAGCCGGCCCGGCTGCCGTACGTGGAGAGCCCGGCCGAGGAGCTCGACGTGCCGGACTTCCTCAAGTAGTCAAGACAGGCGCTGCGTACAGACAGGCGCTGCGGGCCGGTCGGCCGACCGGCTTCGGGCAGCGCTCGATGCCCACCTCGCCCCTCGGGGGCTGAGGTGGGCATCGTCGCGTGATAGGCAGGAGATATGACGAACCAGCAGGAGACCGAGTTCCCGGCCGACCGCCTGGCGCAGCTGCGCGGCGGGCTGGCCGCCGTGGAGCACCGGATCGCGGCGGCCTGCGCGGCGGCCGGCCGACCGCGTGCCGAGGTGACCCTGGTCGTGGTCACCAAGACCTATCCGGCCTCGGACACCCGCCTGCTGGCCTCGCTCGGCGTGCGCGAGGTCGCGGAGAACCGCGACCAGGACGCCGCGCCCAAGGCGGCCGAATGCGCCGACCTGCCGCTGACCTGGCACTTCGTCGGCCAGCTGCAGACCAACAAGGTGCGCTCGGTGGTGCGCTACGCACACCATGTTCACTCGGTCGATCGGGAGCGGCTGGTCACGGCGCTGTCCGAGGCCGTGCTGAAGGCCGAACGTCCGGAACTGGGCTGCCTGGTGCAGGTCGCGCTCGACAAGGAGTCGGGCGCGGGGGAGGGCCGCGCCGGGGTGGCCCCTGAGGACGTGTCGGTACTGGCTGACAAGATCGCCGACACGCCCGGGCTGCGCCTGGACGGTGTGATGACGGTCGCTCCGCTGGCCGGACCGCTGGCCGGTGACCCGGCCGCCGCGTTCGCACGGCTGGCGGAAATCGCAACCGCCGTACGCGGAAGCCATCCTGCTGCCACGATGGTTTCCGCAGGAATGAGTGGGGACCTCGAAGAGGCCATCGCAGCCGGAGCGACACATGTTCGCGTCGGTACGGCGGTGCTCGGCGCGCGGTCGCCGCTCGGGTAACGTCACCGGGTAGTAGATCAGACTGCAGGACAAATCAGGACAATTCGACGATTCGTCCTGGAACGGCCAGCGAGAAGCTTGGCATCAATCGTGGATCGTATGTCCACGGCCCCGGGGACCCACCGTACTCGACAGAGGCGGGTTTCGCGGGCCCGGCCGGTGACGGAGCCGATCCACCACAGAGCGGAGGACAGGAGCATGGCCGGCGCAATGCGCAAAATGGCGGTCTACCTCGGCCTCGTGGAGGACGAGACGTACGACGGCCAGGGTTACGACCCGGACGACGACTACGACACGGACCCCGAGCCGATCCGGACCGGGCGGACCGAGGACATCCCGCGACCCGCCGCCGTACCACCGGCGCAGGTCGCCTCTATCGCGCCCCAGCCGGTGCCGGCCGCCGTGCCGATCCGGCAGGAGCCGCCGCGGATGGCACCAGTGTCATCCATCACACCCGAACGCCGTCAGAATCTGGAGAAGAGCGCGCCGGTGATCATGCCCAAGGTCGTGAACGAGCGAGAGCCTTACCGCATCACCACGCTGCACCCGCGGACCTACAACGAGGCCCGTACCATCGGGGAACAGTTCCGCGGCGGCACCCCTGTGATCATGAATTTGACCGAGATGGACGACACCGACGCGAAGCGCCTCGTAGACTTCGCGGCTGGACTCGTCTTCGGTCTGCACGGCAGTATCGAGCGCGTGACGCAGAAGGTGTTCCTGCTGTCTCCTGCTAACGTCGATGTCACGGCGGAGGACAAGGCCAGGATCGCCGAGGGTGGGTTCTTCAACCAGAGCTGACCCGGCCACGACGTCATGTGTGGAGCCGAAGCACGGTGAGTGACCGGTGCGGACACGATGAGGGAACTGGGAGGGACCTGCCCCGATGGGGATCGTCAAGGCAGTGCTGGACTACGCGCTGACCGTCTTCCTGGTGATCTTGCTGTTCCGGCTGGTCATGGACTGGGTATTCCAATTCGCCCGTCAGTGGCGCCCCGGCAGGGTCATGGTGGTGGTCCTGGAGGCCACGTACACTGTCACGGATCCGCCACTCAAGCTTCTTCGGCGGTTCATTCCGCCGTTGCGTCTCGGGGGCGTGGCGCTCGACCTGTCCTTCTTCGTACTGATGATCATTGTGTATGCCCTGATCTCGCTCGTGCAGCGTCTGCCGTGGTGAGCGAAGCGGCAGTATGCCAGTGTGCCGACGATCACGTTGAGGTGAAGAGATGCCGTTGACCCCCGAGGACGTTCGGAACAAGCAGTTCACGACCGTCCGCCTGCGTGAAGGCTACGACGAGGACGAGGTCGATGCCTTCCTCGACGAGGTCGAAGCCGAGCTGACCCGACTGCTCCGCGAGAACGAGGACCTGCGCGCCAAGCTGGCCGCGGCGACCCGGGCCGCGGCGCAGAACCAGGCCAACATGCGCAAGGAGCAGCCGCAGGACGCCCAGCGCCCCGGCGCACCGGTGCCCGCCGCCATATCCGGCCCGCCGGTCCCCGGCCAGCAGGGCCCGGGCCAGCAGCAGCAGCAGATGCCGCCGCAGCAGCAGCAGATGGGCCAGCAGCAGCAGCCGCTGGGCCTGCCCTCGGGCGCTCCGCAGCTGCCGCCCGGCCAGGGTGGCCCGATGCAGGGTCAGATCCCCGGCCAGCAGCAGCAGATGCAGCCGCAGATGCAGCAGCAGCAGATGGGCCAGACCATGGGCGGCCAGCAGCAGCTGGTGCAGCCGATGGGCGGCCAGATGCTGCAGCCGATGGGCAACCCGATGCAGCAGCAGATGGGTCAGCAGCCGATGGGTCAGACCATGGGCGGCCAGCAGCAGCTCGCGCCGATGGGCGCCCCGATGGGTCAGCCGATGGGTGGCCCGCTCGGTGGTCCGATGCAGCAGCAGGGTCCCGGTGGCGACAGTGCCGCCCGCGTCCTGGCGCTCGCCCAGCAGACCGCCGACCAGGCGATCTCCGAGGCCCGGTCCGAGGCCAACAAGATCGTCGGCGAGGCCCGCAGCCGCGCCGAGGGTCTGGAGCGCGACGCCCGTGCCAAGGCCGACGCGCTGGAGCGGGACGCGCAGGAGAAGCACCGCGTCGCGATGGGCTCGCTGGAGTCCGCTCGCGCGACCCTGGAGCGCAAGGTCGAGGACCTGCGTGCCTTCGAGCGCGAGTACCGCACCCGCCTGAAGTCGTACCTGGAGACCCAGCTGCGCCAGCTGGAGTCGCAGGCCGACGACTCGCTCGCCCCGCCGCGGATCCCGGCCACCGCTTCGCTGCCGCCGGCCGCGTCGTCGGTCGCGCCGTCCTTCGGTGGTGGCCAGCCGTCCTTCGGTGGGAACCAGTCGTTCGGTGGCGGCCAGCCGTCCTTCGGTGGTAACCAGTCCTTCGGTGGCAACCCGCCGGCCGGCAACGGTGCCCCGCAGATGGCCCCGGCCGGGATGACCCAGCCGATGGCCGCGGTCCGCCCGCAGCCGCCGCAGCCCATGCAGCCGATGCAGCAGGCTCCGGCCCCGATGCGTGGCTTCCTGATCGACGAGGACGGCGACAACTAGTCCCGCCCGCCCACGAGGCGCGCACCCCTGGCTCCTGCGCTGAGCCGGGTGTGCGCGCTTTGTGGTGTTCGGGGGAGGAGCGTGCCGGGGCGGTCCGAGCCTTGGCGAGCCCGCTGCACTGGCACGGAGGCGCACCCCCTGGCTACACGAGAGGCGCCCACCCGCAGAGCGGGGGGGGGGATCTCTTTTGGCCCAGGGAAGGGGTGTCGCCGAGTGGGTGCACCGGGGGTGCAATCACCGTTGCTGGTTGGTCCCTGCGTAGGGTGCGGGGGCCAACCAGCAGGGGGTGGTTAGGCCTTGCGGAGCTGGAAGGTCAGGCCCAGGCCCTCGTCCTCGAAGGTCTGCGACTCCCAGTCGGCGGTGCCCGCCGCGAAGTCCACGGCCAGCACCTCGTCGGCGACCAGCGGGCCGTGCTCCGTGACGGCGGCGGCCGTCTCCTCCTGGGCCGACTGCCAGCGCAGCACGATCCGGTCGGCGACGTCCAGGCCGGAGTTCTTGCGGGCCTCCTGGATCTGGCGGATCGCGTCACGGGCGATGCCGAGGCGCTTGAGCTCCGGGGTGATCGCCAGGTCGAGCGCGACGGTGGCGCCGGACTCGTTGGCGACCGCCCAGCCCTCGCGCGGGGTCTCGGTGATGATCACCTCTTCCGGCGAGAGCGCGATCGGCTCACCGTCGAGCAGGACCGAGGTGCTGCCCGAGGCGCGCAGCTCGGCGGCGAGCACGGCGGCGTCGGCGGCCGCGACGGCCTTCGCCACGTCCTGCACGCCCTTGCCGAAGCGCTTGCCGAGCGCGCGGAAGTTCGCCTTGGCGGTGGTGTCCACCAGCGAGCCGCCGACCTGCGCCAGCGACTCCAGGGTGGCGACGTTCAGCTCCTCGGCGATCTGCGCGCGCAGGTCCGCCGGCAGCTCCTCCCAGCCCTGGGCCGCGATCAGCGCGCGGGACAGCGGCTGACGGGTCTTCACGCCGGACTCGGCGCGGGTCGCGCGGCCGAGCTCGACCAGGCGGCGGACCAGTGCCATGTGCCGCGAGAGGTCGGTGTCGATCAGCGACTCGTCGGCGACCGGCCAGATCGCCAGGTGCACCGAGACGGGTGCGTCCGGCGCGACCGGGACGACCAGGTCCTGCCAGACCCGCTCGGTGATGAACGGGGTCAGCGGCGCCATCAGCCGGGTCACCGTCTCCAGCGCCTCGTGCAGCGTGGCGAGCGCGGCGGCGTCGCCCTGCCAGAAGCGGCGGCGACCGCGGCGGACGTACCAGTTGGACAGGTCGTCCACGAAGCCGGAGAGCAGCTTGCCGGCCCGCTGGGTGTCGTAGGACTCCAGCGCCGCGTCGGTCTCCCGGACCAGCGTGTTGAGCTCGGAGAGCACCCAGCGGTCCAGCTGCGGCCGGTCGGCCGGGGCCGGGTCGCTGGCGGACGGCGCCCAGTCGGCGGTGCGCGCGTACAGCGCCTGGAACGCGACGGTGTTCCAGTAGGTGAGCAGCGTCTTGCGCACCACCTCCTGGATCGTGCCGTGGCCGACCCGGCGGGCCGACCAGGGCGAACCGCCGGCCGCCATGAACCAGCGCACCGCGTCGGCGCCGTGCTGGTCCATCAGCGGGATCGGCTGCAGGATGTTGCCCAGGTGCTTGGACATCTTGCGGCCGTCCTCGGCGAGGATGTGGCCCAGGCAGACCACGTTCTCGTAGGACGACTTGTCGAAGACGAGCGTCCCGACCGCCATCAGCGTGTAGAACCAGCCACGGGTCTGGTCGATCGCCTCGGAGATGAACTGGGCCGGGTAGCGGCTCTCGAACAGCTCCTTGTTCTGGTACGGGTAGCCGTACTGCGCGAACGGCATCGAGCCCGAGTCGTACCAGGCGTCGATCACCTCGGGCACCCGGACGGCCGTGCCGGAGCACTCGCGGCAGTCGAACGTCACGTCGTCGATGAACGGGCGGTGCGGGTCGAGCGCACTCTGGTCGGTGCCGGTCAGCTCGCTCAGCTCGGCGAGCGAGCCGACGCAGGTCAGGTGGTTCTCCGCGCAGCGCCAGATCGGCAGCGGGGTGCCCCAGTAGCGGTTGCGGGAGAGCGCCCAGTCGATGTTGTTGTTCAGCCAGTCGCCGAAGCGGCCGTGCTTGACCGTCTCCGGGAACCAGTTGGTCGCCTCGTTCTCGCGGATCATCGCGTCCTTGACGGCGGTGGTCCGGATGTACCAGGACGGCTGCGCGTAGTAGAGCAGCGCGGTGTGGCAGCGCCAGCAGTGCGGGTAGCTGTGCTCGTACGGGAGGTGGCGGAAGAGCAGGCCACGGTCCTTGAGGTCGGCGACCAGCGCCTCGTCGGCCTTCTTGAAGAAGACGCCGCCGACCAGCGGCACGTCGGTGGCGAAGGTGCCGTCCGCCTCGACCGGGTTGACGACCGGGAGGCCGTACTTGCGGCAGGTCGCGAGGTCGTCGGCGCCGAAGGCCGGGGCCTGGTGGACGATGCCGGTGCCGTCCTCGGTGGTGACGTAGTCGGCGTTCAGGACGTAGTGCGCGTCCTCGATCTCGACCAGGTCGAACGGGCGGCGGTAGGCCCAGCGCTCCATCTCGGCGCCGGTGAAGGTCTCCCTGGTGGTCTCCCAGCCCTCGCCGAGCGCCTTGCCGACCAGTGCCTCGGCGACCACCAGCTGCTCGGTGCCGTCGGTGGCCACCACGTAGGTGACGTCCGGGTGCACGGCGGCGGCGGTGTTGGAGACCAGGGTCCACGGCGTGGTCGTCCAGACCAGCAGCGCGGCCCGGCCGGCCAGCGGGCCGCTGGTCAGCGGGAAGCGGACGAAGACCGAGGGGTCCACGACGGTCTCGTAGCCCTGGGCCAGCTCGTGGTCGGACAGGCCGGTGCCGCAGCGCGGGCACCAGGGGGCGACCCGGTGGTCCTGGACCAGCAGGCCCTTGTCGAAGATCTGCTTGAGCGACCACCAGACCGACTGGATGTAGGACGGGTCCATGGTCCGGTAGGCGTCGTCGAGGTCGACCCAGTAGCCCATCCGCTCGGTGAGCTTGGCGAACTCGTCGGTGTGCCGGGTGACCGACTCGCGGCACTTGGCGTTGAACTCGGCGATCCCGTAGTTCTCGATCTCCGGCTTGCCGGAGAAGCCCAGCTCCTTCTCGACGGCGAGCTCGACCGGCAGGCCGTGGCAGTCCCAGCCGGCCTTGCGGGCGACGTGGTAGCCCTTCATGGTCCGGTAGCGCGGGAAGACGTCCTTGAAGACGCGGGCCTCGATGTGGTGCGCGCCGGGCATGCCGTTGGCGGTCGGCGGGCCCTCGTAGAAGACCCACTCGGGACGGCCGGCGGACTGCTCCAGGCTGCGCTGGAAGACCTTCTGGTCCTGCCAGAAGCTGAGGATTCCGTGTTCCAGGGTGGGCAGGTCTACCTGCGCGGGAACGGGGTTGTACGTGCTCACTGGCGCCTCCGGCGGATGCGTGGACGGGCATTCCGACGGAGGGACGAGACGGCGAGCCGCCCCGCGGTACCACCCTCCTTGACCGCCGCGTGGTGCTGGTGGCGGCCCACTCCTTGGGCTTTGCGACCGGGTCTAGTAGGCCTGCGGACAGGCCGTTCTTCCGGCGGCTCCGGGGTGATCTTCCCGCCGCGCACACCCCCGGGCTCGCACCGTCCCCGGGTCGCTCATGGCTGCGTACGTCGGTACTCGTCCCATCTGCGCCTTGCCGGCCCAGTCTATAGCGCGGCCGCAACCGCATTCCGACACCGCGCGTCACCGACACGGTTAGCTGGTGACGATCTGGGCACAACTTTGTCAATGCCCGAGTACGGGCAGCTTCGGACCGCTGCGCGAGTGGGATCACTCAGGGCACCGGTATGTCCCGTTGTGACCGGATTCGATCAGGATTATCGTTCCGGCACCAGAGGCCGACGGGAACCGTCGGCCGGAGTCATTCGTAGATGGGGTCGAAGCCATGGCTGAGAAAGCAACGGGCGCGGGTACCGCCACCAGGCGGGCTCGGAAGGCCGTGGCAGGCGACCAAGGGGAGGGTTCCGTGACCACGACACGGCGGAAGACCAGTACCACCACCGGACGCGGCGCGGCCACCAGCCGTAACCACATCCCCGCGGGCTCCGGCGCGCGGGCGGGCGGCGCCGAGTCGGTGGACCCGGCCGAGCTGCCGGTCCGCGCGGGGGAGGAGCCCTGGACCTCGGCCGAGGTCGCCGAGCTGCACGCCGAGCTGAACGGCGAGCTGCTCCGGCTGCGGGCCGAGATCGAGACCGCCGAGGCCGCGATCACCGGCCTGATGCGCGACTCGAACGACGGCGCCGGTGACGACCAGGTGGACGCGGGCACCAAGAACATCAACCGGGAGAGCGAGCTGGCGCTGGCCAACAACGCCCGCGACATGCTCGACCAGACCGAGCGCGCGCTGGCCCGGCTGGAGGGCGTCGGCTTCGGCGTCTGCGAGTCCTGCGGCCAGCCGATCGGCAAGGCCCGGGTACAGGCGTTCCCGCGGGCCACGCTGTGCGTCTCGTGCAAGTCCAAGCAGGAACGTCGCTGAGCCGTACCGCTCGGTAACTCCAGGGCCGCAGACACGGGGTCGAGCGGGTGCGCGCAGCGCGTGCCGTACGCTCGACCCCGTAACGTCGGCCCCTTTTTCGGCAGCGGAGCGGATCATCACTACGCCAGGTTCCCCCCAGACCCAGGACGAGCCCACCGGGGCCGCCGACGTCCCGGCCGCTGCTCCTGAGGCTGCGGGCGGCGGCGGTGCGACCGCCGCGGACGGCGGGCGGGCGGCACTGCGCCGCCGCCGGATCGGTGTGCTCTTCTCGGTCGCGCTGTTCGCCTACCTGATCGACCTGTGCAGCAAGCTGCTGGTGGTGGCGAAGCTGGAGGGCCGCGCCCCGATCCGGGTGATCGGCGACGTGATGACCTTCCAGGTGATCCGCAACCCCGGCGCGGCGTTCGGCATGGGGCAGACCATGACCGTGGTCTTCACCGCGATCGCCGCCGCCGTGATCGTGGTGATCTGGCGGATCTCCCGCCGGCTGTACAGCCTGCCCTGGGCGATCGCGCTCGGCCTGCTGCTCGGCGGCGCGCTCGGCAACCTGACCGACCGGCTCTTCCGGGCCCCCGGCGTCTTCCGCGGCCACGTGGTGGACTTCATCTCGGTCCAGCACTTCGCGGTCTTCAACCTCGCCGACTCGGCGATCGTCTGCGGCGGCATCCTGGTCGTGCTGCTCTCGTTCCGCGGCAGCAACCCGGACGGCTCGACGCACCTGAGCCACAAGGCCGCCAAGGGCGACCGGAGCGAATAGCGGGAGCGGGAGCCGGTTGCGGCATACTCGTACGGGTGAGTACCGCAGCGCAGACCCGCACCCTTCCCGTACCGGACGGCCTGGAGGGCGAACGTCTCGACGCAGCCCTGGCCCGGATGTTCGGCTTCTCCCGAACGAAGGCCGCCGAGCTGGCCGCCGAGGGCAAGGTCCGGATCGACGGGACCGCCGCCGGCAAGTCCGACCGCGTGGTCGCAGGCTCCTGGCTGGAGGTCGAGATGCCGGCCCCCGCCGCGCCGGTGCAGATCGTGCCGATGCACGTGGACGGCATGCGGATCGTCCACGACGACCAGGACATCGTGCTCGTCGACAAGCCGGTCGGCGTAGCCGCGCACCCCAGCCCCGGCTGGACCGGCCCGACCGTGATCGGCCACCTGGCCGCCGCCGGCTACCGGATCTCCACCTCCGGCGCCGCCGAGCGCCAGGGCATCGTGCACCGCCTCGACGTCGGCACCTCGGGCCTGATGGTGGTCGCCAAGTCCGAGCGCGCGTACACCGACCTCAAGCGGCAGTTCCACGACCGGGTGGTCGAGAAGAAGTACAACACCCTGGTCCAGGGCCACCCCGACCCGATGAGCGGCACGGTGGACGCCCCGATCGGCCGGCACCCCAGCAGCGACTGGAAGTGGGCGGTGACCCGGGACGGCAAGCACTCGATCACCCACTACGACCTGATCGAGGCCTACCGCTCCGCCTCGCTGCTGGACATCAAGCTGGAGACCGGCCGCACCCACCAGATCCGGGTGCACATGTCCGCGCTGCGCCACCCGTGCGTCGGCGACCTCACCTACGGCGCCGACCCGACGCTGGCCAAGCGGCTGGGCCTGAGCCGGCAGTGGCTGCACGCGGTCCAGCTCGGCTTCGAGCACCCGGCGGACGGCGAGTGGGTGCAGTTCGCCAGCGAGTACCCGGCGGACCTGCAGAAGGCGCTGGACATCATCTCCGCCGAGAGCCAGTGAGCCGCAGCGACATGACGGACGTTGACGTGACGGACGCCGAGCCGGTGAACCCGGTCGCCGACATCCGGATCGCGCAGGGCGAGGCCGAGCTCGCGCTCGCCCTCGACGTGCGCCACGCGGTCTTCGTGGTCGAGCAGAACGTGCCGGTCGAGCTGGAGTACGACGAGCTCGACGCGACCTCGCTGCACCTGCTGGCGTTCGCCGCCGACGGCACCGCGGTCGGCACCGCCCGGCTGATCAGCGGCGCCGAGGCGCTCGCCCTCACCGGCGTGCCGGACCGGGTGCTGCTCGGCCGGCTCGCGGTGCTGGAGCAGGCCCGCGGCACCGGGCTCGGCATCGCGCTGGTGCGGGCCGTCGAGCAGGCCGGCCGCGAGCGCGGCGCGCGGGAGCTGGAGCTGCACGCGCAGGTGTCGGCGCTCGGTTTCTACGAGCGGCTCGGCTATGCGGCCGAGGGCCCGGTCTACGACGACGCCGGGATCCCGCACCGCACCATGCTCAAGGTCTTCTGAGCCCAAGGTCTTCTGAGCTCGGGGTCTTCTGATCCCGGGCATTGTGACCCCGGTGCTCTAACCTGGCGGAATCGTCTGCCTGGGGGTGTCCCTTGCGCTATCTGGTGCGCGACCGCATGTTCGCCTTCCACGAGGAAGCCTGGATCGAGACCGAGCACCGGGAGAGGGTGCTGCGGGTCGACAAGAAGCTGTTCCGGCTGCGGAACACCTTCCACTTCGTCGACTCGCAGGGCACGGTGGTGGCGACCATCGTCAAGAAGGCCTTCACCATCCACCACACGATCCTGGTCAAGCACGACGGCGAGCTGGTGGCCAAGTTCAGCAAGCGGTTCTTCAAGCTCTTCGGCGACCGCTTCAAGGTCAGGCTGCGGGACGGGCGCCGGTTGCGGATAGTCGGCAACATCTGGGACCGCGAGTTCGACATCCGCCACGAGGGCAGCACGCTGGCGCACATCTCGCGGCGCTGGTTCAGCTTCCGGGACACCTACGCCGTCGACGTGCTGAGCCAGCTGGACGCGACGGTGCTGCTGATCCTCGCGGTCTGCGTGGACCACACGATGCAGGACCTCAAGGGCGAGCAGCTCACCAACCTGTAGAGCCGTCAGCTCGTCCGCACCCGGGGCAGTGCCCCCGGGTGCTCGTCGCGCAGGTAGGCCAGCAGGTCCTCACGCACCGCGCAGCGCAGGGCGAAGGTCTCGTCGGGGCTGCGGGCGGTCATCGCGGCCCGCAGCACGATGGTGCTCGGCGTGCTGTCCACCACCCAGAGTCCCCACTGCTCGCCGTCCCAGTGGGTGGAGCCGGCCAGCGTCGTGCGCAGCCGCTCGCGCAGCGCCGGCACCGGCGTCGAGTGGTCCAGGTGCAGCAGCACGACCGCGAGCAGGCCGGGATCCCTGCGGGTCCAGTTCTCGAACGGCTTGCTGACGAAGTACGACACCGGGACGATCAGCCGCCGGTAGTCCCAGAGCCGGATCACCAGGTAGGAGAGGGTGATCTCCTCCACCACCCCCTGCTGGCCCTCCACCACGACGGTGTCGTCGATCCGCACGGTGTCGCTGAACGCGATCTGCAGCCCGGCGAAGAAGTTGCCGAGCACGTGCTGGGCGGCGATGCCGCCGACGATGCCGATGATCCCGGCCGAGGCGAGCAGGCTGGTGCCGAGGGTGCGCGCGGCCGGGAAGGTCAGCAGCATCACGGCGATGGTCAGCACCACGATCAGCGCGCTGACCACCCGGCGCAGCACGCCGACCTGGGTCCGCACCCGCTGGAGTCGCGAGGGGTCCCCGACACTGGTCTCGTAGCGGCCGAGCAGTGCCTCCAGGGCGGCGCCGGTGATCCTGACGACGAGCCAGCCGGTGCTGGCGATCAGCACCAGCAGCAGCGCGTGCCTGATGTCCCGTTCGAGCGAGCGGACGGTCAGCAGCAGACCGGCCGCCACGACCAGCTGCAGCGGGATCCGGCAGCGCCGCAGCAGCGTCCAGAGCGGCGTCTCGGTGTGCCGGGCGCTGGTCCGCTGCAGGAGCTGGTCCACCACCCAGCCGATCGCCAGCGTGACGACGACGGTGGCGAGCAGGGAGAGGATCGGCCACAGCACGCGCCCACGATACGCGGACGATCCGGACATATCCCGCCGGACGGGCGCTTGGCGAGGACCCTTCGGTCGATCCTCAGATCAGACGGATACGATCGCTCATCATGAACCCTCCCGGCCCTTGGCGGCGTTGGCGTGAGCGGAGCAGGCTGAGCCGGCGTCGGCTGCTGGCGGGCGGCCTGGCGCTGGTCGCGGCCGTCGGGCTCGCCGCCGTGTCGGTGGCCTCGGGCGCACCGGCCACCGTGCGCGAGCAGGACCAGTTCATCACCGTGCCGCAGGCGCCCGGCAGCAGCGCGCAGGTCTCGATCGACACCTCGTTCTTCACCACCGGCAGCAGCCCGCGGCCGGCCGTGCTGCTCGCGCACGGCTTCGGCGGCAGCAAGGCCGACGAGGCCGGCGAGGCGCGCAACCTGGCGCGCTCCGGATACGCCGTGCTCACCTGGTCGGCCCGCGGTTTCGGGCACTCGACCGGGCAGATCGACCTGAACGGGCCGGACGGCAGCGTGCAGGACGTCAAGCACCTGGTGGACTGGCTGGCGCAGCGCCCCGAGGTGCAGCTGGACGCGCCCGGGGACCCGCGGGTCGGGATCACCGGAGCCTCGTACGGCGGCGCGATCGCGCTGCTGGCCGCGGCCGCCGATCCGCGGATCGACGCCGCCGCGCCGCGGATCACCTGGTGGGACCTGGCGCAGGCCTTGTTCCCGCAGGGCGTGCAGGGAGCGCCCGTCACCGATGGCGTGTTCAAGAAGCTCTGGGCCGGCATCTTCTTCACCTCCGGCTCCGCCGGTGATCTGACCGCCTCCACGACCGGCACCCCCGCGCCGCCGACCGGTACCGACGGCCCGCCGGGCTGCGGCCGGTTCACCGCCGAGCTCTGCGCGATGTACGACCGGGTCGCCACCGCGGGCCGTCCGGATGCCGCAGCGGTCGCGCTGCTCGAGAAGTCGAGCCCATCGACCGTGGCGTCCAGGATCAAGGTGCCGACCCTGGTCGTGCAGGGGGAGCAGGACTCGCTCTTCCCGCTCGACCAGGGCGACGCGATGGCCAGGGCGATCGCCGCCAACGGCGCGCCGGTCTCGGTGGACTGGTTCGCCGGCGGGCATGACGGCGGCACCGAGACCAGCGACCGGGTGGACGGCCGGGTGACCGCCTGGTTCGACCACTACCTGAAGAAGGACGGCGCCGACACCGGCCCGAACTTCCGGGTCACCAGGACCGGGGGCGTGGACTCCACCGGCTTCCAGGCCGTGCTGCGCGGCGCCGACGCCGACCGCTACCCCGGGCTCGGCGGGACGGCCTCCCGGCAGGTCGGGCTGAACGGCGGCGAGCAGACCGTCGCCAACCCGCCCGGTGGCGCGCCGCCGGCGATCTCCACCGTGCCCGGGCTCGGCGCGCTCGCCCAGGCGAGCAGCCTCGGGCTCAGCCTCTCGCTCGACTTCCCCGGCCAGCACGCGACCTTCGACTCCGCGCCGCTCGACTCCGGGCTCCAGCTGACCGGCAGCCCGACCGTGCAGGTGCACGTCGAGTCCGACCAGCCGGACGCCGTGCTCTTCGCGAAGCTCTACGACCTCGGCCCGGACGGCAAGCAGACGCTGCCGCAGCAGCTCGCCGCGCCGCTGCGGGTCGTCGGCGCGAACGCGCCCGGCGGGCGGACCGTCGGCATCGCGCTGCCCGCCGTCGACTACAGCTTCCCGGCCGGTCACCGGCTGAGCCTGGTGCTCGCCACCACCGACCTCGCGTACGCGTCACCGGCGCCGCCCGCCACCTACCGGATCTCGCTCGCCGGTCAGCTGTCCGCGCCGACCGACTCCGGGCTGCACACCGAGGCGGCGCCGCTGCCCGCCCGGACCTGGCTGCTGCCGCTCTTCGCGCTGGCGATCGGCGCGCTGCTGCTGCTGACCGCCCGCCGCCGCCGCGCGCTGCCGGCGCCCGACCCGGCGCTGGCCGGCGTCCCGGTGCAGATCACCGGGCTGAGCAAGCGCTACAAGGGCGCGAGCGACCGGTACGCCGTCCGGGAGCTCGGCTTCACCGTCGGGCAGGGCCAGGTGCTCGGCCTGCTCGGCCCGAACGGCGCCGGCAAGACCACCACGCTGCGGATGCTGATGGGCCTGATCCGCCCCGACGAGGGCGAGATCCGGCTCTTCGGACACGCGGTGCGGCCCGGCTCGCCGGTGCTCTCGCGGGTCGGCGCGTTCGTCGAGGGCGCGGGGTTCCTGCCGCACCTGAGCGGGCGGGCCAACCTGGAGCTGTACTGGCGCAGCACCGGCCGCCCGGCCGCCGACGCCCACCTGGACGAGGCCCTCGCGATCGCCGACCTCGGCGAGGCGCTGGAGCGGGCCGTGCGCACGTACTCGCAGGGCATGCGGCAGCGGCTGGCGATCGCGCAGGCGATGCTCGGCCTGCCGGACCTGCTGATCCTGGACGAGCCGACGAACGGTCTCGACCCGCCGCAGATCCGCGAGATGCGCGAGGTGATGATCCGCTACGCGGCGGCCGGACGCACCGTCATCGTCTCCAGCCACCTGCTCGCCGAGGTCGAGCAGACCTGCACCCACCTGGTCGTGATGGACCGCGGCCGGCTCGTCACGGCGGGCGAGGTGGCCGAGATCGTCGGCGCCGGGGAGCTGCTGCTGATCGGCACGCCCGCCGGCTACGGACCCGACGAGCTGGCGGCGGCCGCCGGGAAGACGGCCGCGCTGGTCGGCGTCGGCGAGGTCGAGGTGGTCGGGCACGGGCTGCTGGTCCGCCTCGACGGGCTGACGGCCGGTGAGCTGATCGCCGAGCTGGTCCGGCTCGGCGTACCGGTGGAGCGGGCCGGACCGCACCGCCGCCTGGAGGACGCGTTCCTCTCCCTGATCGGAGGCCCGGCATGAGCGGCGTACGCATGAGTCCGGAGAGCCCGGTGCTCGTCGACCGGGCGGCCGGTTACCGCCCGCAGCACACGCTGCCGCTGCGGATCGAGGCGCTGCGGCAACTGCGCCGGCGCCGCACGATGGTGATCGCGGCGGTGCTCTTCGCGATGCCGTTCATCGTGCTGGCGGCGTTCCAGATCGGCGGCACGCCGAGCCGGCCCGACCGCACCACCTTCATCGAGCTGGCCACCGCCTCGGGGCCCAACTTCGCGGCCACCATGCTCTTCATGGGCACCGGCTTCGTGCTGGTGATCCCGATCGCGCTGTTCTGCGGCGACACGGTGGCCGCCGAGGCGGGCTGGTCCTCGCTGCGCTACCTGCTCGCGGCGCCGGTGCCGCGCGCCAGGCTGCTGCTGCGCAAGCTGACCATCGGTCTGCTCTTCTCGGCCGCCGCGATCGTGCTGCTGCCGCTGACCGGCCTCGCGGTCGGCACCGCCGCGTACGGCTGGGGAGATCTGCGGCTGCCCGGGGGCGGCTCGCTCAGCGCGGCCGAGGCGCTGCCGCGGCTGGGGATCGCGGTGGCCTTCGTCTTCCTCGGCGAGGTGGTGGTGGGGGCGCTGGCGTTCTACCTCTCCACGGTCACCGACGCGCCGCTCGGCGCGGTCGGCGGCGCGGTCTTCATCGCGATCATCACCGGCGTGCTGGACGCGATCACCGCGCTCGGGGACTTGCGCGAGTGGCTGCCGGCGCACTGGCAGTACTCCTGGGCGGACGCGCTCCAGCCGCAGCTGGAGTGGGGCGGGATGATCCAGGGAGTCTCGGTCTCGCTCTCCTACGCGGTGATCCTGCTCGCGCTCGCGTTCCGCGGCTTCGCCCGCAAGGACATCGTGTCCTGAGTGTCCTGAGCTGCAGTGCGAAGTGAGGGATCATGAGACGTACACCCACGTCTGCCGATGGAGTTTCCGTGGCCCAGATCATCCTCTTCCACTCCGTGCAGGGCCTGCGTCCGGCCGTGCGGGCCGCCGCCGACCGGCTGCGGGCGGCCGGGCACCAGGTGACGGTGCCTGACCTGTACGACGGGAAGACCTTCGAGACCGCCGAGCAGGGCATGGCGCACAGCGAGGAGATCGGCAACGACGAGCTGCTGCGCCGGGCCGTCGGTGCGACCGCGCCGCTGCTCACCGGGGGCACCCGGCTGGTCTACGCGGGCCTGTCGCTCGGCGCCGGGCTGGCGCAGAACCTGGCGCTGGCCGACGAGCACGCGCTCGGGCTGCTGCTCCTGCACGGCACCTCGGACCTGCGCGACGAGACGGCCACCGAGCTGGCGGTGCAGCTGCACGTCGCCGAGCCCGACCCGTTCGAGACCGAGGACTGGCTGAACGCCTGGTACCTGCGGATGCGGCGGGCCGGCGCGGACGTCGAGGTGCACCGCTACCGGGGCGCCGGCCACCTCTACACCGACGCCGACCTGCCGGACTACGACGCCGAGGCGGCGGAGCGGACCTGGGCGGTCGCGCTCGCCTTCCTCGACTCGCTGGAGGGCTGAACCGCCGTCAGGCGTGCGGGCCGTAGCCCGGCTGCTGCGGTGCGGCGTAGCCGGGCTGCGGCGCGACCGGGCCCGCGCCGGCGGGCGCGAAGCCCGGGGCGGGCACCGCGAACGGGGCGACCGGGGCGCCCGGCGCGTCGGTCCGGGGCCGCTTGGTGGCGAGCACCACCAGCGCGAAGACCAGCGAGACGAGGACCTCGGCGATCTGACCCAGGTTCAGCAGCAGGTTCGGCGCGACCGGCGAGTGGAAGGCCAGCCGGGAGGCGTCCGACTGGGTCAGCTCGTTGATCAGGGCGGTCACGGTGATGTAGGAGTTCGACAGCAGCAGCATCGTGCCGCCGGCGCGCACCCAGCGGCCGCCCGCGAAGGCGCCGATGATCATGGCGACCAGCGCGATCACGTTCGCGGTGCCGCCGGCCCCGAAGCCGATCGGGACGTCGGCGATCCAGTGGTCGTAGGTGAAGCCGAGCGCGGTCGGCAGGTACGCCGCGCCCTGCCGGCTCAGGTCGAAGACCAGGGTCGCCAGCTCGATCACCAGGTAGACGATCAGCAGCAGCGCGAGGCCGGGCTGGGCGCCTCCGGGTGGTCGGACGGGTGCGGGCTGTGCCGGCGGGAACCCTGCGACGGGCGGTCCGTAACTCATCGTCATCCCCCTTGAGATCGTTTGGGCAGCGCCGAGAGTAGCGCGCCTGTTCGATCACAGGGAAAACGGGTGCGGGAGGGGAAGGCCGAAAGCTCGCCCCCCAAACGACCCCCATTCCCCCCTCCCCGTGGCCCGCTCCCCTTTTTCCCCCCCCGCACCCAGAGCGCCCGCTGTGCCCGCTGCGCCGGCAGGCTCAGGCGTTCCAGGCGGACGGCCCGAGCAGCGTCTTCACCTCGCTGGCGAACGCGGTGTCCGGGTTGACCAGGAAGCCGAGCTCGTACAGCACGTCCTTCTGCCGGCTCGTCGTCAGCAGTCGCACCGGCACGTCGCCGGGGTGCGCCCGGAGCGCGCTCTTCAGCTCCTTGACCACGTGCGGGTTGATCTTCGGGTACGGCACGGTGATCTGCACCGGCGGCTTGCCGCCGTGCTCGGCGGAGGAGATGTCGAGCGTGGTGATCTCCTGGCCGAAGATGCTCAGCGAGCCGTCCCGCTCGTTGAGCCGGCCGCGCGCCGAGACGACGTTGTCCTCGACCATCTGGTCGGCCATCAGGTTGTAGCTGGCCGGGAAGAAGAGCACCTCGACCGAGCCGTCGCGGTCGGCCAGCGTGATGATCGCCCAGGCGTTGCCGGCCTTGTTGATCCGCCGGTCCACGGCCGTGATCAGGCCGGAGAGCCGGACCTCGCCCTCGGTGCGGCCCGAGCCCATCAGTTCGGCGATCGAGACGTCCCGGTTGCGGGCCAGGATGTGCTCGGCGCCGTCCAGCGGGTGGCTGGAGACGTAGAGGCCGAGCATCTCGCGCTCCAGGCTGAGCAACTGCTTGCGCGGCCACTCGCGCTCGGTGAGCTCGAAGTCCAGGCCGATGGTGGGCGTGTCGGCGCCGGTGTCCATCGCGCCGAACAGGTCGTCCTGACCGATCGCCTGCTGCTTCTTGACGCCGGTGACCGCGTCGATCGCGTTCTCGTGCACGGTGGTCAGCGAGAGCCGGGTGTGGCCGAGCGAGTCGAAGGCGCCGGCCTTGATCAGCGAGTCGACGGTGCGCTTGTTGCAGGCGACCAGCTCGACCTTGTCCAGGAAGTCCGCGAAGGAGGTGTACTTGCCCTTCTCCTTGCGGGTCTTGATCAGCGACTCGATCACCGGCACGCCGACGTTGCGCACGGCCTTGAGGCCGAACCGGACGTCGGAGCCGACGGCGGTGAAGTCGACGACCGACTCGTTGACGTCCGGCGAGAGGATCTTGATGCCCATCTGGCGGCACTCCGCCAGGTAGACGGCCATCTTGTCCTTGTCGTCCGCGACCGAGGTGAGCAGCGCGGCCATGTACTCGGCCGGGTAGTTCGCCTTCAGGTAGGCGGTCTGGTAGGAGACCAGGCCGTACGCGGCGGAGTGCGATTTGTTGAACGCGTAGCCGGCGAACGGGACGAGGACGTCCCAGACCGCCTGGATGGCCTCGTCGGAGTAGCCGCGTTCCTTGCAGCCGGCGTGGAAGGGGACGAACTCCTTTTCGAGGACCTCCTTCTTCTTCTTGCCCATCGCGCGGCGGAGCAGGTCGGCTTGGCCGAGGCTGTAGCCGGCCAGCACCTGGGCGGCTCGCTGCACCTGCTCCTGGTAGACGATCAGACCGTAGGTGGGGCCGAGGACCTCCTTGAGCGGCTCCTCCAGCTCCGGGTGGATCGGGATGATCTCCTGCTGGGCGTTCTTGCGCAGCGCGTAGTTGGTGTGCGAGTTCATGCCCATCGGGCCGGGCCGGTACAGCGCCGAGACGGCGGAGATGTCGGCGAACTCGGTCGGCTTCATCAGCTTGAGCAGGGCGCGCATCGGACCGCCATCGAGCTGGAAGACGCCGAGCGTGTCGCCGCGGGCCAGCAGCTCGTAGGTGGTCGGGTCATCGATCTTGATCTTCTCGATGTCGACGTCGATGCCGCGGTTGGCCTTCACGATCTTGATGCAGTGATCGATGATGCCCAGGTTGCGCAGACCCAGGAAGTCCATCTTGATCAGGCCCATGGCTTCGCACGACGGGTAGTCGAAGCCGGTGATGATCACGCCGTCCTTGTCCCGCTTGTGCAGCGGGATCAGTTCGAGCAGCGGGGTCGAGGAGAGGATGACCGCGGCGGCGTGCACGCCGGTGCCGCGGATCAGGCCCTCGATGCCCAGGCCGGTGTCGATGATCTTCTTGACGTCCGGCTCGTTCTGGTACAGCGAGCGGATCTCGGTGCCCTCGTTGTACCGCGGGTGCTTCTCGTTGAAGAGGTCGGCCAGCGGCACGCCCTTGCCCATCACGTCCGGCGGCATCGCCTTGGTGATCCGGTCGCCCATCGCGAACGGGTAGCCGAGGATCCGGTTGGCGTCCTTGACGGCGGCCTTGGCCTTGATGGTGCCGAAGGTGTTCACCTGCGCGGTGTACGCCTCGCCGTACTTGTCGGTGACGTAGCGCACCATCTGGTCGCGCTGGCGGTCGTCGAAGTCGATGTCGACGTCCGGGGGGTTGATGCGCTCGGGGTTCAGGAACCGCTCGAACAGCAGATCGTGCTCCAGCGGGTCCAGCTCGGTGATCCGGGTCAGGTAGGAGACCATCGAGCCGGCCGCCGAACCACGGCCGGGGCCGACCGGGATGCCGTTGTCCCGGGCGTACTGGCAGATGTCGGCGACCACGAGGAAGTAGGCGTCGAACCCCATCGGGGTGATCACGCCCATCTCCAGCTCGATCCGGTCCAGCACCTCCTGGCTCGGGTTGTCGCCGTAGCGGTGCTGGAGGCCGGCCGCGATCTTCTGGCGCAGGAAGGAGGCCTGGGTCTCGCCCTCGGGCACGTCGAACTGCGGCATCCGGTCGACGTAGTCGAAGACCTCGTTGTACGGCTGGATCCGCTCGCCGATCGCCAGCGTGTTGGCGCAGGCCTCGGGCAGCTCGCTGAAGAGCGCCTGCATCTCCGCGGCGGTCTTGACGTAGTAGCCGCTGCCGTTGAACTTGAACCGGTTCGGGTCGTCCTTGTTCTTGCCCACGCCGACGCAGAGCAGGCTGTCGTGCGCGTCCGCCTGGTCGGCGGTGACGTAGTGCGAGTCGTTGGTGGCCAGCAGCGGGATGTTCAGCTGCTTGGCCAGGCGGAGCAGGTCCTCCCGGACGTCGCGCTCGATGGACAGGTCGTGGTCCATCAGCTCCAGGAAGTAGTTCTCCTTGCCGAAGATGTCCTGGTACGCGGCGGCGGCCTTGACCGCCTCCTCGTACTGCCCGAGCCGCAGCCGGGTCTGCACCTCGCCGGACGGGCAGCCGGTGGTCGCGATGATCCCGGTGGCGTTCGCGGCGATCAGCTCGCGGTCCATCCGGGGCTTCATGTAGTAGCCCTCCATCGACGCGAGCGAGGAGAGCTTGAAGAGGTTGCGCAGGCCGGTCGCGTTCTCCGCCCACATGGTCATGTGGGTGTAGCGGCCACCGCCGGAGACGTCCTTGCCGCCCTCGCCGTCCGCGCTCGGCTGGCGCTGGCCGCCGGGCGCCCAGAAGGTCTGCTTCTTGTGGAACCGCGAGCCCGGTGCGACGTACGCCTCGATGCCGATGATCGGCTTGACCGAGCTGCCCTTGGCCTTCTGGAAGAACTCGTAGGCGCCGAACATGTTGCCGTGGTCGCTCATCGCGATCGCGGGCATCTCCTGGCGCTCCGCCTCGGCGATCAACTTCCCGTTCTTGGCCGCCCCGTCGAGCATCGAGTACTCGGTGTGGACATGCAGGTGAACGAAGCTGTCGGCCACGGGCGCGGGCTCCTCGGCGTAGGTCTGCGGCTGGGGGCCTTCCACCCTAGCGCGACCGGAGGGGCTCCCCGGGCGCGCCGGGGTGGTGGTCCGCAGCGGGCCTCGCGGAGCTTCTGTGAGACCGGTCACGCGACCCGCGCGGCGGGTCGGCAGGGCCGCCGCGCGGGTCGCGTGAGGGGGTTGCGTGAAGTGGTCGGGGCTCAGGCCTCCTTGATCACCACGGTCTTTCCGGCCTTGTCGTGCAGGCACTGCTGGGACGGCTTGTCCCAGAGCAGCCAGAGCGAGTCGGCCAGGTTGAACAGCGTGCCGAGGCAGAAGATGCCGCCGGGCAGGCCGAAGACGGCGGCGCGGGTCCACAGCTCGGCGTCGGTCGGGCGGCCGCCGTGCGCGAGCGAGACCACCCGCAGCTTCATCGCCTTCTTGCCGAGCGTCTGGCCGTTCTGGGTGAGCAGCAGGGCGATCTCGTAGGCGAAGACCACGACGGCGCCGAAGAGGGCCGCGATGTACTGGCCGAGGCCGAAGCCGATCAGGGCCTCGACCACCAGCACCGGGACGGCCACGACCAGCATGTCGATCAGCCGGGCCACGAAGCGGTCGCCGGCGCTCGCGAGCTGGCGGGTGCCGGGGACGGGCGGGCCGTACGGGTTCGGCGCGCCGAGCCAGGGGGCGGACGGCTGCCCCTGCGGCTGGCCGTAGGGGTTCTGGCCGTAGGGCTGCTGCGGCTGCTGGGGCTGGCCGTACGGAGGCTGCTGCGGGTAGCCGTACGGCTGCTGCTGGGGCGGCGGCTGCTGGCCGTAGCCGGGGGGCGCCTGGTCGTACGGCGACTGGGGCTGTTGGGGCTGCTGCGGCTGGCCGTAGGGGTTCTGGCCGTACGGGTTCGGCTGCTGCGGTTGCCCGTACGGGGGCTGCTGCGGCTGCCCGTACGGGTTCTGCGGGTCGGGCGGGTAGCTCATGTCGGAGCGCTCATCTCGTGCCGGCAATGCCTCAGGTGTGTCGTCACCGAGTTCTATACGTGTAGCTGCTGAGCACGAAAGGGCGTTGCGTCAACTGTTACCTGAACAGCACACGGTGTCGGCACATCAGAGGAAGGCGCATCAGAAGTCGGCCGGGCCGACTTCCGGCGCGAGCAGCCGAGGCGGCAGTGCGGCGCGGACGGCGCTGTCGAACGCCGCCAGCGCCGGATGGCCGGCCGAGCCGCGGCGGAACGCGACGGCTGTCCGGCGCGACATCTCCAGCCGGTGCAGCGCCACGCCGGCCGGGCGGTCCAGCGCGCCGAGCTCGGGGACCAGCGCGACCCCCTGGCCGGCGGCCACCAGCGCGAGCACGGTGGCGAAGTCGTCCACCCGGTGCCTGATCCGCGGCGCGAAGCCGGCCGCCTGGCAGGCCCGGACGGCCATCGCGTGGCAGAGCGTGCCGGGGGTGGCCATGATCCACGGCTCGGCCGCGCACTGCGCCAGGAGCACCGGTGCCGACTCGGCGGCCGGTGTCGCCAGGTACATCGCCTCGGTGAAGAGCGGTTCGCGCTGGATCCCCGGCTCCTCGGGGCAGGGCACGAAGTCGTAGTCGTGCACCAGCGCCACGTCCAGCTCGCCGCCCCGCAGCAGGTCCGCGACGCCTGCCGAGTCCACCTCGGCGACCATCGGCTCCAGCTCCGGGTACCGCGCCGCCAGCGCGGCCAGTGCCGGCGGGATCACCACCCCGGCGGCGGACGGGAAGGTGCCGATCCGCAGTGGCCCGGCCGGCCCGCGCCGGGCCTGCGCGAGCTCGGCCGAGGCCTGCTCCAGCCGGTCCAGCACCACCTCGGCGTGCGCGACCAGCCGCTGCGCCGCGGGCGTCAGCGCGACCCGCCGGCCGGTGCGCTCCAGCAGCGCGACCCCGGCCTCCCGCTCCAGCGCGGTCAGCTGCTGGGAGACGGCGGACGGGCTGAACGAGAGCGCCTCGGCGACGGCGGCGATGGTGCCCCGCAGGGCCAGCTCCCGCAGGAGCCGCAGGCGGCGGACATCAAGCATCAGCCCAGCTTACGAGTTTCGGTGGAAAAGCGAACTGGACCTGAACGGACGGCTCGGTCAGGCTCGATCCATGGACCTTCTGCACGGCATTCACGTCCCGCTGATCACCCCCTTCACCGCCGACGGCGAGCTGGCCGCCGACGCCCTGGAGGGGCTCGCCCACGCGGTGCTCGACGAAGGAGCCGCCGGCCTGGTCGCGCTCGGCAGCACCGGCGAGCCGAGCGCGCTGGACCGGGAGGAGAAGGCGCAGGTGCTGCGGATCTGCGCCCGGGTCTGCCGCGAGCGCGGCGCGCCGCTGACGGTCGGCGCCGGCGGCAGCGGCACCCGGGAGAGCGCGGCGGCGCTCGCCGAGCTGCGGCAGCACCCGGAGGCGGTCGCCGCGCTCACGCCGGTGCCGCCGTTCGTCCGCCCGTCGGCGGCCGGGGTGCTGGCGCACTTCGCGGAGCTGACGGCGCACAGCCCGGTGCCGCTGATCGTCTACCACATCCCCTACCGCACCGGCCGGGAGCTGGACGCCGAGACGCTGCGGGCGCTCGGCCGGCTGCCCGGGATCGCCGGGGTGAAGTACGCGACCGGGCGGATCGACGAGCAGACGGTCGCGCTGCTCGGCGACCTGCCGGCCGACTTCGCGGTGCTGGCCGGTGACGACGTCTTCCTCGGGCCGCTGCTCGCGCTCGGGGCGGCCGGCGGCATCCTCGCCTCGGCCCACCTGGCGACCGGCCGGTTTGTCGAGCTGGTGGCGGCCTGGCGGGCGGGTGAGGCCGACCGGGCCCGGACGCTGGGACACCGGCTCGCGGAGCTGTCGGCAGCCGCGTTCGCCGAGCCGAACCCGACGGTGATCAAGGGCGTGCTGCACGCCCAGGGCCGGATCCCGAGCCCGGCGGTCCGGCTGCCGCTGCTGCCGGCGGGCGAGGAATCGGTGGCCGCGTGCGTGGCGGCGCTGGCGCGGCTCGCCACGAGTGACCGGAACCACAGCTGATCGGTGTGCTGTCCACCAGGTGAAACCGAATACCGGCCGACCCCGGGGGAGCAGGCAAGATGAAGCAGAGCAGGTCCATCGGAGGAGGAAGTATGAAGATCGGCATCGTCGGCGCCACGGGCCAGGTCGGCGCCGTGGTCCGCCGGATCCTGGCGGAGCGGGCGTTCCCCGTCGAGCAGCTGCGGCTCTTCGCCTCGGCGCGCTCGGCCGGCAAGACGCTGCCCTGGCAGGGCGGCGAGGTCACCGTCGAGGACGCGGCCACGGCCGACTACAGCGGCCTGGACATCGTGATCTTCTCGGCCGGCGGCTCGACCTCCAAGGAGCTGGCGCCCAAGGTGGCGGCGGCCGGCGCGGTCGTGATCGACAACTCCTCCGCCTGGCGGCGCGACCCCGAGGTCCCGCTGGTGGTCTCCGAGGTCAACCCGCACGCGATCGCGGACCGCCCCAAGGGCATCATCGCGAACCCGAACTGCACCACGATGGCCGCGATGCCGGTGCTGCGCCCGCTGCACGAGGAGGCGCAGCTGACCGCGCTCGTCGTCGCCACCTACCAGGCGGTCTCCGGCAGCGGCCTGGCCGGCGCCGCCGAGCTCCAGGGCCAGGCCGCGAAGGTGGTGGACGACGCCGCGGCGCTGGTCCACGACGGCGCGGCGGTGGACTTCCCCGAGCCGCAGATCTACAAGCGGCCGATCGCCTTCAACGTGATCCCGCTGGCCGGCTCGATCGTGGACGACGGCCTGAACGAGACCGACGAGGAGCAGAAGCTGCGCCACGAGAGCCGCAAGATCCTGGAGATCCCGGACCTCAAGGTCTCCGGCACCTGCGTGCGGGTGCCGGTCTTCACCGGCCACTCGCTCCAGGTGAACGCGCGCTTTGCCGGCCCGATCAGCCCGGAGCGGGTGGTGGAGCTGCTGGACGGCGCGCCCGGCGTGGTGCTGACCGACATCCCGAACCCGCTCCAGGCGGCCGGGCAGGACCCGAGCTTCGTCGGGCGGATCCGGCGCGACGAGACGGTCGAACACGGCATCTCGCTCTTCCTCTCCAACGACAACCTGCGCAAGGGCGCGGCACTGAACGCGGTGCAGATCGCGGAGCTGGTCGCCGCGGAGCTGACGGCCGCCCGGGGCTGACGGCGGCCCGGGGCTGATCGAGGTGCGGGGCTGACCCGCGAGGGGTGCTGAACGCGCCCCGGTCATGGCGACGTCCACCACCCAGGGGGAACACGGGGGTGGGGGGAGGGATGACAAGGGGCTGTGAAGGGATGATAATGGTGTTAGAAAAAGGGAAAGTAGTGGAGGGCGGGCAGCGGCATGACCGGGGGCCGGGCAGGTGGGTGAGCGGGTGAGGGTGGGCGTGCGGGCGGGCGGCGACTGGGCCGAACGGCACCGCGCAGCGACCCACGACGCCCGTCAGGCGTACGACAGCGCACGTACAGCCGGGTGATTCACCGCGCCGTCGGGGGGTAAAGGAGACCGCAACGGTCCGGCAGGGTGCCCTCGGCGCCTCAGCTCGGGCACACTGCTCGGTACGCCGCACGCCAGGCCAGGGGTGAGGGGACAAGGGGCAACACAAGGGTGGGGTCCGGCCGCCACCGGGCCGACCGGGAGAGAGGTGCGGAAGTGGACCGCTGCGTCGTCCTCGTGGACGCGGGATACCTGCTGGGTGCCGCTGCCAGCCTGCTCGCCGGAGAGCCGTCCCGCTCCCGGGTGACGGTTGATCACACCGCCTTGATCGCCTCGCTGCGCGAGCGCGCCGAGGAGGAGACCGGTCTGCCGCTGTTGCGGATCTACTGGTTCGACGCGGCGCCCGAGCGCCGCCCGATGCCCGAGCACCGCCGGCTGCGGGTGCTCCCCCGGGTGACGGTGCGGCTCGGCGCGCTGACCCGGGCCGAGGGCCGCTGGGTGCAGAAGGGCGTGGACGCCGCGATGCACGCCGAGCTCTCCGAGCTGGCCCGCAACCGGGCCTGCGCCGACGTGGTGCTGGTCACCGGCGACGGCGATCTGCTGCCCGGCATGATGTCCGCCAAGGAGCACGGCGTCGCCGTCCACCTGTGGGCGCTGCAGGCCGCGGACGGCGACTTCAACCAGTCCGAGGACCTGGTCGGCGAGGCCGACGAGCGCCGGGTGCTGGACCGCGAGTGGATCACCCGGTCGGTCACCCGGCGCGAGCCCGCCGTGGCCTTCCCGCCGGCCGGCCCGCGTCCGGAGATCGCCAAGATCCTGGCCGCGCCGCCGGCCGTCCGACCGGCCGCCGCCGAGGTGCCGCCCGAACCGGTCGAACAGCCGGCGCTGCAACCGACCGCGCTCAAGGTCGTGCCGACCCCTAAGGACCTGGCCGGACGGGCCGTCCAGCCGCCCGCGCCGCCCGCCGCCTCGGGCGCGGCGGCCGGCAACGGCTCGGCGGCCAACGGCTCCGCGGGCAACGGCTCGGTCGGCAACGGCCCGGTGCTGCGCTGGTCCTCCGACCGCGGCTGGGTGGACCGCCCGCCCGCCGACCAGGCCACCGCCGCCGACGCGCTGCCCACGCTCGCCCAGCTCACCACGGCCGAACAGCGCTGGGCCGACCGTGAGGAGGACATCACGGCGATCGGCGGTGACCCGCACGAGGTCGGTCAGGTCTTCGCCCGGCGCTGGACCGACCGGCTCGGCGAGCGGGACCGGCTCGGCGCGATCTGGCAGGACTACCCGCGGATCCCGCACCGGGTGGACGGCGAGCTGCTCCGCTACGCGGCGCGCTTCGGCCTGCTCGCCCACAAGGACGACCAGATCGACGAGCACGACCGCTACGCGATCCGGGCCGGCTTCTGGAAGGAGCTCGCCACCCGGGTGCCCGGCGGCGAGCTGATCGTGGTGGACGACTGAGAGTGTCAGGGCCCGTCGGCCGGGCTGATGCGCGAGAGTGTGTTCCGCTTTGCCACCCTGGTCCGGTTTCCTCATGCTCGCCGCGTAGAGTCTCCGATCGTGAGTGACGCCCCACTGCCCTGCTGCTCCGTCCGGGGCCTCACCAAGAGCCACGGCGAGATCAGGGCCAACGACGGGATCGCCCTGGAGATTCGCCAGGGTGAGATCTTCGGCCTGCTCGGCCCGAACGGCGCCGGCAAGTCCACGCTGGTCCGCCAGCTCACCGGGCTGCTGCGCCCGGACGAGGGCTCGATCGAGATCCTCGGCCACGACATCGTCCGGCACCCCGAGCGGGCCGCGCGGTTGCTCGGCTACCTCGGCCAGGAGTCCACCGCGCTGGACGAGCTCACGGTCGCGCTGGCCGCCGAGACCACCGGCCGGCTGCGCGGGCTGTCCCGCGCCGCGGCCAGGGCCGCGGCCGGCGAGGTGCTGACCGAGCTCGGCCTGGAGCCGCTGGCCGGCCGTCCGCTGGCCAAGCTCTCCGGCGGGCAGCGCCGGCTGGCCTGCTTCGCCGCCACGCTGGTCGGCGAGCGTCCGCTGCTCGTGCTGGACGAGCCGACCACCGGCATGGACCCGGTCGCCCGGCGGGCCGTGTGGGCCGCCGTGGACCGGCGCCGGGCCGAGAACGGCACCACCGTGCTGCTGGTCACCCACAACGTGATCGAGGCCGAGACCGTGCTCGACCGGGTCGCCGTGCTCGACGAGGGCCGGGTGATCGCCTGCGACACGCCGGGCGGTCTGAAGGCGCTGGTGGACGGCGACGTCCGGCTCGACCTGGTCTGGCGCTCGGAGGCCCCGCTGGACGTCCCGGCCGTCGCCGAGCTGGCCGAACGGGCCGAGCGGACCGGCCGCCGCTGGACGCTGCGCACCACCCCGGAGGAGGCCAGGGAGCTGGTCGCCGCCGTCACCACCGGGCCGGCCTTCGCCGCCCTGGACGACTTCACGCTGGCCACCCCGAGCCTGGAGGACGCCTACCTCCGGCTCGGCGGCCGCCACGGAGGACTGGCGAAGTGACCGTGCTCACCCCTGGCGGAGCGACTCCCGGCAGACTCACCCCCGGCGCAGCGGCCGCCGCACTCGGCGCCCCGGTCGGCGCGCCCGCGCCGCTGGCCCCGGCGGCCCGGCTGCTGCCCGCGCTGGCCGCCGTCTACCGCGCCCAGCTGGCCAGGGCCAAGGTGGCCCGGATCCCGCTGATGTTCGTCGCCACGTTCCAGTCGGTCGGCATCCTGGTGATGATGCGCGGCGTGGTGGACAGCGGTGACAACCCGTCCGCCCGCGCGGTGGTGGCCGGCTCCAGCGTGCTGGTCGTCGCGTTCGTGGCGCTCAACCTGCTGGCCCAGTACTTCGGCAAGCTGCGCGCGACCGGCGGCCTGGACCACTACGCGACGCTGCCGGTGCCGGCGGCCTCGGTGGTGCTCGGCGCGGCGGCGGCGTACGCCTCCTTCACGCTGCCGGGCGCGCTGGTCACTGCCGGGTTCGGGGCCTGGCTCTTCGGGCTCTCCTGGGCACACCTGTGGGTGCTGCTCGCGGTGGTGCCGCTGGCCGGTGCGGCGCTGTCCGGGCTCGGCGCGGCCTGCGGGCTGCTCGCGCCGAAGCAGGAGATCGCCACCATGCTGGGGCAGCTGGGCATGTCGGCGGCGCTGCTGCTCGGCGTGCTGCCGGCCTCGCACCTGCCCGGCGCGATCCAGGCGCTGCGCGACCTGCTGCCGTCCACCTACGGCGTGGAGGCCTTCGCGCGGACCTTCGCGGCGCGGCCCGACTGGGCGGCGGTCCTCGGCGACCTCGGGGTCTGTGCGGCCGTCGGAGTGGTTTCGCTCGGCGTGGCGACCTGGTCGTACCGCCGCGCCACGACCCGTTAGCCGGTTCCGCAGCGCGGGCGTGAAACGATGGTGGCGTGACCGTACCGAACATCTCTCCGGACGCCGACCTCGCCCCTTCGGCCCCCCGGCAGCCAACCGTCACCGAACGGGTGCTCGGCGAACTTCGGGTGGCCTGGCCGATCGTGCTGGTCTGCCTGCTGCTCGGGCTGGTCATGGGCCTGCTCTGGGTCTGGCTGGCGCCCGAGGTACCGCTGGTGGTGCACGGCCAGCAGGTGCTCTACGTGGACCCGGAAGGCGAGCAGCGGGCCGGCGCGGACGGCACGTTCGTGCTGATCGGGCTCGCCTTCGGCCTGATCACCGCGCTCGGTGCGTTCCTTGGCACCCGGCGGCGCGGCGGCGGCATCACGGTCGTCGTGGCGCTCACGGTCGGCGGCCTGCTCGGCTCGCTGATCGCCTGGAAGCTCGGCACCACGCTCGGCCCGACCTCCGACCTGGTGGCGCACGCCAAGGCGGTCGGCGACGGCCACACGTTCAACGAGGCGCTCGAACTGGAGGCCAAGGGCGCGCTGGTCGCCTGGCCGATGAGCGCGCTGGTGCTGCTGCTCGCCCTCACCGCGACCTTCGGCAGGCGTGAGCAGGACCCGCCGCCGTACTGGGCGGGGCCGGCCGGTGTCACGCCGGGCGAGGGCCTGAACCACCCGCCGGCCCAGGGCTCGCTGGACGGCGCGCCGGAGGGCCCGGCGGACGGCGGCGGCGAGCAGAAGCCGGCGCAGTCGGGACAGCAGGGCGATGTGGCGCAGCAGGTGGACGCGGCCGGCGAACAGCCGTCGGGGTCGGGGTCGGGGGAGCGCAACGCGGGCTGACCGCGGGACCGTGCGAACGTACGGTCAGCTGCGGCCGATCGGCGCGCTGACCGCGCCGGTCAGCCGGAGCAGGTCGGCCGGGGCGAGTTCGACCTCCAGGCCGCGGCGGCCGGCCGACACGTAGACCGTCTCGTGCCGCAGGGCGCTCGCGTCCACCACGGTGCGCAGCGCGCGCCGCTGGCCGAGCGGCGAGATGCCGCCGCGCACGTAGCCGCTGCTGCGCTCGGCCGCCGCCGGGTCCGCCATCGCCGCCCGCTTGCCGCCGACGGCCGCCGCCAGCGCCTTCAGGTCGAGCTGCCCGGCGACCGGCACCACGCCGACCGTGAGCGTGCCGTCCACCTCGGCGACCAGCGTCTTGAAGACCCGGTCCGCCGTGACGCCGAGCGCCTGCGCCGCCTCGCCGCCGTAGGAGGCGGCCGCCGGGTCGTGTTCGTAGGCGTGGACCGTGAACGGCACACCGGCCGCCTCCAGCGCCACCGTGGCGGGCGTGCCCTTGCCGCCGCCGGCCGTCTTCTTCGCCATCTGGTCCCCCTCCGGGTCCGTTGTGGGGTCGGGCCTCGGTCCGGGCCTCAGTTCGCGCTGAACGGCTGCCGGGTCAGCTCGACGGCGGGCACCGATGGCAGCCAGGCCAGCAGCGCGGTCTCCCGGCGGAGCAGCTCCAGCTCGGTGCTCAGCCGGGAGGCGGTGTCGGGGCAGGCCAGCAGCTGCTGCTTGACCGGGACCTCCAGCACCGAGGCGGCGGCCACCAGGTAGGAGAGCACCTGCGGGTCGTCCGGCAGCTCCTGCTCCCCGCTGAGCGAGGCCTCCCGGGCGCCGGCCAGGCGCTTCTGGTAGGCCCGGAACGCGCGCTCGACGCCGCCGGCCAGCGCGCCCGCGGCGTTGCCCTGCTCCTCCTCGATGGTCTCGATCTCGCCGACCAGGTACGCCCCGCCGGTCTCCACCGAGCGCAGCCGGAACCGGGTGGTGCCGGTGATCAGCAGCTCGTACCGCCCGTCCGCCTGCGGGGTCACCGAGGCGATGTCGGCCACACAGCCGACGTGGTACATCGCCTCCAGCGGATCACCGCTCGCCGTGCCCAGGCCGTCCAGCGGCCCGGCCGGCCGTTCGCTCGCGGTCACCGGCGCGACCTCGCGGCCGTCCTTGATCGCCAGCACCCCGAACCGCCGCGGCTGGTCCTCGGGCAGCGCCACCAGGTCGGCGACCAGCCGCCGGTAGCGCTCCTCGAAGACGTGCAGCGGGAGCACGAGACCGGGGTAGAGCACCGCGTTGAGCGGGAAGATCGGCAGCCGTTCTGTCACGGCGCAAAGCGTAGCCGCAGGCGGTGTCACGCCGGTGACCCCGGGCGTCAGGAGCGGCGGTACGGCCGTTGGCACGCCGGGCCGGGACGGCCGCTGCTCGGTGGTGGCGGGATGTCCGGGGGCGGATGTCAGAAGCGGCGCGAGGGCGGTACGGCGGAAGTGTCAGGGAATGCTCGGAATATCGTCAACAGAGCCGCATGAATGCAGATTCCCAATAGTCGGGAATGGCAAGCTGATTGGTCCCGTGGCGTCGATCTTCCGGTGCTAGCCTGGAGTGGGCGTAGCCGCCGGGAGGTGGCGGCTGGAATCGCGCCCGTGCGATGGGAGCGCGTCGGGCGGTGGTATTCCGCGTTCTCGTGGGGTACGGCGGGTCGGCGCAGGATTTCCGTTTCTGTATTCCGACTGTCTGGAGTGGAGGGATTTTCATGGCTCCACAGGTGGTCCGCATCGTTGCCAACTTTGCGACACCGGCTTTCAGCGGTCCGATGTGTCTCGCCGCCCCCGAATATCCGGGCGGGTTTCTGACGGCCGAGTTCTGGGAGGACAAGCCCACACAGCGCTGGGGGATGATCGACACCGGTGGGGGATTCTTCAAGATCATGTGCATTGGGAGCGGCCAGGTGCTGGATGTGCCCTCCGGTAACCAGGCCACCCGAACGCCGCTTCAGACGTTCGACGACCACGACTCCGACAATCAGCGTTGGCAGCTGGGGGAGCAGGTGGACCACGCCTCGTCGGTCAGCTGTCAGATCCGGTCGAAAGGTGGGCTCAACCTCGCGAACGGCCCGACGGCGTTGACGATGAGCCCGACCTTTCCGACGAGTCTCATCCATCCGGTGACGCTGAACTACCAGAAGGATCCGGGACTGGACGGCGATGGGGTGCAGGATCTGGTGCTGGACTCCATGCCCGAGCTGCTGTTCGGTTCTGTCGCGTTGCCGTTGGGTGAGGGGCCGGTCGAGATCGTGTCCGGGCTGCCACCGGAGCCCTCACGGGTCTTCAACGTCCCGTCGGCGACTCGGAACACCGACGCCCAGATCCAGCTCTTCGACGACCAGCACACCCCGAACGAGGCGTGGTGGCTGATTCCGACCAAGGGATCGGACGGGCGCGGCGCGGACGACTTCCTGATCATCTCCCAGGTCAGCGGACTCGCGCTGCAGGCGGGAGTCGCGCCGAGCCCGGGCGGCCCGAGCCCGGGTGATCACGTGGTGCAGGTCGCGCCGCCGATCTCGGGACTGGAGGGGCCGCTGATGAACAGTGGACTCGTGTGGACCCGCTCGGAGTCTGACGGCTTCACCACGTTCGCCGCCTCGAACGGGATGGTGCTGGACGCCACCGGCGGGGTGAACGCGAACCACACGCCGATCCAGGTGTGGCCGCCGAACGGCACCGACTCGCAGAAGTGGGCGCTCACGCCTGCGTGAGGACAGGTGAGGGCGTCCGTCGGTTCGGGGCCGGCGCAGTGCGTGCCGGCCCCGAACTCGCGCGGGGTCAGCCGGTGGCGATGGCGAAGATGTGCAGGGAGATCTTGTCGAACTTGATGTCCGGGCTGACGGTGGGCAGGGTCAGGTAGGCGACGGTCTTGCCCGGCTGGAGCGGGGCGGTGGCCGTGTACAGCGACAGTGGGAGCGTCACCTTTCCGCTGTGATCGTTGAAGTACGGCATCGAGGCCGCCGCGGTGCACCCCGTGTGGGAGGTGTCGTAGCCCTCGTTGCAGAAGGTGGCCGTGTACTTCTGCGTGGTCCCGTCGGTGTAGTGGATGGTGCCGCCGGTGACCAGCCCGCTCTCCTGCGTGTCGTCGGCGACGGCGATGAAGCCCAGCTTGCTCCCCGAACCGGTCAGCGGGACGGTCTGGCCGTCGGCGTTGATGTTGTCCGGAGTGCCGGCGGCGACGCCCGGCCAGGTGTAGTTCAGCCCGCCGACCTGGACCGTGCCGCCCGGGGTGATGCCTGCCGCCGCCAGCGCCTGGGCGGAGTAGCTGGTTCCCTCGCTGTTCAGGTCGCCGGGCTTGGTGTTGGCGTCATCGGTGATCCCGACGTTGTCGTACGCGGCGGCCAGCGACGAGTACGGCAGCACGACATTGGCGAAGGCCTCAGTGGGGTGCACCACGCTGTGGTGGGTGGCGCGGGCGATCAGCTGGTGGTCGCCGGGCTGGACGGTGGCGCCCGGGGTGACCGTCCAGCTGGTGCTGACCGTCTGGCCGGCCTTGATCACCGGGAAGGCGGTCGGTGAAGTCGCCTTCACCGTCCAGCCGGTGGGGGCCGACAGGCTCAGCGCGGCGTCGTGCAGATCGCCGACCCCGAGGTTGGCGTAGCTGGTGGTCACCGTGTCCGCCTTGCCCGTAGCGGCGAACCCGGCCACCGTGACGGACAGCGGGTCCGGCACGCGGACCTGGGCGATGGCCTCCGAACTGGTCTGCTCATCCGTGTAGTTGGCCTGGGTGATCAGCTGGTTGACGCCGATCAGCGCGCCGGGGGCGGCGGTGACGGTCCAGTTCACGCTGACCGTCTGACCGGGGGCGACCGCGCCGAAGGTGGCCGCGCCGTCGGCCTTGGCGCTCCAGCCGGTCGGCAGTGCCAGCGAGAGTGCCAGATCGTGCAGCGGGCTCGCGGTGGTGTCGGTGTAGCTGCTGGTCACCGTGGCGGTGGCGTCGCGGGCGATGGTGGCGGGTGCGGTCATGGTGACCGGGGCCGTGACCGTCTGCGGGGCGCCGTCGGTGATGAACCGGATGCCGGAGGCCAGGCCGCCGGTGGCGTGGTAGTCGATGGCCTGGGCGCCGGCGGTGTAGGAGGCGTGGCCCCGCGCCTGGAGGGTGCCGATCTGGTGCCAGCCGTAGTCGTAGATCCTCGCGGTCGCGGAGCCGTCGTCCACCAGGTAGCTGTCCTGGGGGATGGTGCCGGGGAAGCTCACGGTCTGCCCGCCCACCGTGAAGGTGGCGCCGGTCACGGCGGCTTGGGCGTACAACTCGAAGCGCAGCGGCTGGGGGCCGTTGGTGTTGGTGTAGTTCACGGCCTGCGCCGTGCCGTCGTTGTTCACCTGCGCCGGCTGCGCCGGGTACTGGACGTTCGTCAGCTGCCACTGCTTGCCCGGCACCACGTCGGTCAGGTGCCAGTCGTTGCCGTCCTGCCGCAGGGCGGTGAGTTGCGCCGCGCTGAAGGCGTGGGCGTTGCGGGCGCTCTCCCACTGCTTCCAGGCGTTCAGCACGTCGGTGGAGTCGCCGGATCCGGTGAGCTGGGACAGGGCCGTGGTGAGCGTGCCACCCGCGTTGAAGCCCGCCATCTTCGCCAGCACGTACTCCTGACCGGCCAGCGTGTCGCCGATCTGGAACCGGACCGGGCCGAAGTCGGCGGGCATGTCGTTCTGCGCCGCGTACTGCGCGGCCGCCTCGCCGGGTGGGAGCGCGTCGGGGACGGTCTTGGCGACGTTGCCCTGGTCCAGCCGGGCCAGCGCGTCCCAGCTGCCGGCGGGCAGCTCGTCCGCCTCGGTGAGCACGCCGGTGGGGGCGGTGAGCTTGGCGTACGTGTCGTTGACCAGCGCGTCGCCGGTGAACAGGCCGTAGCCGGTATCGCCGGTGCTGGACAGGTCGTCGAAGGAGAGCGTCGCCAGACCGGCGTTGTTGGTGGCGTGGGCGAGGCGGTCGGAGATGGCGCCCACCAGCGGCATGCCCGCCACCAGCGAGGCGGTGCCCTGGCTGTTGACCGTCTGCATCGGGATGGCCGCGGCGGCGGCCGGGTGGGCGGCTGCCTTGGTGCCCATGAAGCCGCGGACCACGCCCAGCGTGAACACGTTGCCGGGTTGCGAATAGGAGGGACCGGTGGCCAGCAGGTACTCGCCGTCGATCCGTAGCACCATCACACCCTCGTTGGCGATGGTGAACGGGAGTGGCCCGTTGACGAAAGCGACGGTCGAGGTGGCGTCCAGCGGCTGGGCCAGCTTGACCGGGCCCAGCACGGCCAGGCTCGGGTCGGGCGTCGGGGTGGCGTACGGGTCGCTGGGGCCCACCAGCAGCGAGCCGTTGTGGGCACCCACCTTGACGCCGACCTCGGCGGCGTGTGCGGCCAACTGGGCCGCGGCGGTGTCAGACCCGCCGAACGCGGCGTTGAACGGGTAGTGACCCGGCGACGCGAAGGTGCCCGTGGGGTCGGGAGCCGCCTCGACGGTGCGCAGGCCCGCCTGCGCCGCGTAGGCGTCGGCGGTGGCCGCGTTGTTGGCGGTGAGGTCGCCCAGCGCGAGGACGGACTGCGAGGCGCCCTGGGAGGTCTTGGCCCACTGGCCGTCCACCGTCGGGTGCGGCAGGCCCTCGCCGGTCTCGATGCCGGACAGGGTGGTGAGCACCTGGTCCGGCGTGCTGCCGAAGAGCGCGATCCCGGAGCCCTTGATCAGCGCGTCGGTGCCGGTCAGCGGCGGCACCGGGGCGTTGGTCTCCAGCGCGCCGTTCCAGCCCTCGGTGCGCGAGCGGGTCGTGGTGTAGTCGTAGGTGTACGCCTGGAGGATGCTGCCGAAGCCGGTCTGCGCGGCCGGGAACCAGCCGTACGGCGCGTCGCTGAAGGGGGTGGCGTTCGCGGGGGAGTTGACGGCCGGGTAGCTCAGGTTCGCGAACTCGTCCGGCCAGCCGCCCACGGTCTTGTCGTTGAGCTCGTGGATGCCGATCGCGAAGTCGTTGTCGTTGACCACGCCGACGCTGCGGCCCACGGACTGGCTGATGGTGGTGGTGATCGGCCCCCACAACAGGGTCTGCACGTCCACGCCGGCGGGTGCGCTGACGCCGGTCACCTCCAGGGTCGCGTAGCCCTGCTTGCTGACGGCCTGGACGGCCACCTGGACGGTGTTGAAGGTGAAGGTGTAGGTGCTGGACGGGCTGTCGTAGGAGAGCGCGGTCGGTGACTGCGGTGCGCCGTCCACGACCAGCCGGATCAGCGGGGTCTCGTTCGCCGGGCTGGCGTAGTCGTGCTGGTCGGCCCGGTCCAGCAGTTTGGTGACCGTGCCCGTCGCGTTGAGGGTGAGCTGCAGCGAGCCCGCGTCGATGGTGAACGGGGCTCCGGGGTCGGCCGGGGCTTTCGGCGCCGCCGCGGCCGCCGGGGCCAGGCCGGCTGCGGCGAGTGCGAGGGTGAGCGTGGCTAAGAAGACGCCTTTTCTTGCCTTTCCGGGGGTGGTCAAGGAGTTCTCCTGAAGTCGGCGAAGCTCGGGTGTGCTACTCGTGAAGAACTGAAGCAGCACCAAGAATGCCGTAGGGCAGGGGAGTTGGGCGCCTGAACGGCTGATGTCAGCTCCGGGGCGATGAGTCGAGGAGCCCGGGATGATCTTGGGTCGCTGAGCCGTTGGCTACGAACGAACCGGGAATCAACTCCCCTCTCCGCTCTTCAGATCCACTCGAAACCAAGGGGGCCAGGCGTGATCGACACATGGCAGCGCAACACCGCACTTCTCGTTGCCGGGTGCTTCTTCATGGAGAACCTCGACGGCACCATCGTCACCACCGCAGCCCCGGAGATCGGCAAGTCGCTGGGCGCGTCCTCAACTGCGACAGGGCTACTCGTCACCAGCTACCTACTGACCCTCGCGGTCCTGATACCGCTCAGTGGCTGGCTCACCCGCCGCTTCGGCAACCGCAAGGTGTTCCTGTCCGCGATCACGATCTTCACCCTCGCCTCACTAGGCTGCGCTGCCGGCAGCAGCCTCGGCGAACTCGTCGCGCTGCGGGTCCTGCAAGGCGTCGGCGGCGCGATGATGGTCCCGGTCGGCCGGCTCATCGTGGTGGCCAGGACCGAGAAGCAGGACCTGATGAGGATCACGTCCTACATCGTCTGGCCCGGCCTGCTCGCCCCCGTCATCGCCCCGCTGGCCGGCGGCCTGATCACCACCTACGTCTCCTGGCACTGGCTGTTCCTGATGAACATCCCGCTCGGAATCGTGGCGTTCGCGGTCGCCTGGCGGCTGGTCGAGAACAGCGACACCACCGCCCCGCCGCCACTGGACTGGGCCGGCGTACTGCTGACCTGCACCGGACTGGGCGGGCTCACCTACACCGCCCACCTCATCTCCGAGACCACTGCCTCCTGGACGCTGGCCGCCGCATCCGGTGCCGTCTCCCTGGCGCTGCTCGTCGCAGCCGTGCTGCACCTGCTGCGCACCCCACACCCGCTGGTCACCCTGCGGGTCCTGCGGATCCCGACCTACCGGGCCACGGAAATCGGCGGCTTCCTGTTCTGGCTCGTGGTCGGTGCCGCTCCTTTCCTGCTGCCGCTGCTGTTCCAGACCCAGTTCGGCTGGAGTCCGATCAAATCGGGCTCCGTCGTGCTGTGCGTCTTCGTCGGCAACATCGCGATCAAGCCCGTGACCATTCCGCTGATCAACCGCTTCGGCTTCAAGCCCCTCCTCGTCGCGGCCACTCTTGGCGTCGCTGCCACGATGGCCTGCCTGGGACTGACCAGCGCCACCACCCCGTTGCCGGTCATTGCCGTGCTGACCCTGCTCAGCGGTGTCGCCCGCTCGGTCGCCCTCACCGCGTACGGCACCATCTCACTCAGCGACATCGCCCCGGAGCAGATGCGCGACGCCACCACCCTCGGCGCCACCACGCAGCAACTCGCGAGCGGCCTCGCCATCGCGGGCGCGACACTCGCCCTGCGACTCGGAGACCGACTCGGCGGTCCGTCCGACACGCCCACCCACACGACCCCCTACACGGTGGCCTTCGGACTGCTCGCACTGGTGGCACTCGGCGCCACGGTCTCGGCGCTGCGCCTGCACCCCCAGGCCGGCGACTCCGTACGCCACCACCGCCCGCCCCACGACAGCGAGCCGCCCAAGCCCGGTGCACCGACGACGACGGACCAGAACGTGACCAGCCAATGAAGCGTTGCCGCAGACCGGAAGCGCAGTGTCTGCGCTCGTGCTGACAGCTACCCTCTCCCGTCACCAAGGAGGCGGGAGAGGGCTGCCGTGGCGAGCAGGAGGGCGGCGACCGCCAGCAGGCCCAGGCGCATGCCCGAGAGGGAGAACTCACCGCCCGGACCGGCGAGCAGGCCGCCGAAGAGGGCGACGGCGAGCGCCCCACCGGTCTGGCGGAAGGAGTTGAGCAGCCCCGACGCCGTCCCGGCGCGCTCCCCGGGCACGGCGTCCATCAGCAGCGCGGTCAGCGCGGGCACCGCGAGCGCCCCGCCGGTGCTCAGCGGCAGCAGCAGGAGCAGCACCAGCCACACGGGGGTGTGCGCGGCCAGCGGCAGCATGGCCAGCATCGCCGCGGTGAAGACCAGTTGCCCGATGACGATCACCCGCCGCCGGCCGATCCGCTCCGCCAGGCGGGGCGAGACCAGGTTGGTCGCCGTCACCACCGCGGACACGGGGACGAACATCAGCCCGGCCTCGATCCCCGACATGCCGCGCAACTGCTGGTAGTACAGCCCGAGGAGGAAGATCCCGCCGTAGAAGGCGGCGTTGACGGCGAAGCCGACCGCGAGCGGGACGGTCACCCGACGGTCCCGCAGGATGTCCAGCGGAACCATGGGCTGACGGTGCCGGGCCTCGATCGCGCGGAACGCGAAGCCGGCGGCGATGGCGAGCGCGGCCGCGGCCAGCACGGGGAGGCTCGTCCAGCCCAGGTGACCGCCCTCGATCACCGCGAAGGCCAGCCCGGCCAGCGCCAGCAGCGCGGTGAGCTGGCCGCCGCCGTCCAGCGGGGCGGGCCGGCGCGGGGAGCGCGGCACCCGGAGCAACAGCGCCAGGACCACCGCACCCACCGGGAGGTTGAGCAGGAAGACGGCCCGCCAGCCGACCGAGTCGGTGAGCAGCCCGCCCAGCACCGGCCCCGCCGACATCGCCACCGAGCCGCCGACCGTCCACAGTGCGATGGCGCGGGCGCGGGCCCGGGCATCGTCGTAGGCCTGCCGGATCAGCGCGAGCGAGGCCGGGAGCACGACCGCGGCGGCGCCGCCCTGGGCCACCCGCGCGGCGACCAGCACGCCGATGCCGGGCGCGAGCGCGCAGCCGAGGGAGGCGAGGGTGAACAGGGCGACACCCCAGGCGTAGGCGCGGCGGGCGCCGGCGCGGTCGGCGAGGGCGCCGGCGGAGAGCATCAGGGCCGCGAGCATCAGGGTGTACGCGTCCACCACCCACTGCAGTCCGGCCATCCCGCTGTGGAGGGAGTCGCGGATCGCGGGCAGCGCGATGTTCACCGCCGTGACGTCGATGGTGATCACGGTGAACCCGAGCAGCGCGGCGACCAGCGTGACCGCGTTGCGGCGCTGGGCGGCGGCGGGTGACGCGGTGTCGTGGGTTCTGTCCGGCTGTGGCTGTGGCTGTGGCTGGCGGAGCGTGGGCGTGGGCGTGGGCCTGGGCGGCATGGTGAACTCCTTGGAGGGGACTGTGGTTGACGGACCGTCGTCTTCGCGATCCGGCGGGCGGCTCAGGCTGCCGGGGCCGCGGTCCGGTGCCGTGCACCCCCTGGGCCCCGGCGGCCCGGCCGCCCGCTCTGGGATCAACTCTGCGCCGCCGGGCGGTGATGCGGCAGACCGCGCTGCCCCCGGGGTGCCGCGTGCCAGGCCCTGACACGGCCCCCCACGTTCCCCGCCCGCCTGAGATGATGATCGGATGACAGTAGGAGCGGATGCACGGGGTACGGAGCTCGGCAGGTATCTGAAGGCCCGCAGGGCCCAGGTCCGCCCGGAGGACGTCGGCCTCCCGGCCGGCGCGGGCGTGCGCCGAACTCCGGGTCTGCGCCGGGAGGAACTGGCCGTGCTGGCCGGGGTGAGCGTCGACTACTACATCCGCCTGGAGCGCGGCCGGGAGACGAACCCGTCCCCGGCCGTCGTCGATGCCCTCGGCCGCGCACTGCGACTGCGCGGCGACGGTTACGAACGCCTGCACGAGCTCGCGGAGCTGGCTGCCGGCCGGGTCGGCGAGCTGCCGTCCTGCTCGGACCACACCGTCCGCGACTCGGTGCTGCGGATGCTGGAATCGCTGCGCCCACTGCCCGCCTACGTGGTGAGCCGCTACAACCGTGTGCTGGCCGCGAACCCGCCCGGCCGCCGGCTGTGGCCCGGCCTCTGGGACTGGCCGCAGGAACAGCGCAACCTGACCCGCTACGTCTTCCTCCACCCGCTCGGCCGGACGCTCTACGAGCCGTGGCACGACACGGTCGCGCTCTCGGTGGCGCATCTGCGGGCGGTCGCGGGGGCCGACCCGGACGACCCCGAGCTGACCGCGCTCGTTGGTGAACTGCTGCTGAAATCACCGGACTTCGCCCGGTTGTGGGAGCGGTACGACGTCTGCGAGCGGGGCGGTGGGCAGAAGTCCTTTCGGCATCCGAAGGTCGGGCTGATGACGCTGACCTACGAGCTCATGCAACTCGCCCGAACCGGCGGCCAGCGCCTGGTGGTCTACCAGGCGGCCCCCGGCAGCCCGGACGAGGCGGCGATGCTGCGGCTGGACGGCGCGGACGTCCGGGTCGAGCCGACGCCTGCGGGCCACCCGGAGCCGGCCCTCGTGCACGCCGGCGCGGGTGCTCACGCGGGCTGAGCCTCGCGGTGCGTGGCCCTGGCTGGCGATCCGCTTCGGGCCTGCCGTGGCGGCCGTGGCGGCTGGTTCCGTGGTGTTCACAAGTACTTTGCGTCCACCTAGTGTTGGCTCAATGATTGTCCATCTCCTGGGCGTCGACGACCTCGCCGCCACTCGGTGCGGATACTCCCAACTCCACGAGACGGTACGCAGCCTTCGATTACGCGGCCGGCTCGGCGGGTTCCCCGAGCAGCGAGGCTGGGCGGCCTCCTGGGCGCGTGACTACGCCGGTCTGGACACCGAACTGCTGGACGCCCTGGTGACCCCCAGGGGGTTCGCGCCCGACACGCTGACCCCGCGCCCACGCAGCTGCCGACCGTGCATCCACGAGGAGTTGCCGCTGCTGGCCGCCACCCCGCCGGACCGGCTGCCCGCCGACTTCCGGACGGCCTACGCACGCGACGGGAGCCCGCTGCCGCCGGTGCTCGACCGGCTGCTCGACGATCCGCACGCGCTGCGCGGCCGGGTGGTCGTCGCGCTCGGCGAGTACTGGACGCGCTGCCTGGAGCCCGCCTGGTGGCCGCGCGCCCGCACCGTGCTGGAGGCCGACCTCGTCTACCGAGGGCGGCGGCTCGCCGAGTCCGGCGCGGCCGGGCTCTTCGCCGATCTGGACCCGAGGGTCTCCTGGGCCGACGGTGCGCTGCGGATCCACGACGACGCGCCGGGGGCGCGCGCCCCTGCCCCTGCCCCCACCCCTGCCCGGCCGGAGCCGGTGGCCGGACGCGGCTTGGTGCTGATGCCCACCCTCTTCGCCGACCGGGCACTCAGCCGGATCTCGCCGCCCGGCGCTCCAGTGGTGGTCTACCCGGCCCGTGGCCGCGGCACGATGGCCGAAGGCGCGGTCACCAGCGCGGCGGCGGCGTCGGCCGCGCTCGCGGAGCTCATCGGCGCGCCCCGAGCCCGTGTGCTCTGCCTGCTCGACACGCCGGCGACCACCACCGCCCTGGCACAGCGGCTCGGTGTCACGCCGGGCGCGGTCAGCCGCCACCTCGGAGCGCTCGCGGCGGCCGGGCTGCTGGAGCGCACCCGCAGCGGCCGGGCCGTGCTCTACCGGCGCTCCTCACTGGGTGAGTCGCTGGCCACCGGCCCGGGCGGATCCTTCGCCGCCGATTGACCCCTGCGGTCAAAGGATTCCGGTGACGCGAACGCCCGCCTACGTTGGGTGCCGCTCGCCCGCGCCACCGGGCAACCGGCCCGATCGCGGTCACCTGCATCAGGGGGAACCATGCGTATTCGCACCACTGTCGCGGCGCTCGTCACCGCCGCGGCGATCGCCGGGCCGCTGCTGCCCACCGCCGCCCAGGCGGCCGCGCCCGCCGGGGGGACGGGCCGGCTGACGCTCGGTCGGAACGTCGCACACACCGCCGGCATGACGCCCGCGCGCACCGGCAGCTACGTCCGCGTCCACAGCCTCTACCAGACCACCCCGAACCAGTGCCTGGACGCGGACGCCACCGCCGGCGGCAACGGCACCAAGGTGCAGGTCTGGGCCTGCAACGGCTCCACCCAGCAGGAGTGGATCTCCTGGGACGACTACAGCATCGAGAACGTGCGCTTCCCGGGGATGTGCCTGGACGCGGACACCAACGGCGGCGGCAACAACGGCACCCGGCTGCAGCTGTGGCAGTGCAACGGCAGCACCCAGCAGCAGTGGTTCATGCGTGCCAACGACCTGGCGATCTACAACGAGCGGTTCAACAACAACCTGAACACGGTGGTGGACCGCGACGCCACCGTGCCCGGCAACGGTGCCCGGGCGCAGCTGTGGGCGAAGAACTTCCAGTCCCAGCAGTGGTGGCAGATCACCGGCGCCTGATCCTGGAGTCCGATGAACGAGCGGCGGGGCACCGGACGGGTGCTCTGCCGCCCACATCACCCGATTGCTCCGAATGCGGTACCTCACAGGCACGCGGGCCCTGACGGATCCTCCGCAGCTGCCGGGCGGTGGTTCACCCCTTGGTGACCGCCCCGGCCCAGTCGAGGTTCACGCCCATCTGGGCGTACATGACGGTGTATCCGACGAAGCAGTCGAACTTCTTGACCTTGCCGTCCTGCAGGTACCAGAAGTCGGCGGTCGGCACGTCGATCTTCGCGCCGGTCGGCTTGAGGGTGCCCGCCGGCGTCGGAACCGGGCCCTCGAAGGTGCCCTGGATGGACAGTTCGAGGCTGATCACGTCGCCGTTCACGGTGATGCTCTTCAGGTCACGGTGGACGTCGGGGAAGATGCCGGCCATCCGGGTCAGCACGTCGCCGAGCGCCTGGCCCTGGTAGCTCTGGCCGGCGACCTTGTCGTTGAAGACGCCGTCCGCGGTGAAGCTGTTGATGAACGCGTCGACGTCCAGGCTGTGGCCCTCCGCCACGTGGTACGCGTTCAGCACGACCGCCAGGTTGGCTATCTCGTGCCGGGTCAGGTGACGATTTGTCAGCGGCAGTGCCGCCAACTGGCCGGGGGTCAGGGCCGCGTGGTCCGACGCACCGCCGACGGGCCGCACCTGCGCGCTGCCGCCGGCGGGGCTGGCGGCCTGGGACGGTGCGGCGGCGAGGGCGAGGCTGCCCAGGCTCACGGCCGTGGTGGTGGCGATGATCGTCTTCCAGGTGAGCGACTTCATGTCCTGCTCCTCCAGGTCGGCCTTCGGGATCCGAGGCACGCCGAATCGGTCGGCGCCGGGCGGCGCCTAACAAATCAATCGATCGCTTGAAATGTAGGAGCGAGCCATGGGCTTTGTCAATCGAATGCTTGATTGAGTTGCTGGATGAGTGCTGCGCCCCAGGCAGGGCGGCTGCTTGACAGCAAAATCAAGCAGCTGTTTGACTTCTTCCATGGTGAGGGAACGGACAGATCAACGCCGCGAGGCCGGTCAGCGGACGCGAGACCGCCTGCTGTCCGCAGTGGTGGAGGTGCTCGCGCAGCGCGGCCAGGAGGGCGTGACCCTGCGTGAGGTCACCGACCGTGCCGAGGCCAACGTGGCCGCGGTGAGCTACCACTTCGGCTCGCTGAAGACGCTGTGCGACACGGCGATAGAGGACGCGCTGGAGCAGTACCTGGACGCGCAGATGGCGGCGGTCGACGCGCTCGACGCCGATTCGGACATCGAGGAGCTGGCCGCAGCCTTCGCCGGGCCGATGATGCACGCACTGGCGGCCGGTGGGCGGGAGCTGGCGGTCATGCGCACGGTGGCGCGGGTCGGGATCGACCCGCCCAAGGGCTGGGACCGGCTGACGGCGAAGTTCCAGCAGTCGCGGCGGGACATCGTTGGGGAGCTCTCGCCGATGCTCCCCGGCGTCGGTGATCAGGAGCTGAACTTCCGGATCCGGTGCGCGGCCGGCCTGCTGAACTGGCTCGCGCTGGCGCCGGTCGGTGCCGAACTGGCCGCCGAGCCCCCGGGGCAGATAGAGCGCTGGCTGGTCCCGGTGCTGGCCGGGGCCTTCCGGGGCTCGCCGGCCACCGGCTGACCCGAGCGTCGGCTGGCCGGCGGCGGAGCAGGCGAGTCGGCCCGCCGGGAAGGGGCGGCAGGGCCGGCCCCGGAAGGCCGCGATGTCGGAGTACGAGCGGAGTGGGCACAGGGGCTTGTTCCTCCATCGCGTCGGCCGCTTTCGTAGTCATGGTGCCACGCTTGGTGATGCAGTGGGTCGACGGACTGCGGGTACGCGTTGTCCAGTCGGACGAGGCGGCGAGGCAGCGGAGTTGGTAGGTGCTTGGCGGTTGGCGGTAATCGGCTGGGGGTGACGGCCCGTCGGCGGCGGTCTGTGGCGGACCGCCCCTTGGTTGTGAGGCGATGGCGCATCAGGCGATGCGGTGCTCCCAGCGCAGAGCCGGACCCTTGCCGATCCAATAGGTGTGCGCATTCTCGGTGACCTGGAGGCGGACGGAGCTGATGCCGGGCCGTCCGGCCTCCTGCCAGGCCGTCAGCGCGCTTTCGATGGCGTCCCACAGCGCGACGGGCCCGCCTTGGCGGACGGTCCAGCCCTCGCCGTCGCCGTCGAACTGCGCGAAGGACTCCCGCTCGGGGTCGAACAGGTACACCGTCTGCTCGCCGCCGTCGGCGACCGCGGTGACCATATGGGCTCCCGGGGCGGCGAGTTGGGCCAGGAAGGCGGGCGTCCACTCCTGAAGCAGCTGCGGTGCGATGGGCGTGTGCCGTTCGGTGTCGGCGTACGCGGTGCGGGCTGACAGGTCGCCGGACGGCGGCGTCGCGGCCTGGGAGCGGGCCGGCATGAAGGAGGAGCGGCCGATGATCCGGCCCTCGGCCGTGCCGTCCTCGTTCACCGTGACCTTGGCCAGCCCGGTGCCGTATGCCCAGGAGCCGACCGTGGCCAGCACGGTGCCGCCTGGCTTGGTCTGCCGGATCCAGGCGTAGGGGATACGACGGACCGCGCAGGTGGCGATCACCTTGTCGTACGGCGCCCGGTGGGGGTGGCCGAGCAGGCCGTCCCCGGTGACGGTCCAGGTCGAGTACCCGGCGGTCTCCAGTGCGGCGTCCGCGCGGGCGGCGACCTGGGGGTCCACCTCGATGCTGGTGACCTGGTCTTCGCCGAGCCGGCGGCAGAGCAGGGCGGTCGAGTATCCCGTGCCCGTGCCGATCTCCAGCACCGACTGGCCGTCCTCCACCTTCAGGGCCTCGATCATGCCGACCACGGTGGCCGGAATGGTGGAGGAGGAGGTCGGGAAGCCTCGGACCGGCTCGGCGACCTGGTCGGCCGTCAGGTGACCGTCGAGCTGGGTGACGAGCGACTGGTCGCTGTAGGCAATCTCCACCCACTCTTTCCGGTCGGCGCCGAGCGCGGTCACCGGCCGCCAGCGCCCGTCCTCGGTGGGCAGGAACACCCCGGGCTGCAGGAACAGTTCGCGAGGCACGGCCTCGACGGCCGCTCGCAACGTCGGGCTGGTCAGGTCGCCGCTCGCCTCCAGGCGGTCGGCGAGCGCGCGGCGCTCGGCCGCCGTGTCGGGCAGGGTCATGATCCTCCTTTTTCGAGCAGGTCGGCGAAGGCGGTGGTCAGCGGCAGGTCGGTCTCGTCCTCCAACCAACCCCATTGGCCGTTCGGATTCAGCTCAAGCCAGTGCGGCTCACCCTGACGGTCGATGGCGAGGTCGAAGCTGCCCGAGGCGGAGGCGGATCTGGGAGCCGCGCGCACCAGCCTGCGGCAGATGATCCGTGCCGAGAACTCGGCCGGTCAGCCGCCGGTCAGCGCATGCGGCTCGCGCGGACCGGCGGGCCACCAGGCCAGGTCACACGGTGCTGGAGGCCTGCACGTCCGGGGCGGAAACGCCGAGCACTGGATTGCAGGTCTCGACCGCGTGCTGGTCGACTGCCAGGCCCAGGGCGCTAAGACCGAGCACGTTGGCGGAAGCCCAGCCTGCCGCAAGGACGGCGCCTAGCCGGTCGCGCTCCGGTGCCACGCGGCGGGCCGCCATCAGGCCGCCTCCTTCGCGGCGGTGGGGCCGGCGGCCCACTCCAGCGCGGCCATGACGTGCTCGGGCTGAAGACCTATGTTCGGGTCGGGCTGGATCAGCAGGGTCGGGTTGCCGAAGGCGGTGCGGTCGGCGGCCCACTGGTGGTCGAGTGGGGTGAAGTCATCGTCGATCCACACTGCCGGGGCGGTGGCGAGCCAGTCGGCGACGTGGTTGCGCTTCCAGAGGTAGCCGTCGGGGTGGCTGGTGGTGATTGGCAGGTTGGGCAGCTCGATGTGGTTGAAGTCGGGCAGTCCCAGCAGCGGGGCGATGATGCGGCGGGCGTCGAAGCGCCAGCTGGTGCACCAGATGGGGCGGATCAGGTCGGTGCGGATCGCGTCGGTGATCAGCTGGCCGTGGTCGGGGTTGAGCCAGACCTCGAAGGGATCTGGCACGTCGGTGGGGCGGACCAGGTGACGGGTGTGGGTGGGTGGGGTGCTGCCCCCGTCGGCGGGGAACGGGATGAGTACGCCGTCGATGTCCAGCAGAAGGTACGGGTGGTGCATCGGTGCCTCCCGGGTCGGGGTCAGGGCTTCCGAGCGGTGATCAGCAAGGTGGTGGGCCAGACGGCATCGGCCGGCGCGAAGTGGTGCTGAAGGTCGGTGACCTGCAGACCCGCGCGGTTGAGCGTCCGGGCCCAGGTTGCCGGGTCGAGTTCCCAGCGTTCGACGACGGCGGTGCTGCCGTCGGGCAGGGCCATCTCGTCGCGGGTTCGAGGGGTGCTGGGGATGGCACCGGTCCGCTGCGGGTGTGGGACGGAGAAGGCCAGGACACCGCCCGGTGCGAGCCGGCGGGCGGCGGCGTTCAGCAGCGGGGCGGGCTCGGCCAGGCCGATGGCGCCGAAGATCGACACGATCGCGTTCAGCGGGACGCTGCCCCGGGTGAGGTGGCCGAGCGCGGTGCCGCGGTGGAACAGGGCCCCGGTGTGGCCGTAGTGGCTCAGTGCCCGGTGGATCTGTCCGGCCGAGCTGTCCACTCCGATCACGCGGGCGCCTGCCTGGGCGAGGTGGGCGGCGTTGTGCCCCGGGCCGCAGCCCAGCTCGATGATCCGGCGCCCGGCGAGGTCGGCGCCGAGGATCTCGGCGCCGGGGCCGATGCCGGGCCTCTGGGTCCACTCCATCCGCGCGGGTGGCGCCAGAGGCCCCAGTGGGGCCTTTGCGAGGCGGGCGGTGGCATGGGCGTCCCAGAAGCTGCCGGTCACGCTTCTAGCAGCCTGACGGCCGCCTCCAGATGCCGTTGCACCACCTTGATGTAGACGGGGTCGTCGGCGGGGTTGTTGATCCAGCGGTGAGCCTGTTCCATGAACCACTCGCCGGCCCAGACGCGGTGCCAGCCGAGCGCCCATGCCTCAGGGGCCAGGCCACCGCGTTCGGCGAGCGCGTCGTGGTGGCCACCGGCGGCGACGTACGCCTCGATGAAGGCGCGGAGCCGGACCGGGTTCGGGTCGTCGATGGTGCCGTGCCAGGAAGCCAGGTCGAGCAGGCCGGGACCGGTGAACGCACGGGCGAAGTCCAGCAGGTACCAGGCGCCCTTGGCCAGGTGGAGGCTGGTGGGGTGGAACTCGGAGTGCACCCAGCCGAACGGCGCGAGCTCGGCGCCGGTGGCGAGCTCGGCGCCGACGGCGGCCAGCGCGGCGAGCGACTGGGCGATCTCCTCGGTGCCCTCGGTCCAACGGCCCGCCTCGCGCAGGCGCTGCAAGTGGCCAAGTGCGAGCGCGGGCAATGCGGCCAGTGCGTCCTCGTCCATCACCGGCAGCCAGTCGATCGGCTCGGCCTCGTGCAAGGCGACAGCCGCAACGATGCCGTCGGTGTCGCCGGCCTCGCGGGCCTCGTCGCCCAGGTCCTCGATGACCATGCCGAGGGTGCCGTCGCGGCTGATCGCGCCGTGGACCGCAGGCACCGGGATCCCCACGCGGCGGGCGGCGCGAAGGATGCGGTCCTCCGACGCGAACGGCTCGGCGGCGTACTTGTAGATGGCAGTGTCGCCGGAGGGGAAGGTCAGGCGCTCGACGCCGGACATGTCCCAGACCCGAATCTCCTGGCGGGTGGGCTGGGGGCGGTTCGTGCTGTCGCAGATGTCGGCGAGGATGGCCGAGACGAGGGTGCTGTCCACGGTGAGACTCCAGTGCGTCCAAGGTGGTGGGGGCAGTGCTGCCCGGGTCCGGGACGGCGGCGCCTGCCGCCGTCCCGGACCTGTGGTCAACTCATCTGTCAGGCCGGCGTAACGCGGTGGGAGTACACGCTGGCGATCCAGTCGTCGCCGAAGGCGGCCAGGTCCTCGCCGAAGGCGGCCATCGTGGTGCCGTAGGGGACCACGGCGCCCCCGCGCTGGTCGGGCTTGGACTGGCAGCCGTGCACCAGCCGGCCGCCGAGCGCGGTGTGGGCCTTGATGCCCTCGATCCGGCGGTGCTCGTTGAACCAGCCGCCGTGGTAGATCTCGTCCAGCAGCTGGCCCTGCTCGTCGCTCAGGTCGAACACGACGGAGGTGGCGGCGGGGAAGAACCAGCAAGGGCCGACGTTGGAGATCCGGCCGTCCAGCTCGACCTTGTTGAGGACGCCCAGGATCGACGCCTCGCGGAGCATCTTCAGGTGCTCGGCGGTGACATCGGGCAGGCCCAGGCTGGCCAGGTGCTCTTCGCGGAAGAGGTAGGTGTACACCTCGTAGGCGATCGTGAGGATCTTCGCCGCGTCGGTGGTGCTGGTCGCGTTGGCCTTCACGAAGTCCAGGGCCATCTGCTCCAGCGCGGCTTCCTGGGACTCGTCCGCGTTCAGAATGCCGTTCTTGACGGTCTCCCAGTCGATGAAGAGCCAGCTGTTGTTCTCGAAGCGGAAGAAGTAGTCCGCGGGGTTGAGGGTGATGCGCTTGCCGTCCACGGTGATGCCGGGCAGGCGGTTCCAGCGCGGGTCGAACGCCTCCGGCAGCTCGACCGTGATCGTCGAGGTATCGACGGTGGTGGTCACCTGTGTCTCCGTTCCGGGTCGGGCACCCCGGCGAGCGGGGCGCCGGTTCGGCTTGGTCAGCCGCCCCGGGGCCTTGGGGTTCTTCCCCGGGGCGGCTCGGAGACCACAGTGCCGCCCGGCAACGGACCGTATCCGCAAGCGCATTGCGGACCCGCAGCCACGTTGCGGGTCGGTCTAGTCCTCTAGAGAGCGAGTCGCTGCTGACCTAGTCGTTGGGTCGGGCCCGCGTGTACCAGTCGGGAGTGTCATCTGCGGGACGGCTCAAGATCGCGTTGACTGCCTGGAGGAATTCCGACTCACTGTTCTGCACGGATGTTTTGATCTCGGAGAGCGCTTGGGCGAATGCGGCCGACCTGAGCAACACGCTCCAGGTGCCGGACCAGACGAACTCGGCGCTCTCCAAGCCCTGATGGCGGTCGATCACTTGGAGCAAGGCAGCGATCTCAGTCTTGGCGCTTCCCCCTACCGCCCGGATGAAGATCGAAAAGCGAACGCAGGCCCGGCCGGTGTGGTCCGGCGAGAGCAACAGGGTGGCGAACTGGCGGAACCATGGCGAGTCGGGTGCGTAAGGCAGCAGCTTCCTGGCCTCGTCGGCGCCATTGGTCGGATGATGATCGAAAGTCTGACCAAGCATGGTGTCGATGTGCCCATACACGGCGCTGTGCGTGAGGTTGACCTGGTGTTCTGCGTCCTCATGCCGCTGGCGGACTTGTTCCTGCTCGTGCCGGACTTGCCAGGACGGTCGAGTCAGGGCGATCAGCCGCTGACGCAGCTCTGCCACGGAGGTGTCGCCGCGAATCTCGGGCGGGGCTACAAGGCAGGCCCGGAGTTCCTTGGCTACGTCCTCCATCGCCGGGCGGCGGGCTGGCTCCAGTTGCGTGCAGTGAATGATCAGCGCGTCAAGCTCTGACGTCCTTGTGTGGGCAAGCCATGAGCCCAAGCTGTAGTTGCCGCCAGCTTGGTGGGACCCGGGAAGTGGGAACGTCTGACCGGACAGCAGTACCCAAAGCGTCTTGGCCAGTGACCACACATCCGCTGGCCCGTATGCGGCGCTATCAGCTTCGTCGATCATCTCAGGGGCCAGGTAGTGCATCGGCCCGAGCTTGCGGGCGGGCACGGTGATGCTGTCCTTGCCAGGGTAGGTCACCAGGCCGAAATCGCCGATCTCCCACTTTCCATCGCGTTGAAACAGGTTGGCCGGCTTGATGTCACGGTGGCTGACCCCGTTCTCGGCCAACCGTGCGAGCGTCTCAGCGTAGGTCGCGACGGCCTCGATGACCGTCTCCGGCTTTGAGTCCGCGCCGAGAGCCGCGGCCAGGGGGGTCGCAACGGGCATGACGTACCAGCTCGGCTCGGCCGCATCGGGGGCTATCCAGCTGTCGATAAGCGGCAGGACGCCCGGCTCGTCAGAGTAGGCCGTCAGGAACTCCACCTCGTCTGCGAACCGGGCGAGCCGGTCAGGGGCAGGAAGCCTTCCGTTGCGGGCGAAGAAAACCTTGATGGCGTACTGGGTCACATCGCCGTCAGCATGCGCTTTCCACACCACGCCGTTGCCGCCGCTACCGAGCTCCTTGGCCCCAACGAGGTTCCACTTCCCCAGCTTTGATCCCTGGCGCGGTTCCCACGAATCTTCCTTGGTGCTGCCCATGCCTGAAGTCCTCCCCACGGCCCGGTATTTCGCGCCATTGTGCTCCGATCTGGCACCTACCGGCGAGTTCGGAATGGCCACCGGGCGAATGCTGACCAGCGCAGGACAGGGCAGGATGGGCAGCCTTGTCAGGCCAGCTTCAGGCCGAACAGTTCCTCCAGGTGGGACACCGTCGTAGCAGGGTCACTCGCCAGAACCGTGGTGATGCCGAGTTCCTCGGCCGGGGGAAGATTGCGGGCGGTGTCGTCGACGAACACGCACGCCTCGCCGGGCAGGTCCATCAGGTCGAGCATGGTGCGGTAGAGGACCGGATCGGGCTTGCGGGCCTTGTAGTGCTCGGAGATCAGGACGGCGTCGTAGTGTGCGGCCAGCTCGTGGCCCAGGTAGGGATCGCAGGGCTCGGATCCGAGGCTGTTGGAGAAGATCCCGACCTTGATCCCGGCAGCGCGGGCAGCTTGGGCGGCGCCGATCATCGACGGCTCCAGGTGCAGGTCTTCCAGGACACGGCCGAGCAGGTTGGTGCCGTCGATGCCCAGCAGGGCCGCCGTACGCTCGTTCCACTCGGCCTGGGATATCGCCCCGCGCTCCAGGTCCGCGTAGAGGGCGACGCCTTCGGGGTTCTTCGCGATCACCGACAGGAACGTGCCCTCGGGCAGGCCGGCCCGGCGGTCGAACCCCACCGCGCAGGCTGGGACGCTGGTGGTCAGCACCCCGCCGAAGTCGAGGATCAGGCCTGTAAAGCGGGTCATGCGGCACTCCCGGCGGTCTTGAGGAGGGTTCGGGTGTCGATCAGGTGCTCGCCCAACGATCGGACAGCGGCCGTGCGGTGCGGGCGCAGACTGCGGTGCAGCTCGGATACCCGTCGCAGGGTCTCGCGGTGCTGGACCTTCTCCACCAGGGCCAGTGCGGCCTGGCCATCCGCGCACGCGGCCTCGATATTGTTGGCGCCGGCGTAGGCCTCGGCCCGGGAGATGAAGGCGGTGCAGCGGTGGCGCATCATCTCCTCCGGCAGCCGGTCGATCGCCTGGTCAAGGGACGGCAGGGCCTCACGGTATCGGCCCAGGCGGACGAGGTCGCTGCCCTCGTAGGCGTCGGCCTTGGACAGGTCGAACCAGGCGATCCCGCCCCAGCGCTCATCGTCCATCGGGCCGGACAGCACGGTGCGGGCCTCCTGGAGTGAGGCCCCGAAGCCGTGCTCGTCGCCGGTCGAGGCGTACATCTCGGAGGCGACCGCGTGCGTCCAGGCCAGCATCCGCCGTGAGGCCCCGCGTTCGGCGTGGTCCACCGCGGCGAGCGCGTAGTCCAACCCGCTGTCCGGGTCTCCGCCATAGGAGGCGCTGAAGGCCCGGCCGCCCAGGACGAGCGCCAGGAGTTCGAGACTGTCGATCTCCTTGCCGATCTCATAGCCGAGGTCCATGTAGGAGTCGGCCTTCTGGCGGTCGGCCAGGTCCAGCGAGAGCAGGCAGGCCGCCAGGCAGGCCATCTCGGCCATGTGCGTGAGCAGGGAGGCCCGCAGCTCGGCTGGCTGGTCCTTGGGCCGCAGGGACAGCACCAGGTCGATCTGGCTGTGCGCCACCGGCACCAGGGTTGCTGCGGGGAAGCTCTTGTAGGAGCGGCGGTAGAAGGCGCCGTTGGACCGCAGCTCGTCCACGGTCTGGCGGTCCAGCGTGCCCCGGGTCGGCTGTGTCGTCTGGGCCTGGGCATCCGGGGACAGGCCGGCGAGGGCGGTGGTCACGCCAGCGAGGGCGCCGAGGTTGAACGTTCGTCGCAGCACAGCATCTGAGCCTTCCGCATCGGGCCTTGCCGTACGTGCCGAAGCCGGAGAAGGCCGGTGTGATCTGGATGACGGCGCGTCAACTCCCGTCGCCGGGTAACGCACGTCGAACGCTAGTAGATACGGCGTGGCTTCTTCCAATAGCCCGGCCAACTTCTCAGCCGTCACCACGCTGTCGAGCGCGATGGCCCCCCGCTCCACCTGCGACACCCACGACTCCGAGCGTTCGATCAGATCCCCAAGGAAAGCCTGTGGCCACCCCTTCCGCTTGCGAGACTTCGCGATGCGCGCGCCGATCAGCTTGTCGATCTCTGCCACAGGACGACCCCAAGTCCGTGTTCGAGAAACTACCGACGGCAACCGTACGGCTGGATCCGTTCTGTTGACAGGGGAACGCCCCGGGATACCTCGACCGGGCGACCCGATCCGGCGGGGGCTGGCGCCGGAGAAGCCCCCGCTGGGACTTCCGCGCGGCTGGAAGCCCAGCACGCCAGGTGGAAGCGCATTCACACCGCCGGCCGGTCAGACGCAGCGAAGCGGGCGCGGCGCCGCCGGATCGGCCGAAGGTCGATGTCAAAGCGTCCACGTACCTCACGTGACAGAGAAGTCAGGATCACTCTGACCTCGGTGTTGATTGCGTACGGCGGGTCGGGCGGCTCGCCGGGCGGGCGATCCGCCCGTGAGGGCGGGGCCGGGTGTTATGCCGGGGGCTGCCGGTGGCGGCGGAGGGGGTCGCAGCGGGGGCAGGTGCAGGGCGGCCAGAGGTCGGTGATCGGGCGGGAGTAGGGCTCGCCGACCCTGATCCGGGAGGTGGAGACCCGGATCCGCTTGCCGGTGGGGGTGATCCGGTAGACGCGCAGGGTCATGGCGCTGGTGTTGGTGTTCTGTCGGCGGTTGCTCACGGCTCGGTCAGGTCCTCTCGCACAGTGGGCAGTTTGGCCAGCCAAGTGCGCACGGCCGGGTCCCGGGCGACGCGGCCCAGGCAGCGCGCGTGAGCGGCGATGTGGTCGGCGATCGCCTGGAGGGTGCGGGCACTGCACCCGCCGATCTCGACGTGGACCCCGGTGGGGGTGACGGTGATGCGGCCGGCGGCGAGGGAAGCCAGCGGCGGAAGCTCGGACAGCGCCAGGGCGTCCACCATCGAGGTGAAGGCGCGCTCGGCGGCCTGGCGCTGCTCTTGGGTCTCGCGGTCCTCGGGTGGTTCAACGCTGCTGCTGGGCACGGGCGTTCAGTCCCTCGCGGAGGAGTTCGGCCAGGGCGAGCACGACGTCGGGGCGGGCCCGGCCGAGCGTGACGAGGACTTCGCCGGTGATGGTCGGCCAGTCCACCCCGAGGGAGGGGAGGGTGATGCCGGCCTCGCGGAGCACGGCGAGGAGGACGGCGACGGCGGCGGTGGCTTCGCCGTCGGGGGTGGGGGAGGGGGCTGCGGGCATAGTGATCCGACTCCTGGGTGGAAGTGGGTGATTGCTGGGCCCTGCGAGCAGTTGGCAGCTCGCGTTGACATGAAGGGGCGACAGGCAGCCAAGGATGCTGATCACTCATGGCAACCCCTTCGTCACTTTCAGCATGATGGCCTGGCGTGCTAATTTGCAAGTCATTCTGGAAAAAATGAAAACATTCATGTCGAACATGAATTCGCTTTCTTTTGGGTGGGGTTGGCGGTGGCGCGGGCCCTAGCACTGCGGGCAGACTGATCCCCTGACGGTTCAGGAGGGGTGCGCGGCATGGCTGCCAACGATGTGCCGACGGTTCGTCATCGACGCCTTGCGGCCGAGCTTCGCCGCTTGCGCGAGGTCAAGGGATTCTCGGCTGAGGAGGTTGTGAGCCAGATCCCCGGCATGAACCTTCCGAAGCTGAGCCGCTACGAGAACGCGCGTGTTGCCCACCCGAAGGCAGAGGTGGTCAGCGCGCTGCTCGACATCTACGGCTGCGACGACGATCTCAAGAGTGTGCTTCTGCAGATCGTCGAGGAGAAGCCCCGGCGTGGCTGGTGGCAGGGCTACAGCGATGCGCTCAATGTTCTCCATACCGACTTGATCCCGCTGGAGGCAAGTGCTGTCGGCATCAAGACGTACGAGGCATCGTTCATCCCGGGGCTGTTCCAGACGCGGGCGTACACGCAGGCGATCTTGTCCAAGCTGGGGCGCAACCCGGCTGCTATTCCGGCCATGACCGATGTTCGGATCGCGAGGCAGGCCATCCTGACTCGGACGGAGAACCCTGTCGCGATGTGGGCGGTCATCCACGAGTCGGCGCTCTCCACCAGTCTCGGCGGCGGGGTGATGGCTGATCAGCTAGACAAGCTCATCAGCCTGTATGACACCCCGAACGTCAAAATCCAGATCATGGAGTCGTCTGCGCCCCCTCACCCAGGGATGAACGGTGCCTACACTCTCCTGGAGTTCCCGGCACGTGCTCTTGACGTCGTCCTGGCCACTCTGTACGTGGCCAGTCAGTGGGTTGACGATCCGGAGCGCGTAGATCTCTATCGGTCGGGCTTCAACGAGATCATGGCAGCGGCTCTGAACCTCAACGACTCGCTCGCGCTCATCACCGAGAAGAGGAACACGATCAAGTGAGCTACTTTCCCGATGCCTCTACGCTGCCAGTGGCCTGGCAGAAGTCGAGCCGGAGCAACGAGGAGGATGCCTGCGTCGAGTGCGCTGCTCTCTCCGGCCGCATCGCGGTTCGGGACAGCAAGGACCCCGCCGGCCCGGCTCTCCGCTTCTCTCGGCAGGCGTGGGCCGCGTTCGCCGGGGCGGCAGGCAGTGGTGGGCTCTGCGCATGACGGCGGAGCATGTCCGGGCCCGGAAGTACGCGCGGGTTGAGCGGGAGCGGCGGTTTCTGCTGGCTGAGGTGCCAGCCGGGGCCGTCGTCGCCGTGCGGAGGGTGGCCGATCGCTACATCACGGGGACTCGACTGCGGCTGCGGCGGGTTGAGCTTCAGGGTGACGGCAGTTGCGAGTTCAAGCTGACGCAGAAGGTGCCCGCCGAGCGGCCGGGTCCCGTCCAGGGGTTGATCACGAACACGTACCTCTCCAGCGCGGAGTACGACGTCTTCGCCGCGCTCCCCGCCGCCACGCTCACGAAGACGCGGCTGAGCATTCCACCCCTCGGCATCGACGTGTTCGATGCGCCGCTGCACGGGCTGGTGCTGGCCGAGGCCGAGTTCGAGACGGACGAAGAAGCCCGCGCGTTCCAGCCGCCGCCGGGGAGCGTCGCCGAGGTCACCGACGACGTGCGCTTCACCGGCGGCAGGCTCGTCCGCACCGAGCGCAGCGAGCTGCTGCGTTGGCTCGCCGAGTACGGGGTCACCCCCGTTGAAGTACCCGGGTCGCTCCCGTCACCGCCGTGGTTGCCAGCACCCAGCCCGATATCACCAGGACCGCGCTGAACCACTGCCCGAACCCCGCCGGGGCCCAGCCGTCCTGGCCGAGGTTGACGATCGGGAGGACCAGGCTCAGCGAGTACAGGGCGGGGTTCCAGTGTGGGTGTTCGTCGGCCTTCATCGGGGCGGGCTGGTGGCCGGCGAACCACACGGTGCCCAGGATCCAGGCGGCGAGCAGCCAGAGGGCGGCTCGGCCCGGGCGGTAGCCGTAGCCGACGGTGATGTCCTGGAGGCGGTACCAGAGGCGGCCCGGCAGGGGGAGGGTGCGGGCGCGGCGCTGCTGTTTGGCGTAGAGGACGTGGCGGGCGTCGTCGTCGGAGCCGTCCCGGCGCAGGGCGGTGGCGAGTTGCTCGTACGGCTCGGGGTGGAACTTGTCGAGGGCGCCGTCCAGCCAGGCGACGCGCTGCTGGACGCTGTAGTAGACGCCCTCCGGGGGGCGCAGCGAATCGTAGGAGAAGCCGGTGAGGCGGACCTTGTGGTTGCGCGGCCAGGCGTCGGGGGAGTCCACCAGGTTGCCGATCCGGGCGCGGGAGAGTGCGACGGTGCCGGTCGGCGGGGCGCAGGTGAAGCGCAGCTCGGGGGCTTGCAGCCGGCGCATCGAGAGCTCCTGGCCCGGGCCCAGGTGGAACTCGGCGTCGGCGATCAGGCAGGTGGTCTCGAAGCGGGAGTCCTCCAGGTGGACCGAGCCGTAGGCGCGGAACGGGATGCTGCGGGCGCCCATCGGCCGGGCCTCGCCGAAGGCGTGGCCGTACATGCCGCCCGGCTCGCTGCCGAGAGGGGAACGGACCTCAGGGGTGTCACCGCTCTCGCGCTGGACGGGCACGTTCGGGATCGGGGCGGGGCCGATCAGCAGGCCGGAGTCGTTGTTCTGCGGGACGTAGCCTTCGGCCGTCACCCGGGCGTAGCGCGGCCCCGGGTCACTGTGCGGGAGGCTGTACGGCACGCCCTGCCCCGCGCCGTGCACGGTGGTGGGCGGTGTCACCCGGACGGCGGTGGACCAGCCGCTCAGGTAGAACGTGTTCCCGACGCTGATCCGGGCCGCGTTGAAGCAGCTGCTCTGCTTCGGCCGGGCCCGCAGCTCGGCGCCGCGCAGCGAGAGCCGGCCGCCGATCCGGGCGGTGCGCAGGCTCAGGTCGCCGTACGTGGTCAGCCGGTCGGCCTCGAAATCCTGGTGCACGGTGAGGCCGTCGGCGGAGAACGCGCGGTTGAACTGGTCACAGCCGACGATCAGGTAATTCACGATCAGGTCGGTGCCGATCTGCGCGTCGGTCAGCCGCACTCCGGAGGCCACCGCCGAGCGGGCCAGCACCAGGTCACCGGCGCAGGTCAGCCGGGATGCGTCGATCCGGGGGAACCAGCAGCCGTCGAAACGCATGGTGCCGGCCTTGGCCTCGGAGAGCAGCACGCCGGTGTCGAAGCGGCAGCCGCGGAACTCGACGAAGTCGCCGATCTGCCCGCCGGCCAGGTCGAGCCGGCCGGTGACCAGGGCGCCGTTGAGTTTCAGGCCGCGCACGTTGCCGGGGACGGCGCTCGGGCCGGCCAGCAGCAGCCGGGCCAGCACCTGGGCGCGGACCGTGCGTTCGGGCCCCCAGTCGATGGTGCGGGCCGGATCGTCCTGGTCCGGATCGCCCGTGCCGAGGTCGAGCACGTCGCCGCGCCGGAAGTACTCCCAGAGCCGGCGCTCCACCTCGGTCCAGTCCTCCGGCGCCTCGTCCAGGTCCACCCGTGCTCCCCCTCGGTAAATGTTCATTAGTATTCAGAAATGCTCACCGCTGTTCGACGATATGCAGCATTCCTGTGTCTCAGGTTTCGTATCACGGACTGAAATGCGGGACCAGTGATTCCGCGCCTTCCTTACACTTGCCCTTGTGATCTCTCGAATCGACCTCCGCGGCTCCCTCGACGACCCGCGTGACCTGCTGCCCCGTGCCGAGTTCGACGTGGAGGCCGCCCTGGAGAAGGTGCGGCCGATCTGCGAGGACGTACGCCATCGCGGGGTGCCGGCGTTGATCGAGATCACCGAGCGCTTCGACGGCGTCCAGCTGACCACCACCCGGGTGCCGGAGGCGGAGATCACCGCCGCGCTGGAGACCCTGGACCCGGCGGTCCGGGCCGCGCTGGAGGAGTCGATCCGCCGCGCCCGCCTGGTGCACCGCGAGCAGCGCCGCACCGACCACACCACCCAGGTGGTGCCGGGCGGCACGGTCACCGAGCGCTGGGTGCCGGTGGACCGGGTCGGCCTGTACGTGCCGGGTGGCCTGGCGGTCTACCCGTCCTCCGTTGTGATGAACGTGGTGCCGGCGCAGGAGGCCGGCGTCCAGGGCATCGCGGTCACCTCGCCGCCGCAGCGCGACTTCGACGGCAAGGTGCACCCGACGATCCTGGCCGCCTGCGCGCTGCTCGGCGTCACCGAGGTGTACTCGGTCGGCGGCGCCCAGGCGATCGCGATGTTCGCGTACGGCACCGCCGAGTGCGCGCCGGTCAACCTGGTCACCGGCCCCGGCAACATCTACGTCGCCGCCGCCAAGCGGCTGCTCAAGGGCCGGATCGGGATCGACGCCGAGGCGGGCCCGACCGAGATCGCGATCCTGGCCGACGACAGCGCGGTGCCGGCCGAGGTGGCCGCCGACCTGATCAGCCAGGCCGAGCACGACCCGATGGCCGCATCCGTGCTGGTCACCGACTCGCTCGCGCTGGCCGACGCGGTCGATGTCGAGCTGGCCAAGCAGGTGGCCGAGACCAAGCACCGCGAGCGGGTCACCGAGGCGCTGACCGGCCGGCAGTCCGGCACGGTGCTGGTACGTGACATCGAGCAGGGCCTGGCCGTGGTCAACGCGTACGCGGCCGAGCACCTGGAGATCCAGACCCGGGACGCGGCCGCCGTCGCCGCCCGGGTGCGCAACGCGGGCGCCATCTTCGTCGGCCGGTTCGCGCCGGTCTCGCTCGGCGACTACGCGGCCGGCTCCAACCACGTGCTGCCGACCGGGGGCTGCGCCTGCCACTCCTCGGGCCTGTCCGTACAGTCCTTCCTGCGGGGCATCCACGTGATCGACTACGACCGCGAGGCGCTGGCCGACGTCGCCGCGCACGTGGTCAACCTCGCCAACGCCGAGGACCTGCCCGGTCACGGTGATGCCATTCGCGCTCGGTTCGATTGGACGGTCCCCAACTCTTGAAGATCGACGACCTCCCCGTCCGTGACGAGCTGCGCGGACAGTCGCCCTACGGCGCCCCGCAGCTGGACGTCCCGGTCCAGCTGAACACGAACGAGAACCCCTACCAGCTGCCCGAGCCGCTGGTCGCCCGGATCGCCGAGCGGGTCGCCGTCGCGGCCCGCGACCTCAACCGCTACCCGGACCGCGACGCCGTCGAGCTGCGCACCGAGCTGGCCCGCTACCTGACCCGGACCACCGGGCACCCGGTGGCGACCTCCCAGGTCTGGGCCGCGAACGGCTCCAACGAGGTCATCCAGCAGCTGCTGCAGACCTTCGGCGGCCCCGGCCGCAGCGCGTTCGGCTTCGAGCCCTCGTACCAGATGCACGAGCTGATCTCCCGCGGCACCGGCACCCGCTGGATCGCCGGCCCGCGCAACGCCGACTTCACCATCGACGTCGAGCGCGCCGTCGCGGAGCTCGCCGAGCACCGCCCGGACGTGCTCTTCATCTGCTCGCCGAACAACCCGACCGGCACCGCCGTCGAGCGCGACACCGTGCTCGCGCTGTACGACGCCGCGCAGGCGGTCAAGCCGACCGTGGTGATCGTGGACGAGGCGTACGTCGAGTTCTCGCACCGCGCCTCGCTGCTGCCGCTGCTGGACGGGCGCCCGCTGATGGTGGTCACCCGCACCATGTCCAAGGCCTTCGGCGCGGCCGGCCTGCGGCTCGGCTACCTGGCGGCGGACTCCGCCGTGGTGGACGCGGTGCAGCTGGTCCGGCTGCCGTACCACCTCTCGGCCGTCACCCAGGCGACCGCGCTGGCCTGCCTGGAGCACACCGACACGCTGCTCGGCTACGTCCAGCGGCTGAAGGCCGAGCGCGACCGGCTGGTCACCGCGCTGCGCGCGCTGGGCCTGGACGTGACCGACTCGGACTCGAACTTCATCCAGTTCGGGACCTTCGCGGACCCGCACGCCGTCTGGCAGGCGATCCTGGACCGCGGCGTGCTGGTCCGTGACAACGGCGTCCCCGGGCGCCTGCGCGTCACCGCCGGCACCCCCGCCGAGAACGACGCGTTCCTGGACGCCGTCGCCACCGTGATCAAGGAGCTGTAACCCCGTTATGACCCGCATCGGGCGCGTGGAGCGCGCCACCAAGGAGACCACGGTCCTGGTCGAGATCGATCTCGACGGCACCGGGCGGACCGACATCTCCACGGGCGTCGGCTTCTACGACCACATGCTCGACCAGCTCGGCCGCCACGGCCTCTTCGACCTCACCGTGAAGACCGAGGGCGACCTGCACATCGACACCCACCACACGATCGAGGACACCGCGCTCGCGCTCGGCGCCGCCTTCAAGCAGGCGCTGGGCGACAAGGTCGGCATCTACCGGTTCGGCAACTGCACCGTCCCGCTGGACGAGTCGCTGGCCCAGGTGACGGTCGACCTCTCCGGCCGCCCGTACCTGGTGCACACCGAGCCCGAGAACATGGCGCCGATGATCGGCAGCTACGACGTGACGATGACCCGGCACATCCTGGAGTCCTTCGTCGCGCAGGCACAGATAGCCCTGCACGTGCACGTGCCCTACGGACGCAACGCGCACCACATCGTGGAGTGCCAGTTCAAGGCGCTGGCCCGGGCGCTGCGCTACGCCGCGGAGTTCGACCCGCGCGCGGCCGGCATCCTCCCCTCCACGAAGGGCGCACTGTGAGCAAGGCGACGCTGTTGATCGTGGCCGGCCTCTTCCTCGGCGGCGGGGTGTACTCGTTCTGGAAGCAGAAGCTGCCCAAGGGCGTCATCGCCGTGCTCGCCATCGGTTCGGTGCTGTGCCTGGCGGCCGGCATCATGCGCCTCTAACCCCAGGAGAAGCCCGATGGGCAAGAACGTCGTGGTCTTCGACTACGGATCAGGCAACCTCCGCTCCGCGCAGCGGGCGGTGGAGCGCACCGGCGCGAACGTGACGGTGACCTCGAACTTCCAGCAGGCGATGGACGCGGACGGCCTGCTGGTCCCGGGTGTCGGCGCCTTCGAGGCGTGCATGCGCGGGCTGAAGGCGGTGCGCGGCGAGCAGATCATCGGCCGCCGCCTCGCCGGCGGCCGTCCGGTGCTGGGGATCTGCGTCGGCATGCAGATCCTCTTCGAGCGCGGGGTCGAGCACGGGGTGGAGACCGCGGGCTGCGACGAGTGGCCCGGCACGGTCGAGCCGCTGGACGCGCCGGTGGTCCCGCACATGGGCTGGAACACCGTCGAGGCGCCGGCCGGCAGCCGGCTGTTCGCGGGTCTGGACCCGGAGACGCGCTTCTACTTCGTGCACTCCTACGGCGTGCGCCGCTGGGAGCTGGAGGTCACCAACGAGCGGATCAACGCGCCGCTGGTGACCTGGGCCACCCACGGGCAGCCGTTCGTCGCGGCCGTGGAGAACGGCCCGCTCTGGGCCACCCAGTTCCACCCCGAGAAGTCCGGCGACGCCGGCGCCGCCCTGCTGACCAACTGGGTCAACACCCTCTAGTCCTGCTAGCCCTGCGAAGGTTGTAAGCGATGACCCGCCTCGAACTCCTCCCCGCCGTCGACGTCCGCGACGGTCAGGCCGTCCGCCTGGTCAAGGGCGCCTCCGGCACCGAGACCTCCTTCGGTGAGCCGCTCGCCGCCGCGCTGGCCTGGCAGAACGCCGGCGCCGAGTGGCTGCACCTGGTCGACCTGGACGCGGCCTTCGGCACCGGCTCCAACCGCGAGCTGCTGCGCGAGGTCACCGGCCGGCTCGACATCAAGGTCGAGCTGTCCGGCGGCATCCGCGACGACGAGTCGCTCGCCGCCGCGCTCGCCACCGGCTGCACCCGGGTCAACCTGGGCACCGCCGCCCTGGAGGCCCCGGAGTGGGTCGCCAAGGTGATCGCCGAGCACGGCGACAAGATCGCGGTCGGCCTGGACGTGGTCGGCACCACGCTGCGCGGCCGCGGCTGGACCAAGGACGGCGGCGACCTGTACGAGGTGCTGACCCGGCTCGACGCCGAGGGCTGCGCCCGCTACGTGGTCACCGACGTCAACCGGGACGGCACCCTGACCGGCCCCAACCTGCAGCTGCTGCGCGACGTCTGCGCGCGCACCGACAAGCCCGTGGTCGCCTCCGGCGGGGTCTCCTCGCTCGACGACCTGCGCGCGATCGCCACCCTGGTGCCGGAAGGTGTCGAGGGCTCGATTGTGGGCAAGGCCCTCTACGAGCAGAAGTTCACCCTCGAAGAGGCCCTGGAGGCTGTGTCCAAGTGACGGACCGTCGGATCGTGCGGGGCCGAGTTGCCGGATTCTCCCCCTGGGAGGACGAGTTCGGCTACTCGCGGGCGGTGGCGGCCGGCGACTACGTCCATGTCGCGGGCTCCACCGCATGGGTGGGCGGGCGGATCGAGGGGGAGGGCGACCCGTACCGGCAGACCCTGGCCGCCTTCACCGTCGGCCTGGACGCCCTTGCCGTGTACGGTCTGACGGCTGCGGACGTGATCCGCACCCGGATGTACATCACCCACGTCCGGGACGCCGACGAGGTCGGACGCGCGCACAAGGAGCTCTTCGGCGCCGTCCGCCCGGTCGCCACCATGGTCGTGGTGGACGGCCTGATCGACTCCCGGATGATGGTCGAGATCGAGCTCGACGCGCACCGCGTCGGCCTCGCGAACTCCCTCGACTCGAACTCCCCGGAAGGCACCAGTACATGACCCTCGCGGTCCGAGTAATCCCCTGCCTGGACGTCGACGCGGGCCGGGTGGTCAAGGGCGTCAACTTCCAGAACCTGCGCGACGCCGGCGACCCGGTCGAGCTCGCCAAGCTCTACGACGCCCAGGGCGCCGACGAGTTGACGTTCCTGGACATCACCGCCTCGTCCGGCGACCGGGAGACCACCTACGACGTGGTGCGCCGCACCGCCGAGCAGGTCTTCATCCCGCTGACGGTGGGCGGCGGCGTGCGGGCGGTCGAGGACGTCGACCGGCTGCTGCGGGCCGGCGCCGACAAGGTCGGCGTGAACACCGCCGCGATCGCCCGCCCGGAGCTGATCCGGGAGATCGCCGAGCGGTTCGGCCGCCAGGTGCTGGTGCTCTCGGTGGACGCCCGGCGCTGCCCGCCCGGCACCGAGACCGCCTCCGGCTGGGAGGTCACCACGCACGGCGGGCGGCGCGGCACCGGCCTGGACGCCGTCGAGTGGGCCGCCCGGGCCGCCGAGTCGGGCGCGGGTGAGATCCTGCTCAACTCGATGGACGCGGACGGCACCAAGGACGGCTACGACCTGGCGATGATCCGCGCGGTGCGCGAGCGGGTCGGCGTGCCGGTGATCGCCTCCGGCGGGGCCGGCAAGCTCGCCGACTTCGCGCCGGCCGTCGAGGCCGGCGCGGACGCAGTGCTGGCCGCCTCGGTGTTCCACTTCGGCGACCTGCTGATCGGCGACGTCAAGGACGCGCTGCGCGAGGCCGGCCACCCGGTCCGCTGAGCCTCGGCCGGTAGCTTGCCGTGACGGCGCGTCAGTACTGCAGCGGGCCGGTCAGTTTCGGCCCGCCCTTGGTCTGCGTGGCGGCCACCACGCAGGTGACGTCCCGCAGGCCCTGCTGGTACTGCTGGGCCGGCGGGCCGGTCGGCAGGCTGTAGTACACCTGGCCGCCCTGCTTCGCCTCGACACCGGCCAGCGCCGGCGCGCAGGCCTTCAGCATCGCCACGCCGATCTGCGTGTCCCGGGTCAGCCCGTCCGGCAGCGTGGGGTTGGCGACCGCCTCGGCGTCGTGCGGCTGGGTGCACGGGACGGCCTGCTGCTGGGTGACGGCCGCGTCCAACTGCGGGTGGTCCAGGCAGGTCCCGGCCGGGAAGTACGGGTACGGCAGCACCTTCGTCGGGCTGGGCGAGGGTGACGGGGGCGGTGTCGGGGACGCGGACGGCGTGGGTGTGGGCGAGGCGCTGGGCACGGGCGGCGGCGCGGCGACCGGCTTCTTGGAGCCGGGCAGCAGCAGCGCCGCCACGAGCGCGACGGCGGCCACCAGCAGCACGACGAGGAACGCGATCAACCGGCCGGTCCGGCGCGGGGGCTGGGTCATGGGCACCAGAATCGCGCAGCTCGACCCGGCATGTAGCCGCTTTCCGCGATAATGTCCGCATGTCCTCCGCAACGCCGTCCGTGCCCGCCGTGCCCGCAGCCGCCGGCAGTACCGCCCTCGATCCCGCGATCGCCGCCCGCCTCAAGCGCACCCCCGACGGCCTGGTGCCGGCGATCGCGCAGCAGTACGACACCGGCGAGGTGCTGATGCTCGGCTGGATGGACGACGAGGCGCTGCACCGCACGCTGACCACCGGCCGCTGCACGTACTGGAGCCGCAGCCGCAACGAGTACTGGGTGAAGGGCGACACCTCGGGTCACGTGCAGCACGTCAAGTCGGTCGCGCTGGACTGCGACGGCGACACGCTGCTGGTCCGGGTGGACCAGACCGGCGCGGCCTGCCACACCGGCGCCCGCACCTGCTTCGACGAAGACGTCCTGCTGGCCGGCTGAACGGCCACGTCGGCTGAACGGCCGCGCCCGGCAACACAAAGCTGCAGTCCTCCAACGCCCTGACTGAGAGATCGGTGCCCGTTTCATGGACCTCGAGGCCTTCCGCAAGCTCGCCGTAGACACCCGGGTCATCCCGGTCACCCGCCGGCTCCTGGCGGACGGCCTGACGCCGGTCGGCCTCTACCGCTCCCTCGCGGCCGAGCGTCCGGGGACCTTCCTGCTGGAGTCGGCCGAGCAGGGCCGCAGCTGGTCCCGCTACTCCTTCGTCGGCGTGCGCAGCGCCGCCACGCTGACCGCCGACCCGGACGGCTCGGCCCGCTGGCACGGCACCCCGCCGGTCGGCCTGCCGCGCACCGGCGACCCGCTGGAGGTGCTGCGGGCGAGCGTCCAGGCGCTGCACACCCCGCGCTCGGACGAGGACCTGCCGCCGCTGACCGGTGGTCTGGTCGGCTACCTGGGCTACGACATCGTCCGCCGGCTGGAGAAGCTGCCGAACCGCACGCCGGACGACCTGAAGCTGCCCGAGCTCACCATGATGCTGGCCACCGACCTGGCCGTGCTCGACCACGTGGACGGCACCGTGCTGCTGATCGCCAACGCGGTCAACCACAACGACCGGGCCAGCGGCGTCGACGAGGCCTACGCGGACGCGGTGGCCCGGCTCGACGCGATGCAGGCCGAGCTGCTCAAGCCGGTCGATCCGGGGCTGGCCACCTTCACGCCGACCGCCGCCGAGGCGCGTTCGGCCTTCGGCGGCGCGCCCTACCGGGCCGCGGTCGAGGAGGTCAAGGAGCGGATCCGGGCGGGCGAGGCGTTCCAGGTGGTCCCCTCGCAGCGGTTCGAGGCGCCGTGCCCGGCCTCCGCGCTCGACGTCTACCGCGTGCTGCGCGCCACCAACCCGAGCCCGTACATGTACCTCTTCCGGTTCCCCGGCCCCGACGGCGAGGCGGACGGCGGCTTCGACGTGGTCGGCTCCAGCCCGGAGGCGCTGGTCAAGGTGACGGAGGGTCAGGCGATGGTGCACCCGATCGCCGGCACCCGGCACCGCGGCGCGACCCCGCAGGAGGACGCCGAGCTGGCCGCCGAACTGCTCGCCGATCCCAAGGAGCGGGCCGAGCACCTGATGCTGGTCGACCTCGGCCGCAACGACCTGGGCCGGGTCTGCACGCCGGGCAGCGTCGAGGTGGTCGACTTCATGTCGGTCGAGCGCTACAGCCACGTGATGCACATCGTCTCCACGGTCACCGGCGCGGTCGCCGCCGGGCGCACCGCGTTCGACGTGCTGACCGCCTGTTTCCCGGCCGGCACGCTGTCGGGCGCCCCGAAGCCGCGCGCGATGCAGATCATCGAGGAGCTGGAGCCCACCCGCCGCGGCCTCTACGGCGGCTGCGTCGGCTACCTGGACTTCGCCGGCGACGCCGACACCGCCATCGCGATCCGCACCGCCGTCCTGCGCGACGGCACCGCCTACGTCCAGGCCGGCGCGGGCGTGGTCGCCGACTCCGACCCGGCGAGCGAGGACCAGGAGTGCCGCAACAAGGCGGCCGCGGTGCTGCGCGCGGTCGCCACGGCGAACACGCTCCGCGCGCCGGTATCGTGATGAGTAGTGGGGTCGCAACTCTCAGGGAGGCGTCGGTCATGACCGCGATGAGCACGGAGAGCGCCTGGGACGTGTTGGAGGGCGTCAACCTCCCGCGCGGCTATCGGGTGGAAATCACGGACGGGAAGATCACTATGACCCCTCAGGGGTTGGCTCAGATGAGGGTCATCTTCAGGCTCGCTCGCCAGATCGAGGACCAGCTGGCAGAAGAGGACTACATCTCGGACGTCATGGTGGACTTTCCATCCACGCGTTTCGGCTATGCACCCGACATGGCGATCCTGACCCAGGGTGCTGCGCCCAACAGCCGTGGTCACTACGAGTGGCACGACCTCGAAGCCGTCCTGGAGGTCGTGTCCAAGTCCAGCCAGGACAATGACTTCATCAAGAAGCTCCGCCTCTACGCGGAGTGCGACATCTCGCGCTACGTCGTCATCGACCCCTCGACCGGGCTCTGCACCGTCCACAGCTCGCCGCAGCACAGCGGCGTCTACGCGGAGACCGAGCAGGTCCCGTTCGGCGAGAACCTGGTGCTGCCGCTGGACGGCCGGGAGATCGTGATCGACACCAAGGGGTTCCCGCGGGAGACCCGGTGACCGGCGCCTGGGGGTGTCGGGGGATAGTGGACGGGTGACCGCTATCCCCGCTCCCCGTCCCTCGTCCGGCCCCTCACCCGAGCAGCGTGCCGCCTCCCGGCGCAGCCTGGTGCTGATGCTGCTGCTCACCGTGCTCGGCGCCACGCTGGTGCTGTTGTCGGTCGGGCGGACCTGGGCGCAGGGGCAGGTCGGGGGCCAGATGGGGGTGACCGCGACCGGGAGCGAGATCTCGGGGGCGCCGAGTGCGCTGGCGCTGGTCGGCCTCGCTTCGGCGGTGGCGATCTTCGCGGTGCGCGGGGCCGGGCGGTACGCGGTCGGTGCGCTGGTGCTGGCGGCCGGGCTGGGGGCGGCCACGGCGGCCGGGCTCGGCGCGATGGACACCGTGGCGCTGGATGCGGCGGCGGCCAAGAAGCTCGCGCTGGTCGGCACCACCGCCTCGCAGGTCTCGCACACGGTGTGGCCCTGGCTGGCGTTGCTCGGCGGCCTGCTGGTGGCCGGTGGCGGGCTGCTGACGCTGATGCACGGGCGGTCCTGGCCGACCATGGGCACCCGCTACGACGCACCGGCCGGCGGCGCCGAGTCCGGGCGTCGTAAGAGTGCCGAGCCGGCCCGGGAGACCCCGGCGGACCTGTGGAAGGCGCTGGACCGCGGCGAGGACCCGACGGCCGGCTGAGCCTGGTGGGGCCATCGAGCCTGTTGAGGCCCGCTGAGGCCGTTCGAGGCCCTCGGTCGCACGTCCCGTCCGGCCGAACGTCAAACAGTGACCGTCCTCACCCGGACCCGCCTTTGGGGCGTCCGGTGGCGTCCGCAACAATGGACGGTGACTATCCGCCGAGGCCGGCCGGGACGAGCTCCCGAAGGGCCTGGCCGGATCCCCGGTAGGACCGCAGAACCAAGGAGTACCCCAGATGTCGTCTCAGGCACACGGACACACGCCCGCGGCGTGGACCGGCACGGTCATCGCGTTCGTCGGCTTCTGCATCGCCGGTGTGGCCATGATCATGGCCTCGCCGATCCTCGTGATCGCCGGTCTGGTCGTCGTCGTGGCCGCCGGCGTGGTCGGCAAGGCCATGCAGATGGCCGGTATGGGCAAGAAGGCCGACCCGGCCGTCGCCGCGTACCGCGCCGAGGCCGCCGCCAACGCGGCCGCCGCCCGTGAGACCGTGACGGCCGGCGCGACGGTCTGACCCCGCCGCCGCCCGCCAGCTTGCCCCGCGGACCGGGGCGCCCGACTCCGGCAGTCGGGCGCCCCGGTCCGCGCGCGTTTCCGCGCGTGTTTCCGCGCCCGGACCCGTGCAGGAGCGCACCGGAGCCGACGCGCGCCGTACACCCACCCGGCCCAGCGCACGCGCGGCCCGCAGGAGCGGCAGAATCAGCGGCGTGACCGCCTCCAGTACCCCGGTCGGCCCGCCCGGCCCGGCGCGCCGCCTCGCCCGCCCGTTCGCCGCGCTGGCCGCCGTCGCGCTGCCGACCGGCTACGTCGCCACCGTGGACCCGAACGCCCCGGGGCACTATCCGACCTGCCCGTTCCTGCAGGCCACCGGCTGGTGGTGCCCGGGCTGCGGGGGCTTGCGCTGCGTGCACGCGCTGACCCGCGGCGACCTCACTGCCGCCTGCCACGACAACCTGCTCGCGGTGCTGCTCTTCGGCGTGCTCGGCGTGCTCTGGCTGCGCTGGACCTGGGCCGCGCTCACCGCGAGCCGTCCGCCGGTGCTCACCCTGACCCGCGGCCGGACGGCTGTGCTGCTCCTCGTGGTGCTCGCCTTCACGGTGCTGCGCAACCTGCCGGCGGGGGCCGGGCTGGCACCGCCGCTCGTCTAGGGCCCGTCCGGGTCGGCTAGGGCCTGTCCGGGCCGGCGCCTGCCCGGCCGCTCCTCCGATCGCGCTCGTCCGACACTCGTCCGGGCCTTGATCGTCGCGGCACTTCGCCGCAGGTCCACGAACCGGCCGGGCGCAGGTCAGGCGCCCGGCGCGAAGTCCGCTCCGCGAGACGCGCGCCGAGCGGATGCGCCCCGTGCGCCCCGGTGCCGATACCATCGAGAAGCCGAACGAGGGCGCGCCGAATCGATCGGCACCGCCCCGCTGATCGGCTCATCCGGCTGGTAGATCGACTGGGGGAACCGCGTGAGCGAGCAGACAGCCGGGGGCTGCGCGTTGCGCGACGAGCCGGCCGGGCGCTCGGGGCTGCCCCGGGCGACGGCCGTGGAAGAGGTAAGCGCATGAGTGTGCTCGACGACATCATCGACGGGGTCAAGGCGGACCTCGCGGAGCGGCAGGCCCGGGTCTCGCTGGACGAGCTCAAGGACCTGGCCGCCAAGGCCCCCGACGCGAAGGACGGCGTGGCCGCGCTGCGCGGTGAGGGCGTGCGGGTGATCTGCGAGGTCAAGCGCTCCAGCCCGTCCAAGGGCGCGCTGGCCGCGATCGCCGACCCGGCCGCACTCGCGGTGGACTACGCGGCCGGCGGCGCCGCCGCGATCAGCGTGCTGACCGAACAGCGCCGGTTCGGCGGCTCGCTCGCCGACCTGGACGCCGTCCGGGCCGCCGTCGACACGCCGCTGCTGCGCAAGGACTTCATCGTCACCGCCTACCAGCTCTGGGAGGCACGTGCGCACGGCGCCGACCTCGCGCTGCTGATCGTCGCGGCGCTGGAGCAGCCGGCCCTCGTCTCGCTGATCGAGCGGGCCGAGTCGATCGGGCTGACCCCGCTCGTCGAGGTGCACGACGAGGAGGAGATCCGTCGCGCGGTGGACGCCGGCGCCCGGATCATCGGCGTCAATGCGCGCAACCTGAAGACGCTGGAGGTGGACCGCAACACCTTCGGCAACGTGGTGGACACGATCCCGGACGGCGTCGTCAAGGTCGCCGAGTCCGGCGTGCGCGGCCCGCACGACCTGATCGCCTACGCCAACCTGGGCGCGGACGCCGTGCTGGTCGGCGAGTCGCTGGTGACCGGCAAGGACCCGAAGGCGGCCGTCGCCGACCTGGTCGCCGCCGGCGCCCACCCGGCCCTGCGCAACAAGGGCTGACCCCGACATGGCCCTCGCACCCCGCCTCGCGCCCGGCTGCCGCCCGCGCGGCTGCCGCGCGCCCGCGCGCCGGGTGCTGGGCCGTCGGGTGCGGTACGTGATCGGCTGCGAGCCCGGTCAGGTCCCCGGACGTCGATGGCGCCGGACGCACGGCTGAAGCCCGTTCCCGTCCGTTCACCATGACTCAAGGATTCCTGTGTCCGACAATCTGACCGACCCTCAGGTCACCGTCCCCGATGCCCGCGGCTATTTCGGTGCCTACGGCGGCCGCTTCATCCCCGAGGCGCTGGTCGCCGCCGTCGAGCAGGTGGCCGAGGAGTACGAGAAGGCCAAGCACGACCCGGCCTTCGCGGCCGAGCTCGACCTGCTGCTCAAGGACTACACCGGCCGGCCGAGCCCGCTGACCGACGTGCACCGGTTCTCCGCCGAGGCCGGCGGGGCCCGGGTGCTGCTCAAGCGCGAGGACCTCAACCACACCGGCTCGCACAAGATCAACAACGTCCTGGGCCAGGCACTGCTGACCCGCCGGATGGGCAAGACCCGGATCATCGCCGAGACCGGCGCCGGCCAGCACGGCGTGGCGACGGCGACCGCCTGCGCGCTCTTCGGCTTCGACTGCACGATCTACATGGGCGAGGTCGACACCGAGCGCCAGGCGCTCAACGTGGCCCGGATGCGGATGCTCGGCGCCGAGGTGATCGCCGTCAAATCCGGCAGCCGCACGCTCAAGGACGCGATCAACGAGGCGTTCCGCGACTGGGTCGCCAACGTCGACAACACGCACTACCTGTTCGGCACGGTGGCCGGACCCCACCCGTTCCCGGCGATGGTCCGCGACTTCCACCGGGTGATCGGGGTCGAAGCACGCAAGCAGGTCCAGGAGCGGACCGGCCGGCTGCCGGACGCCGTGGTCGCCTGTGTCGGCGGCGGGTCGAACGCGATCGGCATCTTCCACGAGTTCATCCCGGACGCCGGGGTGCGCCTGATCGGCTGCGAGGCCGCCGGCGAGGGCGTCGAGACGCCGCGCCACGCGGCCACCCTGACCAAGGGCGAGCCCGGCGTGCTGCACGGCGCGCGCAGCTACGTGCTGCAGGACGAGGACGGCCAGACCATCGAGAGCCACTCGATCTCGGCCGGTCTGGACTACCCCGGCATCGGGCCCGAGCACGCGTGGCTGAAGGACACCGGCCGGGCCGAGTACCGCCCGGTCACCGACGACGAGGCGATGCAGGCGCTGCGGCTGCTCTCGCGCACCGAGGGCATCATCCCGGCGATCGAGAGCGCGCACGCGCTGGCCGGCGCGCTGGTGCTCGGCCGCGAGCTGGGCCCGGACGCGGTCCTGCTGGTCAACCTGTCCGGCCGCGGCGACAAGGACATGCACACCGCCGCGCAGTACTTCGGCCTCTACGACGACGCCGCGCAGCGCACCACCCAGGGGGAGAACCGATGAACGCCAAGCTCAACGGGATCCTCGCCGCCGCCAAGGCGGAGAACCGCGCCGCACTGGTCGGCTACCTGCCGGCCGGCTTCCCGAGCGTCGAGGGCGGGATCAAGGCGGTGAACGCCCTGATCGAGGGCGGCTGCGACATCGTCGAGGTCGGCCTGCCGCACTCCGACCCGGTGCTGGACGGCCCGACCATCCAGACCGCCGACGACATCGCGCTGCGCGGCGGCGTGAAGATCAAGGACGTGCTGCGCACCGTCCAGGAGGTGGCCGCCGCGCACCCGGCCGCGGCCGTCCTGGTGATGACGTACTGGAACCCGGTGGACCGCTACGGCACCGCACGGTTCGCCGCCGACCTGGCCGCGGCCGGTGGCGCGGGCGTGATCCTGCCGGACCTGCCGGTCGAGGAGTCCGGCGCCTGGCGCGCGGCCGCCGCCGAGCACGGTCTGGACACCGTCTTCGTGGTCGCGCCGAGCAGCCGGGACAAGCGCCTGGCCGAGGTGACCGCGGCCGGCAGCGGCTTCGTCTACGCGGCCGCCGTGATGGGCGTGACCGGCAGCCGCGAGCAGGTCGGCGAGCTCGCCGAGGACCTGGTGGCGCGCACCCGGGCCACCACCGAGCTGCCGGTCTGCGTCGGCCTCGGGGTCTCCACGGCGGCGCAGGCGGCCCAGGTGGCCGGCTTCGCGGACGGCGTGATCGTCGGCTCCGCGTTCGTCCAGCGGATCCTGGACGCGGACGGCGACGAGGCCGCCGCGCTGTCGGCCGTGCGCTCACTCGCGGGCGAGCTCGCGCAGGGCGTCCGCAAGCGCTGACCCGCTCGATCGCCGCATCGCAGCTTCTTCGAACGGCCCGTCACCCCTTCCCGGGTGACGGGCCGTTCTGCTGCGCTGCCCCCGTGCGGGTGAACTCGCGGGGCCCTACGTGTCGTCGGCAGGCCGGGGGCGTTGCAACGGGTGCGGCCCGGGGAACGGATCCGGCGGCCGTGCGCGCCGCTCGACCGTCGCCGTAGCCCTACCGGGAGGAGCCCGCCGTGGCCTGCCTGCACCGCGCCGTACTGCTTCGGGCCGCTGCCGCCGCGCTGGTCCTGGGCGCGGCCTTCGGTGGTGAGCACGCGGTGGGGCACGCGCTCGCGAAGCGGGGCGCCGAGCTGGCGGCCCGTCAGGCCGCTTATCCGGGTGCCGCGGCGGTGCACGGCGGCCGCCCCGGAAAAACAGGACAGATGACCCGCTGATCACTCATTAGGGTGAATCGGGCAATGTTGGAGTAAGCGGCTCATTTCCCTTACGGTTCGTCAGTAGCTCCGGCCGTCAGTAGCGCCGGCGGGAGCGCTGTCTCCGAGGGGGTAAGCAGCATGGCCAGCAGCGAGCACGCCGCCAAGTCGCGGGCCGTACCGGTCGTCGAGTGGATCACGCTGGCGGCCCGACTCGGTCTGGCCGTGGTCTGGGCCTGGGCCGGGCTGGCCAAGATCTCCGACCCGGCGGTCGCCGCGCAGGCGGTGCGGGCCTACCGGATCCTGCCCGAGGGCCTGGTCAAGCCGGTCGGCTACGGCCTGCCGTTCCTGGAGCTGTCGCTGTCGCTGCTGCTGGTGATCGGTCTCGGGGTGCGGGTGGTCGGGGTGATCTCGGCACTGCTGCTGCTGACCTTCATCGCCGGGATCAGCTCCGCCTGGGCGCGCGGCATCTCGATCGACTGCGGCTGCTTCGGCGGCGGCGGCGCGGTGGACAAGTCGCAGACCGCGTACCTGCAGGAGATCCTGCGCGACATCGGATTCCTGCTGCTGGCGCTCTGGCTGGTCTACCGGCCGCGCTCGCGGCCCTCGGTCGACGCGTGGCTCGCGCTCTGAGCACGCCGCTGCGAGCAGTGCCGCCGGTCTCCGGTCCCCGCCTGCTCGCTTCTCGGCCCCTCGGCCCCCCGGCCCTCCCCGAACGAACACCTCCTGGAAGCAAAAGGCATGAGTGAGAAGAACCGAGAAGGCAAGCGCACGGCTCGCGAGAAGATGCAGCACGAGCGGGCCGCCCAGGAGGCCAGGGACGCGCGCAGGAAGAAGCTGATCGTGATCGGCTCGGTGCTCGCCGTCCTGGCAGCCGGTGCGATCATCGGCGTCGCCGTCCAGAGCAACCGGTCGACCTCGGCCACCCCGAAGATCGCGCCGGCCGGCACGATCGGCGACAAGAACCTGATCATCCCGGACGGCCCGGCCAACGCGCCGTCCGTGATGACCGTCTACGAGGACCCGCGCTGCCCGGCCTGTGGCGCCTTCGAGCACGAGTTCTCGGCCACCGTGGACCAGCTGCAGGACGAGGGCAAGCTCTACGGGAACTACCACATCGTCTCGTTCATCGACCGGCACGACAGCGGCAAGGGCTCCAAGAACGGCGCCAACGCGCTGGCCTGCGCGCAGGACGCCGGGTACTTCCGGGCCTACCACGACGTGCTGTACAAGAACCAGCCGGACGAGACGGTGGACACCTGGAAGGACAAGTCCCAGCTCATCGCGCTGGCCAAGCAGGTACCGGGCCTGGACACGCCGACCTTCGAGAGCTGCGTCAACAGCAACAAGTTCGGCGGCTGGGTCTCGGCGGTCGAGCAGGACTTCGACAAGTCCGGCTACACCTCCACGCCGACCGTGCTGCTCAACGGCAAGCCGATCTACCCGAAGAACGGCAACGAGGACATCACCCCGGCGAACCTGGTGAAGTGGGTGGACGAGGCGAACCAGGGCAAGACGCTCGGCACCACCGGCAGCGCCTCCGCGAGCCCGGCGCCGTCCGGCACGCCCGGCGCGAGCGCGCCCGCCTCGGCGGGCGCGAGCCAGTCCGCCGGGGCCTCCACGAGCCCGACGAGCTGACCGGGGAGCTCGTGTGCGGACCGGTTCGGGCACCGCGGCGGCGATGCTGTGTCCGAACCGGTACTCCGGCCGATGCCGGGCTCAAGGTCACGACGCGGTAGCGTCGGACCTGCCATGGATATCGCTTACATTCCGAGCCCGTCGCGGGGCGTCCTGTACCTGGGACCGATCCCGCTGCGCGCGTACGCCTTCTGCATCATCATCGGTGTCGCCGTCGCCGTCTGGCTCGGCAGCAAGCGCTGGGTCGCCCGCGGTGGCGCCAAGCACACGGTCGGGGACATCGCCGTCTGGGCGGTGCCGTTCGGCCTGGTGGGTGGCCGGCTCTACCACGTGATCACCGACCACCAGCTCTACTTCGATCCCGGGCAGAACCCGTGGAACGCCTTCAAGATCTGGGAGGGCGGCCTGGGCATCTGGGGCGCGATCGCGCTCGGCGCGGTCGGCGCCTGGATCGGCTGCCGTCGCCGGGGCGTGCCGCTGCCGGCGTACGCGGACGCCATCGCGCCGGGCATCGCGCTCGCCCAGGCCTGCGGCCGCTGGGGCAACTGGTTCAACCAGGAGCTGTACGGCAAGGCGACCACGCTGCCCTGGGGCCTGCACATCCACAAGGTCAACCCGGACGGCACGGTCACCGACGGGATCTTCCAGCCGACCTTCCTGTACGAGTCGATCTGGTGCGTCGGGGTCGCGTTCCTGGTGCTCTGGGCCGACCGCAAGTGGAAGCTCGGCCACGGCCGGGCCTTCGCGCTCTACGTGGGGGCCTACACGGTCGGCCGGGCCTGGATCGAGTACCTGCGGATCGACGAGGCGCACCACATCCTGGGCCTGCGGCTGAACGACTGGACCTCGATCGTGGTCTTCATCGGCGCGGTGACGTACTTCGTGATCGTGGGCCGCAAGCGCCCCGGCCGGGAGGCGCCGGACTCGATCGACCCGGACGCCCGGCTGGAGCTCGCGGACGGCGCGGCGACGTCCGGCGAGGCGACCGGCGGGACGGCCGGCGAGGAGGCGAAGGGCGGCGAGGCGACCGACGGTGAGGCGACCGGCGAGGAGAAGCTGAAGCCCGTCGAGCCCTCGAAGCCCGCCGAGCCCGCCAAGGCCACGACGCCCGACAAGGGCGAACCCAGCTCCTGACGCCCCTCGGCTCTCACCGAGCCCCAGCAAGCCCAGCAGGTCCTGCGAGCCCCGGAGTACACATACTCCGGGGCTCGCTCCGTGTCCGCTTCGGTAAAGCCGCAGGTCAGCGAGGTAAGCCAGGGCTTGCTTGCTGGAAACTGTCAGATCATCAGGCTAGCTTCGAAGCGAGAACCGAGCCGAAGGACCGAAGCCATGAGTATGACCATCACCGAACGCCCGACCGAGGACCAGCCGATGCCGCGGATCCCCGACGCCGGGCACCACCGTGACGTCAACGGTGGCTGGCTGCGGCCCGCGGTCTTCGGGGCGATGGACGGACTGGTCTCGAACTTCGCGCTGATGACCGGTGTGGTCGGCGGCTCGGCCGGGCACGGCACGGTGATCCTGACCGGGCTCGCGGGCCTGGCGGCGGGCGCCTGCTCGATGGCGGCGGGGGAGTACACCTCGGTGGCCTCGCAGCGCGAGCTCGTCCAGGCGGAGATCGAGGCCGAGCGGATCGAGCTGCGCCGCAACCCCGAGGGCGAGCTGGCCGAGCTGGCCCAGCTCTACGTCAGCCGCGGGGTGGACCCGGCGCTCGCGCACGAGGTGGCCCGCCAGCTGACCCGGGACCCGGAGCAGGCGCTCGAGGTGCACGCGCGGGAGGAGCTCGGGGTCGACCCGCACGACCTGCCGAGTCCGCTGGTCGCCGCGGTCTCCTCGTTCGGCTGCTTCGCGGTCGGTGCGCTGCTGCCGCTGCTGCCCTACCTGCTCGGTGCGACCTCGCTGGTGCCGGCGCTGATCCTCGCGGTGCTCGGGCTCTTCCTCTGCGGCGCCGTGGTGGCCCGGGTGACCGCACGCAGCTGGTGGTTCAGCGGGCTGCGCCAGCTGGTGCTCGGTGGCGCGGCGGCCGGGGTCACGTACCTGCTCGGCTGGCTGATCGGCGGCCACGTCGGCTGACCGACCGCCTGACCCCCTCGGCCCTCTCGGTGCGCCGTCCATCTCAGCTGGTGGGCGGCGCACGGCTGTGTGGAACATCACGCAGTGCAGCGCATAGGCATGCACTCTGCGCCCTGGAGCCGCGCTCGACCATCGGTCCAGCGCCCCCGGGCCCCTTTCGGCGACGAAATCGCAGGCGGCCCCTTCCGGACCCTAACCCGGCGTCATTTCGCCCCTGTTTCGGCCGATGAACCGCGGGGCACACTATCGAGAGCGCGAGGATGAGCCTGTGTCTCTCCTCTCCGCCATTACCGGCCGGTAACAGCCTCTGACCTGGGGCTGTGTCCGCCATGTGGACGACAGATTCCACTTTCCGGGATGTGCGGCATCATGTAACCTGCACGAAATCGCAGAGGGCCAACGTCGTCCCTGTTGCAACTGCACCTCTTGCCAAAGACGACGACGGGAGAGCCGATGCTGTCTGCATCCATGCACTCCGCCAACGAGCCCCAGGGCAGCAGCCGCTCCCCGTACGCGCTCGTTCCGGATGCGCGACCTGCTGCTCAGGGCCTGTACGACCCGCGAAACGAGCACGACGCCTGCGGCGTCGGCTTCGTCGCCACGCTGACCGGCATCGCCGACCACACCATCGTCGAGCAGGCGCTGACCGTGCTGCGCAACCTGGAGCACCGCGGTGCGACCGGTGCCGAGCCGGACTCCGGCGACGGTGCCGGCATCCTCACCCAGATCCCGGACGCGTTCCTGCGGGCCCGGGTCTCCTTCGAGCTTCCGGCGGCCGGCTCGTACGCCGTCGGCATCGCCTTCCTGCCGACCGACGGCGACGCCGCCGCGGCCGCCGAGGCCGCGATCGAGCGGATCGCCGCCGAGGAGGACGTGACCGTCCTCGGCTGGCGCGAGGTCCCGACGGCTCCCGACCTGCTGGGCGCGACCGCCCGCTCGGTGATGCCGCGGTTCCGCCAGATCTTCCTGAGCAGCGCGGACAAGGCCGGCGTCGAGCTGGACCGGATCGCGTTCGTGGTCCGCAAGCGCGCCGAGCGCGAGGCCGGCGTCTACTTCCCCTCGCTCTCCGCCCGCACCATCGTCTACAAGGGCATGCTGACCACCGGCCAGCTGGAGCCCTTCTTCCCCGACCTGTCGGACCGGCTGTACGCCTCCGCGATCGGCCTGGTGCACTCGCGCTTCTCCACCAACACGTTCCCGAGCTGGCCACTGGCCCACCCGTACCGGTTCGTCGCGCACAACGGCGAGATCAACACCGTCAAGGGCAACCGGAACTGGATGACGGCGCGCGAGTCGCAGCTGGCCACCGACCTGGTGCCGGACAACAGGAGCGGGCAGGGTCTGAGCCGGATCTTCCCGATCTGCACCCCGGACCACTCCGACTCGGCCTCCTTCGACGAGGTCCTGGAGCTGCTTCACCTCGGCGGGCGCTCGCTGCCGCACTCGGTGCTGATGATGATCCCGGAGGCCTGGGAGAACCACGCCACCATGGAGCCGGCCCGGCGCGCCTTCTACCAGTACCACTCCAACCTGATGGAGCCCTGGGACGGCCCGGCCTGCGTCACCTTCACCGACGGCACCCAGATCGGCGCCGTGCTCGACCGCAACGGCCTGCGCCCGGCCCGGTACTGGATCACCGAGGACGGCCTGGTCGTGCTCTCCTCCGAGGTCGGCGTGCTCGACCTGCCCCAGGAGACGGTGGTCAGGAAGGGCCGGCTGCAGCCCGGCAAGATGTTCCTGATCGACACCGCCGAGCACCGCATCGTCGAGGACGAGGAGCTCAAGTCGGCGCTGGCCGCCGAGCACCCGTACGAGGAGTGGGTGGCCGCCGGCCAGATCGAGCTGGCCAAGCTGCCCGAGCGCGAGCACATCGCGCACACCCACGCCTCGGTGACCCGCCGCCAGCAGACCTTCGGCTACACCGAGGAGGAGCTGCGGGTCATCCTCGCGCCGATGGCCAAGACCGGCGGCGAGGCGCTCGGCTCGATGGGCACCGACTCGCCGATCGCCGCGCTCTCCGAGAAGCCCCGGCTGCTCTTCGACTACTTCGTGCAGCTCTTCGCGCAGGTCACCAACCCGCCGCTGGACGCGATCCGCGAGGAGCTCGTCACCTCGCTGCTGAGCAACCTCGGCCCCGAGGGCAACCTGCTGGCGACCGACGCCGCGCACTGCCGCTCGGTCGGCATCACCTTCCCGGTGATCGACAACGACGAGCTCGCCAAGCTGATCCACATCAACGCCGACGGGGACCAGCCCGGCCTGAAGGCCGTCACGCTCTCCGGCCTCTACCGGGTCTCCGGTGGCGGCGAGGCGCTCGCGGCGAGGCTTGCGGCCATCGCGGCCGAGGCGGACGCGGCGATCGCCGACGGCGCGCGGATCATCGTGCTCTCCGATCGCCACTCGGACGCCGAGCACGCGCCGATCCCCTCGCTGCTGCTCACCTCCGCCGTGCACCACCACCTGATCCGCACCAAGCAGCGCACCAAGATCTCGTTGCTGGTCGAGGCCGGTGACGTCCGCGAGGTGCACCACGTCGCGCTGCTGATCGGCTACGGCGCCGGCGCCGTCAACCCGTACCTGGCGATGGAGACGGTCGAGGACCTGGTCGCCCAGGGCACCTTCCTGACCGGCATCGAGCCCGAGCGGGCGATCCGGAACCTGATCAAGGCGCTCGGCAAGGGCGTGCTGAAGGTGATGTCCAAGATGGGCATCTCCACCGTCGCCTCCTACCGCGGCGCGCAGGTCTTCGAGGCGATCGGCCTCTCCCAGGACACGGTCGACGCCTACTTCGCCGGCACCACGAGCAAGCTCGGCGGCATCGGCCTGGACGAGATCGCCAGGGAGACCGCCGCCCGGCACGCCAAGGCGTACCCGGCCTCCGGCATCGCCGCCGCGCACCGCGCGCTGGAGATCGGCGGCGAGTACCAGTGGCGCCGCGAGGGCGAGCCGCACCTGTTCGACCCGGACACCGTCTTCCGCCTGCAGCACTCCACCCGCTCGCGGCGCTACGACATCTTCAAGCAGTACACCGAGCGGGTGAACGAGCAGTCCGAGCGGCTGATGACGCTGCGCGGCCTGTTCCAGCTCAACGGCCTCGGCCGGGCGCCGATCTCGATCGACGAGGTCGAGCCGGTCACGGAGATCGTCAAGCGGTTCTCGACCGGTGCGATGTCGTACGGCTCGATCTCGATGGAGGCGCACGAGACGCTCGCCATCGCGATGAACCGGCTCGGCGGCAAGTCCAACACCGGTGAGGGCGGCGAGGACCCGGAGCGCCTGTACGACCCGCAGCGCCGCTCGGCGATCAAGCAGGTCGCCTCCGGCCGGTTCGGCGTCACCAGCGAGTACCTGGTCAACGCGGACGACATCCAGATCAAGATGGCCCAGGGCGCCAAGCCCGGCGAGGGCGGCCAGCTGCCCGGCCACAAGGTCTACCCGTGGGTGGCCAAGACCCGGCACTCCACCCCGGGCGTCGGCCTGATCTCGCCGCCGCCGCACCACGACATCTACTCGATCGAGGATCTGGCCCAGCTGATCCACGACCTGAAGAACGCCAACCCGGCGGCCCGGATCCACGTCAAGCTGGTCTCCGAGGTCGGCGTCGGCACGGTCGCGGCGGGCGTCTCCAAGGCGCACGCGGACGTCGTGCTGGTCTCCGGCCACGACGGCGGCACCGGCGCCTCGCCGCTCACCTCGCTCAAGCACGCCGGTGGCCCCTGGGAGCTCGGCCTGGCCGAGACCCAGCAGACGCTGCTGCTCAACGGGCTGCGCGACCGGATCGTGGTGCAGACCGACGGCCAGCTGAAGACCGGGCGCGACGTGGTGATCGCGGCGCTGCTCGGCGCCGAGGAGTTCGGCTTCGCGACCGCGCCGCTGGTCGTCTCCGGCTGCATCATGATGCGGGTCTGCCACCTGGACACCTGTCCGGTCGGCGTCGCCACGCAGAACCCGGTGCTGCGCGAGCGGTTCTCCGGCAAGCCCGAATTCGTGGTCAACTTCTTCGAGTTCATCGCCGAGGAGGTCCGCGAGATCCTCGCCGAGCTGGGGTTCCGCTCGATCGAGGAGGCCGTCGGCCACGCCGAGCACATCGACGCGAGCGCGGCCATCGACCACTGGAAGGCCGCCGGTCTCGACCTGGCGCCGCTCTTCCACGTCCCCGAGCTGCCCGAGGGCGCGGCCCTGCACTGCACGACCACGCAGGACCACGGGCTCGACAAGGCGCTCGACAACCAGCTGATCGAGCTGAGCGCGGACGCGCTGGAGCGCGGCGAGGCGGTCCGGATCCAGCTGCCGGTCCGCAACGTCAACCGCACGGTCGGCACCATGCTCGGCCACGAGGTGACCAAGCGCTACCGCGGCGAGGGCCTGCCCGAGGGCACCATCGACGTGACGCTGACCGGCAGCGCCGGGCAGTCCTTCGGCGCCTTCGTGCCCAGCGGCATCACGCTGCGGCTGGAGGGCGACGCGAACGACTACGTCGGCAAGGGCCTCTCCGGCGGCGTGCTGGTGGTCCGCCCGTCCCGTGACGCCGCCGCGATCGGCGCCGACGCCGGCGCGCACGTGATCGCCGGCAACACGATCGGCTACGGCGCCACCCGCGGCCGGATCCACCTGCGCGGCAAGGCCGGTGAGCGCTTCGCCGTCCGCAACTCCGGCGCCACGCTGGTCGTCGAGGGCGTCGGCGACCACGGCCTGGAGTACATGACCGGTGGCCGGGTGGTGATCCTCGGCGAGACCGGCCGCAACCTGGCCGCGGGCATGTCCGGCGGCGTCGCGTACGTCCTGGACCTGCGTCCGGCCAATGTCAACGGCGGCATGGTCGGCATCGAGGCCCCGGACGCGAAGGACCGCGACTGGCTGCGCGAGACCGTGCAGCAGCACTACGAGGAGACCGGCTCGACGGTTGCCGCCGAGCTGCTCGCCGACTGGGGCGGCGGGGTCTCCCGCTTCTCCAAGATCATGCCGACCGACTACAAGGCTGTGCTCGCCGCCAAGGACGCCGCTGAGCGCGATGGACTCTCCGAGTCCGAGACCACTCGCAAGATGATGGAGGCGGCACATGGCTGACCCCAAGGGCTTCCTGACCACCCCGAAGCAGCTCGCCGAGCGCCGCCCGGTGGACGTGCGGCTGCGGGACTGGAACGAGGTCTACGTCGAGCGCAGCCTGCTGCCGATCATCAGCAAGCAGGCCGGCCGCTGCATGGACTGCGGTATCCCGTTCTGCCACAACGGCTGCCCGCTCGGGAACCTGATCCCCGAGTGGAACGACCTCGCCTACCGGGACGACTGGACCGGCGCGATCGAGCGGCTGCACGCGACCAACAACTTCCCGGAGTTCACCGGGCGGCTGTGCCCGGCGCCGTGCGAGTCGGCCTGCGTGCTCGGGATCAACCAGGACGCGGTGACCATCAAGAACGTCGAGGTCACCATCATCGACAAGGCCTGGGACCGCGGCGGCGTCGCGGCCCAGGTGCCCGAGCGGCTCTCCGGCAAGACCGTCGCGGTGGTCGGCTCCGGCCCGGCCGGGCTCGCCGCCGCCCAGCAGCTCACCCGGGCCGGCCACACGGTCGTCGTGTACGAGCGCGCCGACCGGATCGGCGGCCTGCTGCGCTACGGCATCCCCGAGTTCAAGATGGAGAAGCGCCACATCAACCGCCGCATCGAGCAGATGCGCGCGGAGGGCACCCGGTTCCGCACCGGGGTCAGCGTCGGCGAGGACATCACCGGGCAGCAGCTGCGCGAGCGTTTCGACGCCGTCGTGGTCGCCGCCGGTGCCACCACCGCGCGCGACCTGCCCGTCCCCGGGCGCGAGCTCGGTGGCATCCACCAGGCGATGGAGTACCTGCCGCTGGCCAACAAGGTCCAGGAGGGCGACTTCGTCGAGGCGCCGATCAGCGCGAAGGGCAAGCACGTCGTCGTGATCGGCGGCGGTGACACCGGCGCCGACTGCCTGGGCACCGCGCTGCGCCAGGGGGCCGCCTCGGTCACCCAGCTGGAGATCATGCCGCGGCCCGCCGACGAGCGCCCCGGCCACCAGCCGTGGCCGACCATGCCGATGACGTACAAGGTCACCTCCGCGCACGAGGAGGGCGGCGAGCGCGTCTACGCCGTCAACACGACCCACTTCACCGGTGACGAGGACGGCAACGTCGCCGAACTGCACCTGGTGGAGGTGGAGTTCAAGGACGGCCGGTTCGAGCCGGTGCCCGGCACCGAGCGCTCGATCCCCGCGCAGCTCGTCACACTGGCGATGGGCTTCACCGGGACCGACACGGCCAACGGCCTGGTCGAGCAGCTCGGCGTCGAGCTGGACGCCCGCGGCAACGTGGCGCGCGACGCGAAGTTCGCCACCAACGTGGACGGCGTCTACGTCTGCGGTGACGCCGGGCGCGGCCAGTCGCTGATCGTCTGGGCGATCGCCGAGGGCCGCTCGGCCGCCGCCGCGGTGGACACCTACCTGGGCGGCAGGACCGCGCTGCCCGCGCCGATCCGGCCGACCGACCGACCGCTGGTTGTCTGAGACAATGCAGTAGTCGGCCGGAAACGGCCGTCCGAAACCATCCAGGGAACCCTCCCGCACACCGCCCGCTTCGCGCGGGCCGCATGAAACCGCTGACCCGCCAGAGCCGCCGGGACTTCAGCGGCGCGTCACAATGGCGCCTGTCTCCTCCCCGACCAAGCTGGAGACAGGCGCCGTTTCGCTGCCCGCTTCAGTCCCGCTGCCCGCTTCACCTGTCGGCCCCGATCAGTGCTTCTGCGAGGCCGGTGCGCAGGTACAGCACCGTACGGCCGGTGCGGTGGCCGGTGACCAGGCCGGCGGCTTTCAGGACGGCCAGGTGGTGGGCGACGTTCGGTGCGGACTGGCCGGTGCGCAGCGCGAGCTCGGTGGTGCCGGCGGGCGAGCCGAGCTCGTTCAGCACCTGGGCGCGACCACGCCCGAGCAGGGCGGCCAGGGCGTCCGGGGGCGCCTCGCCGCCGCGCTCCCAGAGGGTCGCGATGCCGCGGGGTGGGTAGACGAGGCCGGGTTGCAGCGCGGCGTCCTCGGTTTCGAAGGCGCAGCCGGGCCAGATGAAGACCGAGGGCACCAGGATGAGGCCGCGTCCCGCCGCCAGCCGGTGTTCGGCAGTGTGACGGCGACTGGCGATGGTCAGCCGGTCGGCCTGCCAGCTCACCTTCGGATGCAGGCCGTCGAAGAGCGTGGCGGGCCCGCCGGCCGCCATCCGGCGGGCCCGGTAGAGGATCTCGCCCTCGATCAGGCGCTCGATCCGGGGCCAGTGCGGCTCCACGGCGGCGGCCCAGAAGGCATGGACCTCCCGGGCGAGGCGGGCGAGTCCGGCTGGTGGGTCGGCCGCGAGAGCGGCGACCAGCGGCGGCAGCGGGCTCGGCAGGCGACTCAGCTGAGCGCGGACCACGGCGGGGGCGGTCGCGGTGAGGACGTCGAGCTCCTCGGCGATGCCCGGTGCGGTGGCCGTCGGCACCGGGGCCAGGAAGTTCGGCAGGTGCCAGGCCGGCATCGGGACCATCTGGGAGAGCAACTCGTAGCACACGCCGTCCAGTCGGGTGCGCGCTTGGCGGACCCAGGGCAGGTGGATCGCGCGGGCTCCGACGTCCTTGAGCACCTGGACGGCGGAGACCACCTCGCGCAGCCGTGAGCTCGCGAAGCGGGTCGCGGCGACGTCCTGGGCGGAGAAGCGGATGCTCGTCACGGGTCGGGGCTCTCCTGTTCGGTCGAAGGGCTTCGGTCGAGGATTCGATCAGGACGAAATCTGTGTGCCCCGGAGATCCTGCCCCGCAGGCTCGTCCCGTGACTACCGCAACCTCTCCAACCTCTCTCAGAGACCGCCTCGGCCTGCCCCGGACGGCCGGGCAGCGCCCACTGGTCGGCTCGCACCTGGTCGACAGCCTCGGCACCGGGCTGGTGCTGAGCTTCGTCGTGATCTACTTCGCCCGCACCACCGCGCTGCCGATCGCCGAGGTCGGCGCGTCGATCACGCTCGCCCGGCTGCTCGCGCTGCCGACCGCGATCCTCACCGGGCGACTGATCGACCGGTTCGGCGCCCGGGCCACCGCCACCGCCGGGAACGCCGTCTCCGCGCTCGCCTACGCCGGGTTCCTGTGCACCGGGCGGGCCTGGCAGATCGTGCTGGTCAGCTGGCTGGCCCAGGTGGGGGCGGTGATGTACTGGACGTCCAGCACCGGCCTGGTGGTGCTCGCCTCGGGGGAGGGGGAAGCGGAGGGGGAGGCGCAGCGGACCCGGTGGTTCGCGCTGGTCCAGACGCTGCGCAACGCCGGCCTCGCGCTGGGAGCGGCGCTCGGCTCGGTGGTCGTCGGCACCGGCGGGACGGCCGGGCTGCGGGCGCTGGTGCTGCTGAACGCCGTCAGCTACCTGGCCGCCGTCCTGCTGCTGCTGAGCTGGCGCCCGGCCGCAAGCGCGGCGGTCAGCACGCCCGGTGCGCCGGCGGCCTCGGAGCCGGTTCCTGCGGTACCGGCTCCGGCGGGCGGCGGCTACCGCACGGTGCTGCGCGACCGGCGCTACCTGCTGCTGGTCGCGGTCAACCTGGGCAGCGTCTTCGGTGCGATGGTCACCAGCATGCTGCTCGCCGTCTACCTGGTCGAGGGCCTGCACCGCCCGGCCTGGCTGGCCGGCTCGCTGCTGCTGATGAACGGCCTGCAGGTGGTGCTCACCCAGGGCCCGGTGGCCCGGCGGCTGGAGCGGCTGCGGCCGATCCGGGTGCTCGCCGCGGCCCAGCTGGTCGACGCGGGCGCGTTCGCGCTGTACGCGGTGCTGGCGGACGCGCCCGGCTGGGCGGTGCCGGCCGGGCTGTACACGGCCTGCTTCCTGTACACGGTCGCGGAGACGATGCACACGCCGTTCGCCGAGGAACTGAGCGTGAGCCTGGCGGACCCGCAGCTGCGCGGCCGGTACCTGGGCGTGTACCAGCTGTCCTGGAACACCGGGCAGGCGCTCGCCCCCGGGCTGCTGACGCTGCTGCTCGGGTGCGGGGTGCTCTGGCCGTGGCTCTTCCTGATCGCGCTGGCGGTGGCCTCGGTGCCCGCGCTGCTGCTCCTGGAACGGCTGATCGGTCGGCCGGGGCCGGCAAGCCCCCGGACCCGGTCCGACCAGGCCGGCGAACGGGCCGTCACGGTCTGAGTGGAGCAGCCGCGATGCCTGCGATGCCTGGGGGAACTCACAGCTTCCAGCTGGTGCCACTGTCGCCCCGGCATGGCAGACTGCCGCCGGTAACGGGCATACGGGCGGCGCGGGTTCGGGGAGCGGAGCGAGAGCGATGAGCAGCATGGCGCAGACCGGTGGCGGGGTGACGGTCCGTCGGCTGCTGCTGGGCTCGCAGCTGCGCCGGCTGCGCGAGGCCCAGGGCGTCAGCCGGGAGGCGGCGGGCTACGAGATCCGCGCCTCGGAGTCGAAGATCGGGCGGATGGAGCTCGGCCGGGTCAGCTTCAAGGAGCGGGACGTCGCCGACCTGCTGACCCTCTACGGCGTGGCCGACGAGCGCCAGCGGACCGAGCTGCTCGGCATGGTGCGCAGCGCCAACGAGACCCCGTGGTGGCACGAGTACGCGGACGTGGTGCCCAGCTGGTTCCAGACCTACCTCGGCTTCGAGGAGGCCGCCGACCGGATCGCCTCCTATGAGGTGCAGTTCGTGCCGGGCCTGCTGCAGACCGAGGAGTACGCCCGTGCGGTGATCCGGCTCGGCTGCCACGGCGCCGCCGAGACGGAGATCCAGCGCCGGGTCGAGGTGCGGATGCGCCGCCAGCAGCTGCTGGGCGGGCCGTCGGCGCCCCGGCTGCTGGCCGTGGTGGACGAGGCGGCGCTGCGCCGTCCCTGCGGCGGCGCGGCGGTGATGCGCGGTCAGCTGGCGCATCTGCTGGAGCTCGCCGAGCAGCCGTGGCTGGAGTTGCAGGTGATGCCGCTGGGCTTCGACGGGCTGTCGGCGGAGAGCGGCACCTTCTCGCTGCTCGGGTTCCCCGAGCCGGATCTGCCCGAGGTGGTCTACCTGGAGCAGTTCACCACCGCGCTCTACCTGGACAAACCCCGTGAGGTGGCTGAGTACGCGGCCACGCTGGAGCGGCTGCGGGCGGACAGTCTGACCCCCGTCCTCAGTCGTACGCTTCTTCGGGACCTGCTTCAAGAGGACTGACGTATCAGTAGGATGATCCTCAGTCAGCTTGCTGCGAAGGGGAGCCAGTGTCCTACTTTTCCGATCTCGCGCTGCAGTACATCGACGGTCAGTGGCGTCCGGGCAGCGGATCCTGGGACATCGTCGACATCAACCCGTTCAACGGCGAGAAGCTCGCCTCGATCACCGTCGCCACCAGGGACGAGGTCGACCAGGCCTACCGCGCCGCCGAGCGGGCGCAGCGCGAGTGGGCCGCGACCAACCCGTACACCCGGCGGCTGGTCTTCGAGCGGGCACTGCGGATCATCGAGGAGCGCGAGGCGGCGATCACCGAGACGATCATCGCCGAGCTGGGTGGCACCCACCTCAAGGCCGGCTTCGAGCTCGCGCTGACCAAGGAGATGCTGCGCGAGGCGATGCAGCTCGCGATCCGCCCCGAGGGGCGCCTGCTGCCCTCGCCGGTGGACGGCAAGGAGAACCGCCTGTACCGGCTGCCGGTCGGCGTGGTCGGCGTGATCAGCCCGTTCAATTTCCCGCTCTTCCTCTCGATGAAGCCGGTCGCGCCCGCGCTCGCGCTCGGCAACGCGGTGGTGCTCAAGCCGCACCAGGACGCGCCGATCACCGGCGGCACGCTGATTGCGAAGATCTTCGAGGAGGCCGGCCTGCCGGCCGGTCTGCTCAACGTCGTGGTCACCGACATCGCCGAGATCGGTGACGCGCTGCTGGAGCACCCGGTGCCCAAGACGATCTCCTTCACCGGTTCGGACAAGGTCGGCCGGCACGTCGCCACGGTGGCCGCCTCGCACTTCAAGCGCTCGGTGCTGGAGCTCGGCGGCAACAGCGCGCTGATCGTGCTCGACGACGCGGACCTCGACTACGCGGTGGACGCGGCCGTCTTCAGCCGCTTCGCGCACCAGGGGCAGGTCTGCATGGCCGCCAACCGGGTGCTGGTGGACCGCAGCGTGCTGGCCGAGTTCACCGAGAAGTTCGTCGCCAAGACCGCCTCGCTGCGGGTCGGCGACCCGGCCGACCCGAGCACCCAGATCGGCCCGCTGATCAACTCGACCCAGGCCGACGCGCTCGACGCGCAGGTCGACCAGGCGGTGGCCGAGGGCGCGACCGTGCTGCTGCGCGGCAACACGGTCGGCACGCTGATGGACCCGGTGGTGCTGACCGACGTGCCCGCCGACTCGGGGATCCTGCGCCGCGAGCTCTTCGGCCCGGTCGTGCTGCTGGTGCCGTTCGACGGCGAGGAGGAGGCGGTCGCGATCGCCAACGACACGCCGTTCGGCCTCAGCGGCGCCGTGCACACGGCGGACATCGAGCGCGGTGTGCGGGTGGCGCAGCGGATCGAGACCGGCATGATCCACGTCAACGACGGCACGATCCACGACGAGGCGATCGTGCCGTTCGGCGGGGAGAAGAACTCGGGGGTCGGCCGGCTCAACGGCGAGGCGACGGTCGAGGCGTTCACCACGGTGAAGTGGATCTCGATCCAGCACGGGCGCAGCCGCTTCCCGTTCTAGAGCCTGTCCGGGGTGAAAGCACCGGAAACTGGACATACCATCGCAGGAAGAGCGTCGATGGGAGGCCCAGGCATGACCAAGCGACCTACGGGCAGGACGAGCAACAAGCTCCGCCGCGGCACCCAGGACGTACTGGAGCATCGCGGCATGGCGGCCGGACTGCCCGGCAGGCAGCGCGCCTTCGGGCCGCTGCTGCACGCCGGGCAGAGCAGCGGCACGCCGGCCGCGGCCGGTTACGGAACGTACGCGGCGCTCGCCGGTGAGCAGCCGTTCGCACACGGCGGCCGCCGGGCGCCGGAGGAGCGGGCGCGGACCGGCATCGCGGCCGGGCACAGCGAGCTCAAGGGGCACCGCCACCGCGGCGCCGAGCAGCACTCGAAGGGACACTCCTGAGCGGGTGAGCCGTGGAGCCGGGAACCTCGTCCGCGAAATTCCCCACCCCCCCCCCCTTTCGGCGTTCCGCTACCTCTC